>JBKQWF010000026.1:0-21409 GCA_052139695.1 Limisphaerales bacterium
AACCAGGTCCGGGAACTTATCCCTGACCAGTGGCGCAAAGCTCGCCAGCCTCACGGGCCCCAGGTTCAGTAACCGACCGCATCAGACAACCGGAACCTCTCGGACCTGTATCCCTAACGACGCTTACAGTCATCCGCCAATAAAATTCTCGTCGGCTTCATCGGATTTCGACCGGACCCAGCCAATCTGGGCGAAGTCATGGTGGAGACGGTGCGCATAAGAACGTCAAGGGGTCTTGTTCGACCCACCGAGTATTAGCGGGAAAGAGGCGCAGACACTGGTTCCCTTGCCCGGGGCAGAAGTGATGGTGAACTCCCCTCTTACAAGTTTCGTGCGCTCTTCCATACTCAATAACCCCAATTTAGGGTTTTGGATCGCTTGCTTCGCAGCTGTCGGAACTTCGAAGCCGATTCCGTCATCCGTGAGGCGCAGGATCAGCCGAGAGCGTGTTCGAAAAAGATGCACCTTGACGTTGCCAGCTCTTGCATGGCGAAGGACATTCGTCAACGCTTCCTGGGCGACCCAGAAGCAGGCTGTTTCGATCTCGGTCGGCCACCTTGCTTTGGCCACGCTGGCCGTCGCTCTGAGTTGAACTTGCACTCCGGTCGCCTTGAAGAGGCGATCCAGATGCCACCGCAGGGCTGGCACCAGACCCAAATCCTCAAGGAGAGAGGAGTGGAGATCAAGACAGAGACTGCGGACCTGCTGGACAACGCTTTCCACCAAAAGAATATTCTCGTTTAGAACGGCACTGATCCCCGGCGAGCCCGGTATGTCTCGCGCAGCCTGAAGATTCACCTGAATGAGGGTCAGCGCCTGACCGACCTGGTCATGCAGCTCGCGCGCGATCCTCCTTCGCTCGCCCTCCTGCGCTTGCAGAAGTTGCCCCGAAAGAGCTTCGAGCCGTTCGGCGTAATCCTTCAGCCTCTGCTGCGCACCCATACGCTCGCTGATGTCTTCCAAAATAATCAGGACACCGGAATGACCGTCGGCGGCGTCACGAAGCGGCGCCGCGCTCAGACCTGCATGGATTAGGTCGCCGCTCTTCTTTTGCCGATAGCGGACCATGCCGGTTTGCGGTCCATGACGCAGGACACGGCTGATCATCGCATGGTAATCCCTCAAGCCATCCTTTGGAACGGTCGGACAAACTCGGCCGACCGCTTCTTCGGTGGTCCAGCCAAACATGGAGTGCGCCCCCTTGTTCCAACTCGTGATCCGGCCTGCGCGGTCAACTCCGAGGATCGCAACTGGCGCCGCGTCGAAAATGGTCTGGAGCGTCTCTTGGGTCTCGCGCAGGGCTTCTTCGGCCTTCTTGCGTGCGGTAATGTCGGTCGCTATCCCACCGATGGCGTAAACCCGCCCTTGGGCATCGCGCAAAGGAAACTTCTCGACCACGCTAGTGTGGAGGCCGTCGCAATATTTGCCCATCTCCTCAAACTGTATCGGAACGCCTTGGGCGAGAACTTTGAGGTCGTTTGCCCAAAATGCGGCCGCTTGAACGGGATCGAAGATTTCTTGGTCGGTCCGGTTTAGGATTTGGTCCTTGGCCAAACCGAAAACGGATTCGAACTGCCGGTTGACGTCGGTATAATGGCCTGTGGTGTCTTTTACGAAAATAACTGACGAACTGCGGTCCAGAAAGGCTTGCCAGCGCGCTTCACTCTCGCGCAGGGCATCCTCTGCTCGCTTGCGCTCGGTCAAATCACGAGTGACCTTGGCAAATCCCCGGAGTGTGCCCGTATCGTCCTTGAGCGCGGTAATCACGACGTTCGCCCAAAAGAGCGCCCCGTTCTTCCTCACCTACCTGGATTAGCTCGGTGGCGTAATCTTGCACCGAGGTGGCGGCCGTTTGGATGCTGGCAATCTCCGTCGGCGAGTCTTCTGCAATTTTTTCGATATGGGAAACCCAGGAATCATTCACTGTGACGTCCAGTTCGAATTGCACGTTCTCGCCCACAGATAGCCCGCTCAGAATTTCTCCGTTTTTGACTGGAAAGGGCATGGTCATGGCCGGCATGTAATCGGGGATGGCTTCATGCGCGATTCGAACTTTCTTGCCGGCGCGGTCAACCGCGAGGATTTGGCCGTGAACCTGAAAGGTCCGTAAATGGCCGGCGGGACCGCGGTCGGATTGGTTATGGCGGCTAAACGCCACGGCCGATAAAACGGTCGCGAGCGTCAGGATACACAATACGGAGAGGATAATTTTAGGTTTCATAAATCAGTTTGGCGCAGTTTCCAAATGCTCAGTCCAAGCGTGCCGGCCAACCAGAGTGTCACCGGCAGCAGCGTGGTGAAGACAGGCACTTGAAATTCCATCCGATCCGAGAGGTTCAAGGCTCGAAAAAGGTCAATCGGGTTGAGGGCCAGCCAACCGAGAGAGGCTGACGCATTTATTGGCTGAGAGTGCGCTGGCGCATCCGTGACGTTGTCGAAATCCGAATGGAGGTTCACCGCCGAATTCACGTGGGTGGCGTCGCACACAAATTCGATTTCGTGGGTGGCGGCAGGCACCTTGGCGGAGACGAACAAACCCAGCGCAATCAGATCAAACACAAAGACCGCGAAACACCACGTCAACAAGGCTGCTACCAGGGATTGCACGCGTGTCCGGCAGAGAACGGAAATGGTGAGACCCATTCCGAGGAAGATCAGGCCAAGGATCAGGCCCGAAACGGCCAGCCGCAGAAATGGGGCAATGCCGGCGTCCTTGGCCGCGATGCCAATAACTACGCCGGCGATGATGAAACCGAGCAGGAGAGGAACCGCGAGCGACAGGCAGCCGCCAAGGAACTTCCCAATCAGAAAGCGGGATCGGCTGACACCGCCGGCCAGCACCAGTCTCAGCGTGCGTTCTTCGTTCTCGCTGACGATCAGATCGTGGCCGAGCAGCAGACCAAGCAGAGGCACAAGGTACTGGACCAGATTCAACAGGCTGATCACAGTGCGTTCGTAGCCTTGCACTCCGATTTGTCCGATCTGGAGCAAGCCGAGAAAGCTGGTCAAGCCAATGGCGCCGAGCCAGACCACCACGCAGGCAATCACCCAACCACTGCGGAACCGGTCGCCAAATTCCTTGCTGGCTATCAGCAACGTTTGGGTCACAAAAGAAACCCGGCGCTGACAGACGGCTCTGGACCGTGTCGCAGATTCCGTTGCCTTCAGCGGGTATGGCGTTACAACAATGGCGGTGTCGGCTTTCATGCGAAGACCTCCTCAGTGGTGCGTCCCCGGCGGGCGATCTGGTGGTAAATGGACTCCAGCGATTCATTGACTCCGTGTTCCGCGCGAAGATCGTCCACGGTGCAGAAAGCAGCCAGCCGTCCCTGGAGCAGGATAGCCACATGACTTGCGAGAGGTTCGACGGCCGACATGGTGTGCGTCGAAATAAGCAGCGTCGCGCCGCGCGCACTTTCCTCGCGCAGGATTGCCTGGAGAGTGTCGAACAGCGCCGGGTCAAGACCGTTGAAAGGTTCATCGAGCACGAGCAACTCAGGCTGGCCACAGAGGGCGATGGCCAGTCCAAGGCGTTGCAGCATGCCCTTGGAGAGTTGGCGCACCTTGCGGCTGCCGACCAGATGCATTCCCACCCGGTTTAACTGCCGAACCGCTTCAGCAGCGGGCAAGCCTTTGAGTCGCGCGAAGAACACGGCATTTTCGTCAACCGTCCGCTGCGGATAGAGCGCTACTCGCTCGGCCACATACCCGAAGCTGTTTCGATGCGCATCGGCCACCGGCCCGCCTTCCGACAAGATTTCGCCGCTGGTGGGAGCCGTAAGCCCCAGCAGGCAGCCGAACAAGGTGGATTTGCCTGCGCCATTCGGGCCGAGCAATGCGAGCGTGCTGCCGCGTTCGACTGTCAAGTTGACTCCGCTCAACGCGCAAGTTGCTCCGTAACGCTTCGTCAGATGGATGATTTCAAGATAAGCGCTCATTTTGAAAACGGGTGCATCAATGGCGCGAAATCGGTGACCCCTTCAGTGTCCAGCAGCGGCATCATTTCCTCGCCTTTGCGCAGCAAGGCGAGAGCGGGGCTGAGGGCCAGAACACGGGCGGCAGGATGCCGGTCAACAATGTAACCGAACACGTCTGTCTGGTGATAGGGGGTGTCGCCGATGCCGTCGTGATTGCGATCTTCGCCAACGTAGTCACTCCAATAATTGCCGCGCCCTTTTTCGGAGAACGAGTTGGGTCCATTGCGGCCCTGCTCTGTCTCAAAGGGCGGTTGCCGGACCTGGGCGGTGTTGCGAATGAACGAATTGCCGACGAAGACGTTTTGTTCCGATCCATTGCTTAGATAAACCCCAATGTCGTTGGTGGCGATGGTGTTTCCTTCAAAGCGGTTTTGGTTGGCGAGTTCGATGAACAAACCCCGGTTCTGGCCTGCGACGAGGTTGTTGATGATCCGGGAATTATCAACCTGTTCGAGGACTATTCCGTGACGGCGGTTGGCGCTGACGACATTGCCCTCCACCAGCGACTGGCGGCTGAACATCAACGTGGCGCCGATGGTGTTATGGCTGAGTGAATTCGAGAGAAGCTGGTTCTGATGCGAGTACATGTAGTGAATGCCAAAGCGGGTTTCAAAGACGCGATTTCCAGATATTAAATTGTCGTTCGCATAAGAGAAATACATCCCGTCCCGCTTGTCATGGAGGGTGTTTCCAATAATTCGGTTGTGCTGGGTATTCCAAAGATGGATGCCGTTGCCGCGGGCGGATGAGGCCACATTGGTGCTGCCAAAAACCTCGTTGTGCTCAATCACACAATCGCCACCGCCATGGATATAGATGCCAAAAGCGTCATTCTCGATGCGGCAGTTCCGCACGATATCGTGCCGGGCCTTGATCATGATGCCCGAATCGGCGGCGGCGAGGTCGTGCCCGGAATGGCGGAGCGTCAAACCTGTTATCTCCGCGTCGGGTGCGGTCAAAGTAAGTGGCGTGCCCGAGCCATCAGCATCAATGACTGGCGAATTAGTGCCCATCAGCCGAATTGATTTCGCAATCACGATCCGCTCGTGAAAGGAAGCCGGCCCGCTCACCAACACCGTGTCTCCATCCTGGGCCTGTGCGACGGCCAGAGAGATTGAACTGCTCACCGTCACCGTCGCGGCCGAAGCCACAATGGAAGCGGCGAAAAATGTTGCCAGCGCGAGTTTCATAATTGCGCCATGGATGTTCCGGTGTTGCCTCCCAATGAAGTCAGCACGCTGAAGACGATGGAGTTGATGACGCGGGTGCGGTCAAAGGCAATCAGCACGGCGACGGTGATCATCACGGTGGCGCTCGTCCATTGGAGAGTCCGTGTAAGCCAGGGACGATGCACGAATTGCCAACTCCAGTTGCCGACCGCCACGGCGATGGCCGCCATCGGAATGGCCAGCGCCAGGGAATAAGTGCCAAGGATCAAGGCGCCCCAATACCAGGTGGACGTGCCCACGAAGATGAGCAGCGGATAGAGAATGGCCCCGCCCATGCAAGTCAGGCAACTGACCGACAAGCCCAGTCCGGCGCAGAATGAATTGATTGGAGTGATATTGCCCGGCTGGCGCATGGTTAAGCCGGGCGCGCGAATGATCGCGGCGCGCTTCTTTGAAACCAATCCGACCACCGCGGCAATACCCATGCGAAATTTGCGCCCGATTTGTGCCATCCAGACAAAACACCGCCCCCCGCGTCCGAGCACCCCGACAGATTTTAGCGCGAAATAGACCAGGAACGCAGCCCCCAGAAAGTTTGCATAATGTGCCCAGGCGGCGAAGCCCGGCGGCCCATGATGACTCATGTGCCCGGTGCTTTCAGCCGTCGGCGCGGCAATGGCCTCATTCATCTGGCTCGGCGGTGTGCCGCAAAAGACTTCTTTGAGCGTGGCCCCGGATTGAAGTTTGGCCTGCATGCCAAGTAATTGCTGGCCCATCAACGCCACCGTCGCGCCACTGGCCATATAAAGAATCGTGAAGCCAGCCACGAACGCGGCCAGATTTCGTAAGATGCGGCTGCGGACGGCCAACGGCATGCGCGCGCCCCTCTCCGCAATGGCGGCAGAACTGACAACACCGGCAATGATGCCCGTGTAATAGGTGGTGAGTTCAATGGCGCAGGGGCTGAGAATCACCATCAGCGCGCCCACCACGCTGAGAATCAGCATCAGGGTGCTGGCAATGGTTCGCACGGGGGCTGGCTCAATGACCGGCAACTTCCATTCGAAAACCCTCTCCGGCGTTTTGCCAACCCCCTCAACGATCAGTCGAAAATGCCCTCGCTTGGCCGCGAAGATCGCCTGGCCGGAATTGTCCACGAGCGGGAACACCATCAGATACATGTTGTGATGCTCGCTCAGCACCACCGGAGTGCCGAGTGATGGATAGCGGTCGCCGTTGCTGTCTTCAATCAGCACCTTGTTTTGCAGGTCAAGATGGGCAATCGTGCCGACGTGGGTGTTGATGCCGATCAGAAATGGCTGGGCGCGGCCCTCCCACTGCTGAAGATAGGCCTCCAGCTTCACGCGTTTCACGAACTCCGGCGTCGCGTAGGTGGCATCCAGAAACACATCGGACAAGGACACCCGGGACGCATCGCTCTGACGCGCCGTGGCGGGACTGCCCGACTGCAATTTTGGCACGATGTAGATGCCGGTCACAAAGACGGCCACCAAGAGGAGCACGCCGGAAATAAACAGGATGCAGGTGGCTTTCATGATGAGTGTGAAGATGCCGGAGTGAGCCGGGCGATATTTTGCGCCGGCAATACGTTCCTCTTGTCAGTTCCTGCCTGGGGTTGGCGGCTGACCCGCGCGGCCGCAAGCTGCAGGGCCAGCGCTCCGCCGATCAGCCAGGCGCCCAGTCCCAGCCGGGAGGTGACGGTAAACTGGGCGATTCTGTTCGTCCCGATAAACGGAGGTGTGAAATCCTTCACTCCCACCAAGACCGTCTTCTGATCCCGCTCGTGGCCGATATCGTGAATCTGAAACATGGCCTGACCAGCAGCCAGCGCGAGAGCGGCGGCCAGAGCGCAACTGACACATATCAAGGCCCGGCGGCGAACTGGAATCCAAACCAAGGAGGCGGTGAAACCAAGAACCGCCCCTGCAATCAACAATCCCGGCAGCCATTTGAATTGAGGCAGTGTCGGCGGAATATGGACGCCGATGTATTGTTGCAACACCGACAACTCCCGGATGTCACCGCGCAATGACTCCGGATGGACCGCGATACGAAGTGCTTCCTGGTCACGATACTGCGGGGACTCCAGGCGCATTTGCCAGAGCGGCAGCCTGAGACTGACCAGCAACAGCATGGAGGCGACGGCGGCCAGCACGAACGGCAGCATCCTTCTAAAACTCCCGTTTGACGCATCGGCGCATGAGGACGCCTTGGCACAACCGGTGGGAGTTTCCTGTCCTGCTCCATTACTCATACACATTTCCTTTCTGTGCGGCGCTGCGAGCCTTTTCTTCTGCTGAAACTCCGCCCGGATTGTCGTTCAGCACCGTCCCCTGCGGTTTCACCAACATGCGTCCGCGCATTTCCAGGTGCAGCGCGGAACAGAACCACGTGCAGTAATACCAATAAGTGCCCTTCTTATCTGCGACGAAGGTGGTTTCAACGGTCTGGCCGGGGTCAATGCCAAGGTTGATGCCGTATTTTGAAATGGCCACGCCGTGGGTCATATTGCGCACGGTTTCGATGTTGGTGACCTTTAAATGAACCTCGTCTCCTTCATGCACCTCGAATTGCTCCGGGATGAATTTGGACCGGATGCAGGTCATGTAAACGTCCACCTTGTTCCCGTTGCGCACCACCTTCTCCTCACCCGATTTTACGGCGGAGGGCTGGGGTTCGTAGGTTTGGACGACATAGTTCTCCAACACCTGCCGTTTGACCATGACCGCGTCGTGCGGTTCGGGCGGCGAGGGAAACGCCGCCACGAGGCGCATTTTGTCTCCGGAAATATCAATCAGTTCCTGCGATTCAGGCATGGCGGGACCGGTCGGGAGGAACATGCCTTTGCTCATTTTGTTGAGTGAAATCAGCCAGTTGCCGTCCGGGTAACTCGTATCGGCTCCGGCGGCCTTGGTGTGGCCGACGTTGTAATGCACATCCACCCGGTCCACGATGTAATCAGGCGCGCCTTTAATGGCCTTTTCGATGTTCCACTTTACAATCTGCGAATCTACAAACAGAGAGGTGTAGGCATTGCCGCGACCGTCAAACGTGGAGTGGAGCGGCCCCAAACCAACCTCCGGTTCGGCGATTACCTTGAGCGTCTTCGCGTCAATAATACTAACCGTCGGCGAGAGTTTGCCGCTGGCAAGCACGTATTTCCCGTCCGGAGTCACGTTGCAACCGTGGGGATTTTTCGGAACCGGTATCTCGGTCAACAATCCGGGCACTTTCTCAGACTCAATGACCGGCACTCCATTGATCCGCGTGAACTTGCCTTCGGCCAGCATCTTCTCCGCCAGCGGAACGTCAAACGCTCCCACCGCGTCGCGGTCGTTTTCAATCATCCCCTCGGAAGTGGTGGCGTTCTCCGTGTTATACATGGTGACGAAGACGTAATGGCCGTCCTTGCCGGAACTGGCAATATCCGCGTTGCCCACAAAACTGATCTCGAACTTTGTCTCCAGGGTCTGCGCGTCCAGAAAGGCGACCATGGAGCGGTATTTGGCGGCGTCCGTCGAATTGCCGGCGGCGTCCGTTTCGAATTCGCCGTTGACGAACACGTATTTGCAGGTCGGCAGGTAGGCGGCCAAACCGTGGGCACCTTGGATGTTGGGCACCAGCTTGATTTCGGCGACTTCAAATGTGCGCAAGTCAATCTTTGCCACGCGTTCGTTGGCCTTGTCGTTGATCCAGAGCCAGTGGCCGTCGTAGCGGCCGTCAGTCTGGCTCAATACCGGATGATGGGTGTCGCCCCAGAGCGGACCGGTGGCGGCAAGGCGCTTGTAGGTTTCCGAAGCGGGATTGTTGGCATAACCCAGGGCAGCCCGCGGTTCAAAGATGGGAATCTCCTTGATAAACCGGCAGGACGGGAGGCCATAAACAAATACGCTGCCGCTTTGTCCACCGCTCAAAAAGGCGTAATAGTCGTCCAGTTTGCCGGGCGCAACATAGACCTGCTGGGCGGCGGAAGCGTTTTGCGCCGCCGCCTTTTCTTTTTTGGTCGTATTGTCAGAATTGCAGCCCACGAGGATCAAAGGGGCAACCGCCACAAGAGAGAAAAGAGATTTGAGTTTCATAGTCGGTAAGATTTCTCCAGGTTAAGGATTCAAGGCCGCTTGTTTTGGTGCACTGGCTTCGACGATCAACGTCCCGTTCATCAAAGGGTGCAATTTCTCGGTCGAGCACTGCGTCGCGCAGTAGTAGGTGAACTTGCCCTCGCGATCCGCGCGGAACTTCACCGTCTTGGGCGCGCCGACCATCGCGCCATTCAGGAACACGGCTTCGTCGTAGCCGCTGATGGCGAAACCGTGGCCGACGCCCAAGCCATTGTCCGTCGGTTCAAAAGTCACCTCCACGATCTGGCCCTTTTTTACCCGGATGATTGCAGGGTAGTATTTCCAGGCGCGTTCAATAAGTTTGATGCGCACATCGGGCTCGCCCAATTGTTCCCGATCGAGGTAATTCCGCGAAGCAACAGCCGTGGCGGCGGGAGCATCAGACCTGGCGAACGTCTCAACATAATAAGCCAGCTTCCATGCGTCTTCAGCAGGGAGGCCGCCGTTAAACCCAACCATTGGGGTGCCGTTGAAACCTGTTAAAACGGTGCGGACAATCTCTTTGGTGGCGTATCCACCCTTGAATGCGCCTGGCTTTGAAAAATCCCGGGGCTTGATTCGCGTCTGACTGTCGTCCAGCAGGCTGATGGCGGAAGGACCATCACCGTGCCCCGTGGCGCCATGACAACTGATGCAGGCGAACTTTGTGAACAGGGCTTTGCCCTCGGCCAATGTTACGTCGTTGCGGGCCGGGGGAGTGCCCAGGTTGACGACTGTTTTGCGGTCTTCGTTGGTGTTCGCAAAACGTGGGGAAAAAGTTTTGATATATTCCACCACGGCCCAGCGGTCATCGTCACTCAGATTGACTCTCCACGGCGGCATCGGCGTTCCCGGCATGCCCAAGGAGACGGCGCGAAACAAATCCACGTCGGTCGGCAAGTGGCCGGGCGGGGTGGAGCGCAATCGGAAATTGGCCTGGACGAAGTTCCTAGGTTTCGGCAGCAGAAACGCCGCAGCGTCTCCTTTTCCATCTCCCTTCAGTCCGTGGCAGGCGGCGCAGTTCTGTGCGTAAATGGATTTGCCGTGTTCGATGAACTCTGGCGTCACTTCCGGCTTGGGCGAAACTGCCAGGTCTGAGAAGGTGACGTGTGCCGTAACATGCGAGGGAATGGCCGTCGGTGAATTCACCTGCGTCACAGTCGCTTGCTGTTCCGCAGACGGCTTGCAGCCTGCCAACAGCGCGAGGCCGGCGATGACTGGAATGGATCGAATAATAATTGTCTTCACAAGGGAAACCTTACGGCAGGGCCGGTTGGAGTTCTTTGAGCCAAGTCAAGGAATTGGTGGTTTTGCCGGATTCCTTCGCCAAAGCTGCGGAATCCGTTCCATCTGCGCGGTCGGGTGAACTTGCTATTTGTATCGTATTGCGATGCATGTGCTAACCATCGGGCAAACCGATGGATGCGACTCCACCTAATTTGTCATTCACTGGACACAAATTGGTTTGCCCAGTTCCGCCGAGGGGAGCCTTCTTCGCGGCGGCGTCCCAGGCCGGGCAGGGCGAGATTGGGAAAATGAGGATTACTTGACGCAAGTCAAGGCATGGGCTGCCGCGATGGGTTAGGTTGGACGCATGAATGAACAACCGCTCATTGATTCTGCCGCCGAGAAAATCCTCTCGTTGCCCGCTGAAACCCAATACGCGCCCAACGGCATCGTCAGCCGCACCCTGCTGCGCACCGCCAATTCGCGCACGGTGCTTTTCGGTTTTGCGGAGGGGCAGGAACTGACCGAACATACTTCCACCCAACATGCGGTGATTCAGATTTTATCCGGGTCGTGCGAATTTTCCCTGTCGGGCGTGCCGCGAACCCTGAAAACCGGCGATCTGCTTTATATGCCGCCCAATCTCCCACATGCGGTGAAAGCCACGGAGCAATTTTCCATGCTATTAACTTTGTCCAAGCCAGCTCGGATTCCCGATCCCGTGCCCCCAATTCAAACTGCATTGGCGGCCCAAGTCTGAACGCAAATCATTTTCGCCATGAGCAACAAGACTATAACCGTGGATGTGCGAGATGACATTCGCCGTGGACGTGAACCATTTTCAAAAATCATGAAAGCCGCCGCCGCGGTGCAGGCAGATGAAAGTTTGCTGGTGATCGCACCTTTTGAACCGGTGCCGTTGTTTCGGGTGTTGGAAAAGCAGGGCTTTTTCCACACGGGACAGTCGACCACGTCTGGAGATTGGGAGATCCTGTTCAAGCGTCAGCCCGACGCAACCCCGGCGGAAGCCGCGCTGGCGGCTTCTCCCGTTCCGCAGAGCAACGGAATCGCGCCGTCCCCCGCGCAAATCGTAGAAGTGGACGCCCGGGGACTCGAGCCACCTCAACCGATGGTCAAAATTCTTGAAGCCCTGGTCGCACTTCCGGCGGGCGCGGCACTCCGCGCCCGCACGGAGCGCCGACCAATGCATCTCTACCCGCACCTTGAAGAACGCGGCTTCACCGCGGCAACCGAAGAGCAATCTGATGGAAGCTTCCTTACCCATATCAGCCGTTAATCCGCCCACGCCGCGTTCTGCTGCTGCCGCACCGCCCTTGGGGGCAAACGCGCCCTCGGTGGCATTACCGCTGATGTTCACCCTGACCGGTTTGCTCGCTTTGTGTGCGGGCATCGCCTGGCTCGTGGTCCAACCCAGCATCCTTGCTACCTACCACTACAACCAAAATGTCATCGCTGCGGCCCACCTGTTTGTGCTGGGCTGGATTTGCTCGGTCGTCATGGGCGCGATGTATCAACTGGTGCCGGTCGCGCTCGAAACCAAGCTTTACAGCGAAAAACTCGCGCACTGGCAATTCGCCTTTCACGTTGTGGGCTTCATCGGAATGGTCTGGATGTTCCGGGTCTGGAATATGGAACAAGTCGGGCATTTCGGTTCTGTGTTGGCGGTGGGCGTCGGTCTCTTCGTCTATAACATCGGGCGAACCCTGTGGTGCGTGCCCAAGTGGAACGTCACAGCCACGTCGGTGAGCGCGGCTCTCGCCTGGATTTCCCAGACCATAATCCTGGGTCTCTCCATCGCGGCGGCGAAATCAAGCAACGAATACGAATCCGGCCCCGAGGGGTCCGCCACCGGGATCGTCGCCGCGCTCCTTCATGGAGTAAAGTTGGGGACGGCGTTTCTCAGGCCTTCGGGGGGTATCAGCACAATGCACGCTCATGCGCATTTGGGTGGCGTTGGTTTCTTCACGATGCTGATCGTCGGGGTGTCCTATAAACTCATCCCTATGTTCACGTTGAGCGAATTGCAGAACAGAAGGCGCGCGGCTGGCAGCGTCATTCTGCTCAACGTCGGGCTCGCCGGTTCATTCGTGACTATTCTGCGCCACAGCCCGCTGAAGCCGATGTTTGCCCTGATGGTGGTTGCAGCGCTGGCGGTTTACGGCTGGGAGCTCAAAGCCATTCTGCATGCCCGCAAACGCCGCGCGCTGGATTGGGGCATCAAATACTTTCTCACAGCCATCGTGCTCCTGTTGCCGCTCTCGGTGCTGGCGGTCGCGCTGGCCTGGCCTGGCTTGCCGCAGAACACCTTAACCGGACAACTGGAAAATCTTTACGGCTTCCTCGGCCTGATCGGGGTGGTCACGTTCGCCATCATGGGCATGCTCTACAAAATCATCCCCTTTCTCGTCTGGTTTGGGCGTTACAGCCGGCAAATCGGCCGCAGTAAAGTTCCCGCGCTGGCGGACCTTTATTCCGCCCGGCTGCAATCTTTGGGTTATTGGGTCTGGCTCACCGGCCTTGCCGTCACGGGTGGAGGCATCGTCCTGGCCAATGAACTTGGGATTCGCGTCGGATGCGGTTTCCTGGCCCTGGGCGTGGGGACTCTCGTCCTGAACGTCGGCAAAATGCTCTCCCATTATTTCAAACCAAGTCCGTTCCCTTTGCCAATTTCAACCTTGCCCAAAACAGTATGACAACCAACGAAATCACTGAACAGGCCATCCTTGACACCTTGCGCCAGGTTATTGACCCGGAACTGGGCTGCAACATCGTGGACTTGGGTTTGATTTACAACATTTCCATCACCGGCCAAAAAGTGACGGTGGTGATGACGCTCACCACCCCCGGCTGCCCGATGCATGAAAGCATCCGTTGGGGCGCGCAGCAGGCGCTCCTCAACCTCGTGGGAGTGGAGGCAGCCGAAGTCGAAGTGGTCTGGGACCCGCCATGGCACCCCTCCATGATGACCGAATTCGGACGGGAGGCCACCGGCGTCGGGACTCTTTAACATGAACAACACTCAGTCAACTGCAAGCATAAATACATCACATATATGAACAAAACAGCGCAAAGCGAAAACCTCATCGGACCGGATCGAGTCATGGACGTGCGTCCCATCCCGTGTTCGGTCAAACACGGCCTGATCATTCAAACCTGGCTCGACCTGCCGGTCGGCGGGCATTTCATCCTGCTCAACGACCATGATCCCGTCCCGCTTTTCTACCAGTTCTCCGCCCAATGGCCCGGAGCGTTCACCTGGGAGCACCTGGTCAAAGGCCCGGAGGAATTCCGCGTCAAGATCACCAAACTCAAATCCTCGGAGGAAGCCGTGGCCGAAACGGAATCCGCCTGCGGCTGCCGTCACTGAGCGCCGCAGTCGCCAAAGAAGGTTTCCATGCCGGACCCTACTGTCAATCAATACTATACAGAGGACCACGAACATCTCCACGCCGCCTTGCGCCGCTTCCAGAGTCTGAAAGCTGGCGAGCCGGTCAAGGCGGTGGAGGCGTTTCAAGGGTTCAAGGCCGGTTTGGAAAGGCACATTCTCTGGGAAGAACGAATCCTCTTTCGCTGGTATGATCAGCAATTGGGCCACCTCAGAAATTGCCTGACCGCAAGTCTGCGCCGGGACCACGGACAAATCCTTGTCTATTTGGACGAGATTTCCAGCAAGCTCGCCCAGGGAAACTTGGCGGGCGGCGATGAAGAGGCCCGCCTGGAGTCGCTCCTTCGACTCCACAATCAAAAGGAAGAACAGGCGCTCTATCCCGCCATGGACCAAATCCTGAACGATGAGCAACGGGCGGCCGTCTTTGTCGCCATGAAAAAAGCAGAATGAAAACGGGCGCCAGTTCCGAATTGAAATTCAGCCTCGCTCATTCTCAAATGCAACCAACGCCATGATGCCGTCCATCAGCCAGTTTAAACGGTTCGATGTCCGCGATATCATTCGCAGGGGCGTCGAGCCATTTCCCGAAATTCTTCAGCGCGTCGGCCGCCTCAAGGCGGCTGAAGGCTTAATCATCGTGGCGCCATTCCTGCCTTCGCCGTTGATTGAGAAGCTTGGCTCCGAGGGCTTCGCCTCCAAAGTGGAGCGCGGCTCGGGCGCGGACTGGCTGGTTTACTTCTGGCGCGAAGATGGTTGAATGATCCCTGCCATGTCGCTCGCACCCGGTGAATTAAAAAGGATCGGAATCACTTCCGCACTGCGAAGCTGCCGGCTATTCACCGGTCTGCCTGCGCAAGACCTGGGAAGCATTGCGGATGTCACCGTCGTAAAATCCCTGGCCAAGGGGGAATATCTCTTTCATGAGGGATCTCCTGCCGTCGGCTTTTACATTGTGCAACACGGCTCGGTCAACGTCCACCGGGTCAACGCGGCGGGCAAGGAGCAGATCATCCACGTCTTTCGCACGGGCGACTCCTTCGCCGAGGTGGCGCTGGCTTCGGACAAGGGTTACCCCGCTGACGCCCGTGTGCTGGAATCAACTCATGTGTTGCTCGTGCAGAAGGACGGCATTCTGGCGTTGCTCCGGCGCCAACCCGAGCTGGCTTTGCGCATGCTTGGCTCCATGAGCAGCCATTTGCGCGTGCTCGTTGGCCAACTCGAAGACCTGACTCTCAAAGACGTCGAGACCCGGCTGGCCAACTGGCTGGTCAAGCGCTGCCCGAATCTGCAAAGCGAGCAGCCGGTGCGAATTGATCTGGCGATGGCAAAACGCGTGCTGGCGGCGGAATTAAGCACGGTCAGTGAAACCTTGTCTCGGACCCTCGCAAAATTCCGGGAGCAAAAACTTTTGACGGTCAAGGGCAAGACCATTGTGGTCGTGTCCCCGGTGAAATTAAACGCTATCCTGCGGCGAAATCTCGGCGAATAGCCCGCGAAATCCCGCCTAATCAGCCATTCATTCTTCACCGCCGCAGAGCCGTCCCAGCAACTGACGGATTTCCGGTCCAATCCGCCAAAGTTGTTGGCGGTGGACCGCAGCCAGCTTCTCCAGGATCTTTTCACCGCGATGAGTGAGTTGAATCAGAACCTCCCGGCGATCCTCGGCGGAAGGCTCTCGAATGACCAACTTCTCCGCTACCAAACGATCCACCAACCCAACCGTGCTGTGATGACGAAGCTGCAATCGTTCAGCCAGTTCGCCCACCGTGACGCGGTCGCGTCCGGGAAAACCTTTGACGGCCAGCAACGCCTGATGCTGCTGCGCCGTGATGCCGGCCTCCTGTGCGGCGGACTCGCTAAAATGCAGGAACTGTCGGAGCGAGTAACGAAACGCGGCCAGCGTCTCATACTCCGACTTGACCAGTGGTTTGGGCTTCGCCATCAAACGGGAGCCTAACACACGGGCGCCCGAAAGCCATCCCGGCTTTGACATATATCGTAATGCGACATCCTATAGGCTCTTGTTGATGCAAACAGAACCATTGATTCCATCGGCCCGAAGTGGCAAAGCAGCCAGGGCTGCCGCCGTAGTTGAAGACGAGTTGGCCGATTTCAGCACCAAAACCAACGCGCACCTTCTGTCCACGAAATAAGCAAGTCCTTCACCAGGAATGACGCGACGATCATCCGCACGCGATTGTGCATCCAGCCCGTGGTCCACAACTCCCTCATTCCCGCGTCCACGATGGGATAACCCGTGCGCCCCTTCTGCCAAGCCTTCAGAAATGCCGCATCCGTGCGCCACGGAAATCTTTTGAAGTCCGTCCGCAACGGTTCGGCCGGCGTGTGCGGGAAGTGGTAAAGCAAGTGATGCGCGAGCTCGCGCCAGCCGATTTCAGCCAGGAATTGTGAGCCTCGCCATTTTTCGACGGGTAACCCGCGCTTCGACGCCATGCGCGCCAAGCCGTGCCAGATTTGTCGAGGGCTGACTTCACCGAAGTGCAGATGCGGAGATAGCCGCGAGGTGCTGGCGACATCGGGGCGATTGCGTTGGTCGTTGTAATAGTCGAAAGCTTCGGCCAGAAAACGATTTAGGTTGGCGTTCGCTCCCGCCTCGCCCGGCTGCCACGCCGAGCGTATACCGTCGGCCCAGTTGATTTTCGGCTCAAGCTGCAGTTCGTCCAACCCAAGTGAGTCGGGCCAGGTGTGGGGGACGCGCAATTTTTTTGGCGCGGAAAGCGGCAGGTCTGGGTCGGCGTTCGTGAGGCAATGCCTCCAAAACGGGGTAAAGACCTGAAAGGGTTTGCCGCTCTGATTTTGGATTGTCCACGGCTCGTAGAGCAAAGCGGCGTTATAGCTTTCGACAGTCAAGCCGTCCTTCCGTAAGGTTTCTCTCAACATCGCGTCGCGCACAACGATCGCAGGCTCATAGCGGCGGTTCCAAACCACGGCCTTCGCGCCAGTTTCCTTTACGATCGCGCGGAGCGTTTGGAGAGTTGGGCCGTGTCGGAGGACGAGTCGCGAACCGACAGCGCGCAAACTCGCGTCCAGCGCAGCGAGTGATTGATGTAACCAGTAGTTCGAAGCTCCGGTCGGCGGCCAGTCGCCCTCTTCGACAGGCGACCAGATGCAACCCGAACCGCAAATGCACCACCCGGATGCCATGTTGCAAGGCTGCCGCCGCCGTGCTTTCCCATGCCTGGCAAAGTTCAGCGAGAAAACCTGTCCCGGGACCGCTTTGCTCATCAAGCATTTCGTCGGCCCGATCGCCGTAAAAGCCGGTGGCCGAGGCGCACACCAGAATCCGCGGCGGTTGCGACAGTTGCGCCAGAGCCTCGCATAGCAGGCGCGTCGCGTCCACGCGGCTGGCGTGAATGCGGGCCTTGGCCGCGCACGTCCAGCGTTGGGCGATGTTTTCGCCGGCAAGATGCACCACCGCTTCGAGCGAACTTGCTGGTTCGAGCTGGATTTGTCCGGCGTCCGGATTCCAAGTTGGCCCGGTTTTGCTGGCCGCAGGAGCACGGCGCAGCGGCACGACGCGATGCCCGGTGCTCCTCAGCCGCGAAACCAGAGCAGAGCCGATAAAACCACTTGCGCCGGTGACGAGGATATTCATGTTCAGTTGTCCGAGCGAAGAGACGCCTTGATCCATGCCACCTCCAGTTTGAATGGCCCTTCCTGCTCGTCGGAAATCAGGAAGCCCACCGAAGTCACTTTTGCCGGGTTGAGCGGTGGCACGCCGGTCAGTATGCGTCCACGAAAGGTCGGCACGAACTCCTTGAACGCCAGCCGATGTTCCTCCCATTCGCCGTGTTTCGTCACGAAAGGGTACTGGTAAAGCGGCGTGTCGAGTCCCGCTTCCGTGCGCACGGTGAATTTGTAACGGTGTCCGTCCCCTCGGAGCCGGATCACGAAGCACCCAAAACCCGTCAGATCCTGGAGCGCAAGCGATGATCGCACAGAAGCAAACCCGCCGCTGTTTTCCAGTGATACCAGGCCGCTGAAGACCGCAAAACCATTGGTGAGAATCTGGAAGCGACTTTTGGAGACTCCGCCCATCACATCGTCGTTGACGATCTGCCAGGCAGGCGGGTTCGTCTGAGCTTGGAAATCAAAGAGTATCTTGTGGGAAGCAGCTTGGGCATTCATGGTGAGGACGAGGCTCGTTAACGCAAGAGCGGCGGTTTGACGCAGTGAACTTGTAGCGCGAATAATCATTCGGTGGTGGCAGGTTCAGAAGTTTAGCCGCCATAACGCGTAGTTCAAGGCAGTCGCAAAACTCACCCAGACGAGGTAGGGAGCGAGCAGCCATGCGGCGGTGTGGCTAACCCGGCGGAAAGCGGTGATCGTTGCTGCTATTGCAAGCCAGAGCAGGACGATTTCAGCGAAGGCGAAGCCGGGCCGGCGCAGCCCGAAAAACAACGGTGACCACGCCGCGTTCAAGAGGAGTTGCGCGAGGAACAAGCGCAGAGGCTTGGAATGAACGGCAAGACCGCCCCGGTTCCAAACCAACCAAGCAGCCACAGACATCAAACCATAGAGCACCGTCCACACCGGCGCAAAGATCCACGCAGGCGGATTCCAAAGCGGTTTTCTAAGCGCGGCATACCATTCGCCCGGCATGAAAAGCGCGCCAAGCGATGCGGCCAGAAAACACGTTGCCAACCAGCCAAAAGAGGGAGAATGCTGCGGCGTTCAAAACGAGGGACGCTGAGGTTTCTTCCCGGATGGTTTGTTGAAGAACTCAAGGTGTTGAGGGTTTTTCTCTTCGGTTGACCAAGGCGCGGTTAATCGCAACACATAAATTCTGTAATGACTTTGTGTCGGCTTTGCCGCTGATGCGCATCAGGATTTGACCGCCCCCGTCCAAGACGAGCACGTTGGCTTGCCCAGGCACATAAGTGAAAGCGCTCACGGCTCCGCCCGACCAATCCATCATCACGGGATAGGTGAGAAGTGCCTGAAATCTGGTTCGAACCAAGCCCTGGAGTGCGCGCGGCACCTTGGAAACATCCGCCATGCCCCGGATGTCAATATTTGTGCCGAAACGCTGCCGGAGGGGCGTAATCCACGCCGCTATTTGCACTGAGCCTTTTTTGTCAGCGATCGTCAGCAGGGTGACGTTCGTGGTAGGAAAGGAGAGCTTTTGGGGCGCGTCAAACTGGTCACGCAGTTCAATCAGCGGAGGAGCATTTGTGGGGATCAAGGGAGGCGCCGATTGCGCGCAGGCCGCAATCGCTGTCGCGACTACGATCAATAGATGTGAGACAAGGCTTTTCATGCGGCTCCCCCAGCATCATTAAATGAGTAGGCGCGGCCCTTCCACATCGAAGGTCTGCCGATTTGCCGACTCAACAGTGCGTGCCATTGAATCGCGAGCAAGCATAGGATGCCAAGCGGATGCAGCAAGGCACCAAGAAGAGGTTGGCGGAATTTCCTCACTGCGATTAACCGAGGAAGGATAGAGGCAATCGCCGCGCCCGCGGCAATTACGATGGCGGGCAAGGATAACGCCGGCATGACACCCAGCAAAACAAACGGCATGACTTGTCCGAAAATAAGCAACGCGGTCATCGGCAAGATCGTGCCCGGCGCCGCCAGGCCTTCCGTCGCGTTCTTGCCCAATCCCCTCCAAGTCTCAATATTGGCGTGATACATGCGACAAGTGGCCAGATCCGTGGCGTCAAAGAGTCCGGTTTGAAAACCGACGCGACGGAACACCCGGGGCAGCATTAGACCGTCGTGCAACGAACTCCGAAGTTCGGCGTGGCCACCGCACTGTTCATAGGCGTCTCGCCGAGCAATGAATAGCTGGCCACACCCGGCGGACATGGAGGGCAACCGGCTGCGACGCATCAAGTGCATCGGCAGGAAACCAAGCAGGACAAAGTGGATGAGTGGAATGAGCAGGATTTCGGAAAAGGTGACTAATTCCTGGTGCGGCACGCCACTGGCCAGGGCGGTCTCTTGACTTTCCATGAAGCCGGCCATCCGTGCCAGTGCGTCTGGTGCGAGGCGCACGTCGGCATCCAAAAAGACGAGCAGCGAACCACGAGCCAGCTTGGCCAAAATGTGGCAGGCGTGTTGTTTGCCACACCAGCCCGATGGAAGCGGTGGGGACATTTCGAGACGAACCCGTGGGTCGGTTAGGGCAAAACCTCTGATGATCTCTCCAGTGAGGTCAGACGAGCGATCGTCGAGCACGATGACTTCAAAATCGCAGTCATGGTTGGCAAGGACTTCCCGCAGAGTGTCCCCAATATTTTTTTCCTCGTTGCGTGCGGGAATCAGGACGCTCATGAAATCACTAGCCGGATATTTGCGGCGGGCAATGGGTCGGTAAATTCGCAAATTCCGCAGGAATAGGCCGCACGGCAGCGCCGCCAGCAGGAACACGATGAATGCGAGAATCTCGAACTTCATCTGTGGCCATGCTCCGGGTTGAATTTTTCCCCGCGCAACGCCGCCTTAACCGCACGCCACCAATCATAAATTCCACCTTGGCCAGCGCCGCCTCGCAGCAGGATTTGGAAATGAGCGGGGTCGCGGCGCTGGGCTTC
The DNA here is from genome assembly GCA_052139695.1 of Limisphaerales bacterium. Lineage (GTDB taxonomy): Bacteria > Verrucomicrobiota > Verrucomicrobiia > Limisphaerales > Palsa-1400 > PLGF01. The sequence continues at coordinate 20,461 of JBKQWF010000026.1, forward strand.
GATGGAAAGCGCCTCCTGGGCTGCCGCGAGCTTTTGCTCGAAATGCCTCGTCCAATCTTCGGTTGTGGCCGTGGACTCATGGTCGCGCTTCACCTCCACAGGTTCTCCAAAACGAACCAGAATCTCCGGCAACCGCTCCTGCCAGAAAACGTATTCGGCGGCGACCGGCAGAAAAAGTGCCCGTTCGACGCGCGTTGCCAAGTGGCCAAGACCCGCCTCAAACCGGAGTGGTCGCTCACGCACATCGGAAAACCGGCTCTGCGGCGTGACGGCCAGGATGGATCGAGGCGATTGCAGGATGGATTCAGCGGTGCGAAGGAATTGAACGGCGCCGCGGCGACTCCTTTGCTCGACCGCGAAGAAGCCGAGCTTGGCGAACATTTTGTAGCGTTGCAGCATCGTTGCGTCTATCGGCGCGAATAGAGTTCGATCCTTGAAAAATTCAGATTTCACGACCAGGCCAACCAACGGATCCCACCAGGAGGCGTGGTTTGAGTAGAGAACAATGGGGAGGTCTGATGCCGGCGGCAAACCCGCGCGGGAGAGGCGCAAGGAATGAAAGTGGCGGCGAATGTAGCGCCTCGCATACCAGGTGAACCAGTTAACAAAATGGGGCGAGACGCTAGGTACAGCCATCCGCCTCTTGACCAGGTTGCTTCTGGTTTTTTGCGTGAAACCAGTGCCAACTGTCGAGTAAGAATCAGACACACTTTCTATCGTCATGACTGGAGACTTGGTCTTCATACTGCCTTCATGCTGCCTGCCGCTGCAGCTCCGAGAACGGCCCGCGGTTTAGGTTTCGTTTCGCCACGCCGTCTCTGTCCGAATGGCACGAAGTTAACGTGTAACTTAGGCATCTAGAACTACTTGCGCTTTTGCACGCCTGGCAGTTTCTTGCAGATTCTTTCGAGTGTCATCTCCTGTAATTTTGCCACTGTATCCATGACTC
>JBKQWF010000027.1:0-6993 GCA_052139695.1 Limisphaerales bacterium
CACTTTGGCCTTATAGGCCGCACTATGTCGTTTCCGTTTTGCTTTCATAAATCTGCTCTTTCTTATCTACAGCAGACCTATAAAAGTCCATCTTAACCACTGGTCTAAATTCCGGGGTCCAGCTCATTTTTCGTCCGCGCGCCAGCCGCTGTTTCACTGCGTCCTCGCTCAACTCCAGCGCTTCGGCGACGCGTTCGATGGATTGATGCTCGCGATAAAACAAAACGAGCGGCTCCCGATAGACATCCGGTATGCGCGAGACACAGCGCCAGAGAATAGTTTCCTCCTCCTTGCTCATGACGTTCTCCGACGGCAGCGGTCCGCCAGCGGCTAACTTATCGACGGCATCAAGCGTCTCTGCATTGTGGACAGGCTCACGTCCTTGCCGGCGGAGTTCCTTGCCGATGATAAAGCGCGCGATGCCGCATAACCAGGGCCGCAGCTTCGACGGCTCGCGCAGTTCGGCAAGCTGCCTCCAGGCGGCCAGAAAAGTCTCCTGCGCCAGGTCTTCGCTTGCGGTGAAACCGCCAGTGGCACAGTAGGCCAGAGAACAAACCAGCGTTTGATGCCCCTCTACGATTTGGCGGAAGGCCTCGCGGCCACCCGCCAAGCTCTCCGCGACCAACTCAGCATCGCTGAATTCAGCGGCGCAGGACTTTTCGGTTGTCATCATATCACCGCATAAGTACCCGAAAAGGTGCCTAAGGTGACAAGAAAAGGCGAAGAGATTCCGCCGGCGGGACGCTGGCGGAAGCGACCGCAACAGTCGCGGTCCGTGGGAAACAGATTTAACCTTTGCCAGCCTGGTGCGCTTCGATGGCGGCGGCGATAGTGGTGACGGTTTCCATCACCTTGCGGGCGCGGGCGGGGTCGGGGATTTTCAGGCCGAAATTCTTTTCCAGGACCACCACCAGTTGCAGAGCGTCCACGGAATCCAAGCCGAGGCTGCCAGGACCAAACAAACGCTGGTCGTCTCCGATCTGGTCGGTCGTGATCTGGAGCATAAGGCTCTCGACTAACAAGGTCTTAATCTGTGATTTGAGTTCGGTCGTTGTTGTGTTCATCGTTTCTCATCTATGGGCGCTGGTTAAGAAAATAGCATGCCGCCTATGTGGCAATGGAAAAATGAGGGGTAGGTCGCCTCGCCGAGGCGACCACGGACGGCTCGGCGAGCCGTCCCTAACTTGCCATTTGTAATCGGAACTCATTTCCGTCAAAGATCCACTCGTTGATTTCATGTGTTAGAATGATTGAGCTTCGTCCGGCCTAAGGAAGCGCGCGCCGATCATTTGCTGGCCGCGCCCGGTGATGGTGACATTGGCGCTGGCGAACCGTCCGCGTTGAATCAAGTCGCACGCCACGGCGCATTGCCAGGCCGCGGAGGCGGTAAAGGCGTTTCCCAGGATGGCTTGAGGGTTAAGAAAGCTACCGGGCCAGCCGGGCCAAGCCGTATGACGATGTTGGTTGGCGCAAAGCAATTCGTTCGGGCCGGGCTGGGGCAATTGCGCTCGCATGCGCCGCGCCGCCTCTTCTCGTCCCAAATCGCGCACCGGTGGAAAAGAATCTGTCACCGCAATAAGTTCTACGGGAGAATTTACAGGAACTTGCGTTTTTAGATAGACTGCGCCGGCTCCGCTGGTGTGGACATCGGCGGGTTGAAGGAGGCCCAAGGCGTCGGCGGCGGACCAATCCGATTCTTCCGCGCCGATGACAACGCAGGCATCGGCGCGGCCATCGTCCAGCCATTGCGCGGCCGTTGCCAGGCCTTGCAAAAACGCGCCGGCGTCGCCCACCAAGGTGTAATTGATGGCCGGCGCACCCAAATAGGCCGCAAGGTGGCTGGCCGAAGCGTTAAAGACCGTTTCAGAAAAAACCATTGGACTCGCCGTCGCCGGGTCCTGGATGACTTCCTGGTAAAATCGCCTGGAATACGAAATGCCTCCAGTCATGGTGCATTCGATGATCCCAAACCGCAACGCGCCGGAACTGATGAGCCGGACGTCCTCACCCAAGGCTTCCAACGCGGCCCCGACGCTATGCTGCGCGACCGGGCTGGCGCGGCGCAAACGCGGATGGGCCAGAAAGGCGGGGCGGGGCGAAGGTTGCGGGACCAGGCGCACTGGCAGCGGCTTTTCCCAACCAGGCCGCGCCATTTCTTGAACCGGCAAAGATCGGCCCTTGGCCAAGCCTGCTTGCAGGGCAGACAAACCCCATCCGGCTGGAGAAACGGCTCCCTGCCCATGAACAAAAACCCGGCTCATCCGCGCCTCCTGAAAATCAATGTGGCGTTGGCGCCGCCAAAACCAAAGGAATTGGACAAGACTGTATCTAATTTAACATCGACAGGTTCGCGGACGATGCGGAAACGGCAAACCGCGTCCTGGTTCTCCAGGGTGGTTTGCGGGGGCAGCCACTGTCCTTGCAGGGCCATCAGGCAAGCCACCGCTTCAACCGCCCCCGCCGCGCCGAGCAGGTGGCCGATGCCGGCCTTAGTGGAACTGACGGGGAGCGTCCCGGCGCGCGCCCCCGCCCAACCCTGGATGGCGACGGCTTCGGCGGCGTCGTTCTGGGGCGTTCCAGTGCCGTGGGCGTTGACATAATCAATGTCTTCGGGAGTGACTTGGGCGGCGGCGCAAGCAGCTTTCATCGCGTTCAAAGCGGCGGTTCCTTCAGGATGCGGCTGGGTGAGGTGATGGATGTCCATCGTCGCGCCGTAACCGATCATTTCCCCGAGGATTTCCGCGCCGCGGCGTTGGGCCGATTCGAAGGACTCCAGCGCCAGCAATGCGGCCCCTTCGCCAAGGGACAAGCCACTGCGACCGGCATCAAAAGGCCGGCACGGCGATGGCGACAGCACTTGGAGGGAATCAAATCCAGCAAAGGTCAATTGGCAAAGCCCTTCGTAACCGCCGGTCAAGACTCTTTCAGCGCGACCCTGGCGGACCATTTCCCAGGCGTGTCCGATGGCATTGGCGCCGGAAGCGCAAGCGTTGGCGATGGTGATCAGATCGCAGCCGACGCCCAGCGCGTGGGCCAGATTGATTCCCTGCTGTTGAATTAAATAATAAATGACACGCGATGGCTGGCGTTTGAAACAAAACGGCGATTGCAGCGCCTGGCGAAGATACTCCTGGCCCAGGGCCATTTCGCCGCTGGTGGTGCCAAGCACAATCGACAAATGGCCGTCCCGCTCCCAGCCGGATTGCGTCCAGGCCTCACGCGCGGCGAGCAGAAGAAGGCGCGAGGCGCGGTTCAAACGCTTTAATTCGCGGGGGAAAAGGCCGGTCGCCGGCATCTCGTCCGGCAGGCTGGCTTCAGCGGCAATTTGACAACGTTGACGAGAAACGTCGAAAAGCGTTACCGGGCGAAAAGCGGTCTGCCCGGCACGAAAACCATGGGCGTTGGTTTTCCAACCGTTGCCCAGCGCGGTGACAATACCTGCGCCGGTGACCGCGACGCGATGTGCCTTCACCCCTCTGGAGATTCTGGGCGCGGGAAAAAGCATGCAGCCTCACCCGGCGGGCATAATATGCAAAACATTGTCAACCAAGCAGGCCATTTAGAATTAACTTTCCGGTATAATCAACGTTATAATAGACTAAGGACATCGAATTGGCTATGGGCAGTAACCCTTCCCGCGCCAGAATGTCATTGGCCGCCGGGTTGGCAAAGACTAGTTTTGACCGTTCGTGAATTGGGCAACGCAATGCGCAGCCGTCATTCCGTGCTACAATGAAGCGCCATTTATTGGCACGCTCATTGCCGGCATCCGCGCGCATTTGCCCCATGTGCTCGTGGTGGACGACGGTTCGACCGATGGCACTGGCCGGGAAGCGGCCGCGGCGGGCGCGGAAGTCATCCGTCTGGGGCCCAATGGCGGAAAAGGAACCGCGTTGCGCGCCGGCTGGCAGCACGCTTACCAACGGGACTTTTCCTGGGCTCTCTCGATGGACGGTGATGGTCAGCACGCTCCGGAAGATATCCCGAAGTTTTTTGCGCGGGCGGAGAATAACGCGGCGGCGCTGGTGGTCGGCGACCGCATGGCCAATGCGGCGGCCATGCCGTGGTTGCGCCGCCAGGTTAATCGCTGGATGAGTCGGCGCCTCTCGGCCCTGGCGGGTGTTCATCTGATAGATTCTCAGTGCGGGTTCCGGTTGGCGCATTTGCAGACGTTGATGCGATTGCCGCTCTCCGCGCGGCGTTTTGAAATTGAATCGGAAACGCTTGTCAGTTTCCTGGGTGCCGGATTGCGGGTGGAGTTTGTGCCCATCCGCGTCATTTACCAAAGCGGGCGGAGCAATATATGCCCGCTGCGGGACACCTGGCGCTGGCTGCGCTGGTGGGCGGCGCAACCGCCTGGCTGCGGGCAAAATTGTGCGCGACGTTAGCCGCTGATATGCTCATCAACACGAAGGTCTCACGCGGCCGGCTTCGCGATTGGACGTTGCTCTTGCTGCGGAAAGCGCTGACCCTGGTGGCGCTAGGGGTGATTTTTGGGATGCTTTATGATTGGGCCGCGCCGTGGGCCTATCCAAAGAACCGTCCGGTCGGCTTCAGTTACGGGGTCCTGCACGGGGCCATGATGCCGATCTCATTGCCCACCTTGCTCATCGGCAAGGATGTGACGATCTATGCGACTGACAACTCCGGCCGCGGCTACAAAATTGGCTACATCTGCGGCATAAATTTATGTGGCCTGGTGTTTTTTGGAGCGGCTTTCTGGCGTCCAAAAACTACATCAACCAATTGCGAAAAATCTCAATGATGTCCAAATCGCCGCCCGCGAAATAAGGATTGGGCGGCAAGCGGAATGTCTTCCTGGCGGCGTCGAAATGAATTTTCTCCGGCTGGGCGGCGTTATTGGGATCGTAGGCCTGAAATTCGATCCCTTGGGCGGTCTCCTCCGCGTCAAAAAAGAGCATGCTGTGATTGATGGTCAGTGCGGGAAATTTGACAAGGTGGACGACCGGTGAAAAACCGCGCTGCAGCGCGGCGCGGAGGGAGGCGGCGGTCCGCGCCTGGTGGGCGCGCGAAATGGGGAATACCATGCGCCAATGGCTGCGCAGGACATAAGACCTCCAGGCGCCGCCACATTCAGCTTTAAGCAGTTTTTCCTTCGCCGCGCTAAATTGGCGCAAGTTGGCGAAACCCGGAATAGTGACTCTATGTTCTGGCGCGCAGGTTTGGTGGACTCGCCGCGAGAGGACTTCGCGGACCCGCCTGCGGCAACCCTCGTCGTTGAGCGCGGGTTGCGCGGGGTCAAAGCGGGAGTGGAAAAGGAACAATCTAGCCGCCCGGGTTAAGACAAAGCAACGGTGCCCATAGTCTGGTTTGGTTGGGCGGGGGCGAAAAGTGGTCTTCCCATTGGGACCGAAGTGATACTCCCAATAGGTTTGGTTGGCGAAGGCAAAGGCGTCGCCCGGAAAAACAAAGGGGCGCGGCATGGAATCCACAAGATCATTCGGCATAACCTATTGGCTTGCGCCACAACTTAGGGTTATAAGAGTCCTCTAGCAATGCTTTACCAATGCTGGCGTGACCTGGCGATGAAGCGGCGGCGCGATCTCGCGCTGCGCGACCTGGCTTCGGGCCAGCGTTGGACGTTTGCGGAATTGTTCGATGCCGGGGAAAAATGGGAAACGCAGGAAGGGACCACGATCTGTCCGCAAAGCCATTCGCCTGCTTTCATCTTCTCACTTCTCGCGGCGTGGCGGATGGGGAGAATCGCCTGTCCGCTGGATTCGGGCCAAACCGCCCCAGAGGTTCCGCCGCCGCCTCAAGGTTGCACTCATCTCAAATGGACTTCCGCCACAACGGGCGCCGCGCGCTTAATCGCCTTCCATGGCGAACAGTTGGCCGCGGATGCCGCGCAGATCGTATCGGCCATGGGATTGCGGGCGGACTGGCCGAATCTGGGAGTCATATCGCTGGCGCATTCTTACGGTTTCTCGAACTTGGCGCTGCCGCTCCTCTTGCATGGGATTCCGCTGATTTTGGCTCCGTCGCCCTTGCCGGAAGTGATCCGCCGCGCCGCGTCCGAGGAGCCCGCTCTGACTTTGCCCGCGGTGCCAGCCTTGTGGCGGGCCTGGCACGAGGCCGGCCCGATCCCGCGCCAAGTACGGCTCGCGATTTCGGCCGGCGCCCCGTTGCCACTAAACTTGGAACAAGAGGTTTTTGCCAGGAGCGGCCTCAAGATTCACAATTTTTACGGGGCATCCGAATGCGGCGGCATCGCTTACGACTCCACTGCTGCGCCGCGGGAAGATGGCGCGCTCGTGGGCACGCCCATGCCGGGCGTCAAACTGACGACGAACGATGACGGTTGCTTGACCGTGCGCGGCAAGGCTGTGGGAATGAGGTATTGGCCGCACCATTCGGATTCCCTGGGCGGCGGGCAATTCCAATCGAGCGACCTGGCTGAACTCAAGAATGGAGCGGTGTTTTTGCGCGGCCGCCTGACGGATCAAATCAACGTGGCGGGCCGCAAAGTCGCGCCGGAAACCATTGAACGCGCGCTGCTCTTGCATCCGCGCGTGCGCGAGTGCCTGGTTTTTGGCGCGCCAAGTCCCGATGCCGGCCGCGCGGAGACGATAGTCGCGGTGGTCGTCTCCGATGCGGCGGAGACGGAATTAAAACAGTTTCTCCAGGAGACATTGCCGGCCTGGCAATTGCCGCGATCCTGGCGGTTTGTGCAGTCGCTGAAAACCGGCCCGCGTGGAAAAATCTCGCGGACAGAGTGGCGCCGCCAATTCACTGAATGAATTCGCTTAACGGTAGGGACGGCTCACCAGCCATCCAGGCGATGGTTTCCGCGCCACTCAATCCCACCCCCGGACGCCGCGGCGAGGCGTCCTTAGGCATCGCGAAACAATAACTTGAGCATTTATGGCGCAGGAGTTTTGGCCGCTGGCCAGGCGCGCGCGAGGCGCATATCCGCGCGGATCGGTAACGAGCGTGCAACGCCGCCAGCGGCCCAAAGACCAAGCCAGAATT
>JBKQWF010000028.1:0-23333 GCA_052139695.1 Limisphaerales bacterium
TTGGGCGAGGTGGTGAAAACGACGACGTGCGCGCCGAAGGCTTTGGCCAATTTGACGCCCATGTGGCCCAGGCCGCCAAGACCGACGACGCCCACTTTCTGGCCGGGACCAACCTTGTGGTGGCGCAAGGGCGAATAGGTGGTGATGCCGGCGCAGAGCAGGGGAGCGGCCGCGGCCAGATTCAGATTGGGCGGGACTCGCAGGACGAAGGCTTCATCGACCACGACGCTGTCGGAATACCCGCCATAAGTCACCCCGCCGAGATGTTTGTCCGGCGCGTCGTAAGTGAAGATGGCACCTTTTTCGCAAAATTGTTCGAGATGATCCCGGCAGTTTTCACAGGTGCGGCAGGAATCGACCATGCAACCGACGCCGACAAGGTCGCCAGGCTTGAAGTTCTTGACGGCGGCGCCGGTTTGCGCGACGCGTCCAATGATCTCATGGCCGGGAACGCACGGGTAAGTGGTTTCGTGCCACTCATTGCGGACGATATGGACATCGGTATGGCAAACGCCGCAGTAAAGGATTTCAATTTTCACGTCGGACGGGCCGGCTTGGCGGCGTTGGAAACCAAACGGCGCCAGCCGGGAAGTTGCGCTCTGGGCGGCGTAACCCGCGGCGGCGGAGGCGCTGGAATCGATTTTTGTTTTTGTTTCAGTTTTCATAGGTCACTACATTCTTCGAGGGAAAAAATTACCCGCTTTTTCACGATTGTCCAAAGGGAATCGACCGCTTTACTGTTGGCCCAAATAGTTGCTGGATTAATGCGGGCTCACCCCTAAGATGTCGGGAACACTATGACGATCCAAGTGGCGGTTTTGTGCGATGCGGCGGTGGATTATAACGGCAAACTCAGCTTGTTGGGGACGTTTGACACAATTTATTCTCCTGTCCTGCCCGCGCATCATCCGCAATGTTCCGTGGCCGTGCGCATCGCCTTTGACCGCATGGAGGAGGGCCAGCACACGCTGGAGGTCGATTTCGTCGATGAGGATGGACATCCCATCATGCGCCGCATGGAATTGCCAGGCGAAGTGCTTTTCCCACCGGAAGCGACCTTTGCTTCCCGCAACTTTATTGTCAATATCCAGCAAATGGTGTTTGCCAAAGAAGGCCTTTATTCTGTCAATCTGGCGTTGGACGGGACCGCTCTTTGCAGTATTCCTCTGGTGATCAAGCAGGCAAAGACCTGAAACGCATCAAAACCTGAAACGCATCGATTGAGACATGTTTTCTGATTTTCCAGAGCAAACCAGGGTGACCCAATTGCTCCAACGCAGCTTGGAGCGGCATCGGTTGGCACATGCTTACCTTTTTGCCGGCAATGACCTGACGGAATTGGAAGATATGGCGCGAACGCTGGCCAAGACGCTCAATTGCCTTTCGCCAACCCGGCGCGCTGCTGACGGGCTGCCTTTGGATTGCTGCGACCAGTGCGATAGTTGCCACCGGATTGACCAGGCCAATCATCCGGATGTGCTCGTTCTCCGGCCGGAATCGAAGTCGCGCATTATTAAGATCGAGCAAATCCGGGACTTGATGCATGCCATCAACCTCAAGCCTTCATCCGGCAGCTACAAAGTGGGAGTGATCGTCGCGGCGGAACGCTTGAATGTGCAGGCTGCCAACGCTTTTCTGAAGACCCTGGAGGAGCCACCTCCTCGATCGATCCTCATTTTGGTAACGACTGAACCGCAACGGATTTTGGAAACAATCCTTTCCCGATGCTTGCGATTGACTTTTGGAGGTGAACGGGTTGAGTTCGGCGCCACGCAAATGACGTGGATGCAGGATTTTAGCAGCATGGCTGCCGCAGGAACGGGAGGATTACTGGGGAGATACCGGCTGCTAGGACTCTTGCTGAAAAGACTGACGGAGCAACGCGCGGAAATCGAAGAGAAACTGGGGGCGGATTCGCCTTTGGAACGTTACGACAATTTGGACCCAGGGATGCGCGAGAAACTGGAGGACGAACTGGCTGCGTCCATTGAGGCCGAATACCGGCGCCAACGGACCGAAGTGATTGGGCTGTTGCAGTGGTGGCTGCGCGATGTGTGGTTTCAGACCCTGGCGCTGGGCGGCGAGATGGTGTCGTTCTCGAATCTCGTGCCTGCGGCACAAGCGGTTGCGAAACGGATTTCCTCCGCGGAAGCGATTTTCAACCTGCAAGTTGTGGACCAGTTGCAACGGCAGCTTCATACCAACGTGCAGGAGGCGCTGGCGCTGGAAGTGGGGCTGCTCAAGCTCAAATTGTAACTGAAACCTCGGCCATGCCACCGCAGCAAAAGCCGCCTTCGATTCATCCTGCTGCGCTGTATTTCTCCCTGGCGGCAGGGGCGTTCTTTTTCATCGCGATTATCAAGTTTGGCGACCCGGTTATAATGGACTACGGCGCCAAGGCACCGTCGGGCGCGGAAGGGCTTATCTTCGAGTCATGGCCGTCGAGATGGGGGGCATGGCTGGTCTTACCATTGCTCCTAATTGGCCTATGGGCGGAGCCGTGGAAACGGCTGCGAGGCGGCTGGGCCGTTGCTTTGCCAGCAGTTTGGTTGGGGTGGGAGTTCTTGGCGGGAACTCAAAGTGTCGGGCCGGCTCTGACTTCAATAACTCTTCGTCATTTTGCCGTTTGCGTGATTCTCTTTTACCTCGGCTGCTTTGCGCTTGATCGTGGCGCTCCCATCTGGCCTCTGTGGACCGGAATGGGTTTGGCGATGTGTTGGGTTATTCGCGCGGGCTTTGAGCAGCACTTCGGCGGGTTGGAGGCGACACGCAAGATGATCTCCTCTGGACAGGTTGTTCTTGATCTTCCTCAAAATGTCCTAAAAGACCCTGAATTTCTAAAAAGAATGGCCCGAGACCGCATTTTTTCGACGTTTTGGAACGCAAATGCGTTTGCGGGTAGCATGTTGCTATTGCTTCCGTTATCGTTAGCGTTTCTCTGGCGATTGACGCCAAAAGTCCGCTTCAGTGTCCGCCTGGGTTTTGAACTGGTTTTGGGCGGGTGTGGCTTGGCTGCATTGTATTGGACCGGATCGAAAGCCGGTTGGTTGGTGGCGCTGGCAATGGGTCTAATAGCCCTGGGGCATAGCCGGTTACAAATGAAGTGGAAGGGTTGGCTTATCGGGAGTGTTCTTATGCTTGGAATGCTTGGTTTTGCCTTCAAATATGCCAGTTTCTTTCATCAGGAACGAAACAGCGTCGGTGCCCGCTTTGGCTATTGGCGGGCTGCTGGGATTGTCATACGGGCCCATCCTCTATTCGGGACCGGACCAGGGACGTTCCAGATACCCTTCGAGCGCATCAAACGCCCAACCGATGAAATGGCTCGGCTGGTTCACAACGACTATCTGGAACAAGGGTCTGATTCGGGAATCCTGGGAATGATTTGTTACAGTGGAATGACTATCTGGTTTTTATATTATCTGTATCGATATAGTGTTAGAATGGGCCTTTTTGATTGGCCAAAACTTGCGGTTTGGCTTGGCATATTTGGAGTGTGCTTGCAAAGCGCGGTCGATTGCCACCTGTACGTTCCAGCTTTGTCCTGGCCCATGTTTTTTCTCTTTGGGTGGCTGATGAGCCTATGAATTATCGTTATAGTAAGGCAAATCTGGGTGGTAACACGTGGGCTACCGGCATAATGAGCGCCGCTGGCGACTTAAAGCTTGACGAGCCCAATCTGACCATCTAAACTCCGCCCCACGAGATAGAAAAATTGATTTGAAAGAGCGGCGTGTCACTCGACTTCGCTGCTTTTTTCCTCCAAACATGATTTTGAAAAAGTGCATTGACCTAACCTCGATTCTCGGACTGGGGGCAACGTGGACTTAAAGGATATTAAAGCCATCGTTGACTTGATGCGCAAGAATTCCTTATCGGAATTTGAGCTCGAAAAGCAGGACTTTAAAATCAAACTTAAGCGGGGAACGGGTCCGGTGGGAATGCCGGTGGATGACTCACCAGTTCTTCCGGCCACCGTGATGTCGGCTCCGATTGCGTCTCTTGGGATGCCGACGACTTCAGGTGGCGCTCTCCCGTCGCCTGCGTCGTCTCTGCTGGAAATAAAATGCCCGATGATCGGCACTTTCTACCGCGCGCCGTCGCCCGAAGCGGCTGACTACGTGGAAGTTGGAACTGAAGTAACGCCGGAAACTGTCGTTTGCCTGATTGAAGCCATGAAAGTCATGAACGAGATCAAGGCCGAAGTGAAAGGAGTGGTAACTCAGATTCTCGTAGAAAACGCCAAGCCGGTGGAATTCGGCCAGCCATTGTTCACTATCCGGCCCACCTAATGGGTTGAGCGGAGCAGCTTTTACGCATGTTCGAGAAAATCCTCGTGGCCAATCGCGGCGAAATCGCCATCCGCATCATTCGCGCGTGCAAGGAACTGAATATCCGGACCGTGGCGGTTTACTCGGACATCGATGCCAACTCAATGCATGTGCAAACGGCCGATGAGGCAATTTGTATCGGCAAAGCCCCCAGCAGTGAAAGTTATTTGCGAATTGACCGCATTGTCAGCGCGGCTGAAATCGCCGATGTCGATGCCATCCACCCCGGCTACGGATTTCTCTCCGAAAATGCTCACTTTGCCGATGTTTGCGAAAGCTGCAACATTCGCTTCATCGGCCCAAGTTCGCGGGCCATGAACGCCTTGGAAAACAAGACGATCAGCCGCGCCTTGGCCAAAAGGGTGGGCGTGCCGACGCCTCCCGGGTCGGAAGGGCCGGTCGAGAATGAGGCCGACGCATTGACGGTGGCTAAGAAAATTGAATATCCCGTCATGATCAAGGCCATTGCCGGCGGCGGAGGGCGCGGCATGCGCGCGGCTCATAACGACGTCTCCCTGGTCAAAGGGTATCACACGGCAAGAAATGAAGCGGAGAAGAGCTTCGGCAATTCAGGAGTTTATATTGAGAAGCTGATTGAGAATTCGCATCATATTGAATTTCAGATTCTTGGAGATAGCCGGGGTTCATTGGTTCATTTGGGAGAGCGGGACTGTTCTGTGCAACGGCGCAACCAGAAGCTGGTCGAGGAAACTCCCTCCCCGCTTATTGAAGGCAAGTTCCGGGACCTTAGAAAAAAAATGGGCAAAGCCGCCGTGCGCATTGCCGAGGCTGCCCATTACACCAATGCTGGAACGGTCGAATTTTTGGTCGATGACAAAGGAGAATTCTACTTTTTAGAGGTGAACAAGCGGATTCAGGTGGAGCATGGCATCACCGAAGAGGTCACAGGCATCGATCTGGTCAAATCTCAGATTACCGTGGCGATGGGAGAGCCGTTGCGCCTCTCGCAAAGTGACATCCACTTGCGTGGCCATGCCATCGAATGCCGCATCAATGCCGAGGATCCTTTCGACGACTTTCGCCCCTGTCCCGGACGAGTGGAAATGTACTATGCGCCGGGCGGACGCGGCACCAGAGTGGACAGCCATGTCTATGCCGGGTACACGATTCCACCACACTACGACTCCATGATCGGCAAATTAATCACGGTCGGCAAAGATCGCCGCGAAGCGATGAACAAAATGAGCCGGTCACTCGGCGAGTACATGATCACCGGGGTGAAGACGACGATCGCTTTCGAACAGGCCGTGATGCAGGACCCTAACTTCCGTCGCGGAGTCTATTCCACTAATTTTCTCGATCAATTGCTGGATGGCGCGCGCCGGGAATTGATCGAGTAAGGGTGCCTCGGCGCGGATGAAACCACTTGACCAATGCCGGCTCTATACTTTTATTGACACCGCTTTTTTGCGAGGGCGCGACCCCGCGGACGTGGCCCGGCAGCTTTGCCTGGGGGGAGCGGACCTGGTTCAAGTCCGCGCCAAGGATTCGACCGCCGGGCAGGTTAGAGACCTTGCCGCGCGGGTTTTTCCCATCCTTCGCGACGCCGGCGTCGGAATGGTTGTCAACGATCACTACGAAATTGCGCGAGAAGTCGGCGCGGACCTTTGCCATTTGGGTCAGGAGGATTTTTTCGCCGCTAACGGAGCAGGGGAACGGGCAGTGAAGATCAAGTTCCCGGGTCCGGCTTTTGGGTTAAGCACGCATTCCCCCGAGCAAGCCCGGCAAGCGATGACAGTGGGGCCAGCTTATATCGCGGTGGGGCCGGTCTATGCGACCAGCACGAAGCCGGGGGCTTTGCCGGTGACCGTGGAATATGTCCGTTGGGCCTCGTCTCATGTGAAGATCCCCTGGTTCGTCATTGGCGGAATTAATTTGACGACGTTGGACGCGGTCCTGGCAGCGGGAGCGCAACGGATTTGCGTCGTCTCCGCCATTCTCAACGCGGCGGACATGGCCGAGGCCTGCCGGCAATTCCGGAAGCGGCTGCTGCCCGTTTAGAATTTCCAAGTCGCGCCGATTTTCAAGAGGTGCAGCTTTTTCCCGGCCTGCTCAAAGATTTTTTTGTTTTCCCGTGGTCGATTCTTATGGGGGGGAACGTATCGTAATGCACGCCGACAATTTCCGCGCAGCCAATGAAATCAGCGGCTTTGGCCGCGTCGTCAGCGTCCATCGTAAAATTGATGCAGGTTCAGGTTATGTTTTTTTTGCGCGTCCACTGTGACGAGGCCGGCGCGCCTTTGAAGCTATCACAATTGGCCGCCGCCGCAACTCATCACGGGAGAGGTGAAAAGCATCCGAGACACTTGCCACCTTTCTCCTCTCGTGGCACTGTGGCGCCCAGGATCGTTACTGATACCATGAAGAAGTGGAGATGGATTTTGTGCGGGATGCTTTGGGTAGCGAGCCTTCTGTCGGGGAAAGCGGATGATTCTCCAACGCAGGCGGCGCGCAGCGCGCAAGAGCCAGTGCGGGGGAAGCAAGGGGGATTTCAATTTGACGGGACGATTTCCCGACAAGTATTGGAAGACTACCTGGCCCGCTCCATGACAATGGAGGGTTTGCTCAACGGTCGTGGAGACCTCCAAGACAATATCCGCATGCTCAAGATCGTCGGGGCCAAATACATTGGCCGCGCCCTTTGCCTATGGGGCGCTGAGGCGAATTTTGTGCCCAACATCGCGCGGGCTAAAGAGGATATTCCGCGGGTGCTGGCGGCTGATCCGGAGATGATTTTGGAAGCGTGTGTTTTCGAGACCGTCAGCCCGAGAGTAAACAATATTGCCATTCCGGATTGGGTTTTTTCCGCTTTTGACGAGGCAGCGGAGAGCCGCAATTTCCGTTACGACGAGATGATTTATCCCGAGGGCCAGCGCCGGCCGATGGGGCGAAACGCCCAAGTCCCCGATGAGAGCCGGCTGGAGACCCGGCTTTGGTTTTATTATCAGGCGGCGTCGTATATTGACATCGGCTGTGAAGCCATTCATTTCGGGCAGGTGGAGATTATGAACAAGAACGACCGGGACAACGCGCATTGGGAGCGCCTGCTCACGTTAGTGCGGGCTCGCGCGGCCCAGCATGCCCGCCGTCACATGGTGCTTTGCAATGGCCACGTTCCTTCGGGCGGCTTGATGCGCAAGGGTCGTCCTTTGCTGGATTTTCACGCCTTTCCCCTGCGGGTCATGGAAACCCCGGACAAGCCGCAGGAGGCGGTTTTGAAAGTGGGCTTTTCCGACGGGATCTACGGGCGCAGCAAAGGCGGACTGACTTTCAGCGGGTGGACTTGCGAGCATTTGCCTTATCTGGTGGAGCTTGACAACTACGGTGTCAGCCGCCATCCGGGAGAACCCAATGCGAAAGGCGAATTCAACTGGGTTTGGGGCTATGACGAAATCTCGTGGTTTGCCAACCAAAGCAAATCCTATCGCAGCAACTGGCTGCATTACGCCTGGAATTGGGTGCGTCAAACCGATACGAACGGCTTTCTGGAAATGCCGGGCAGCCGGACGGAGACCTCGCCATTAAACCAGAAACGATGGTATTTCGCGAATAATCCCAGCCACGCCGTGCCTGAGGGCCTTGGGGACGAAGAGGCGATTCAGGCCGTTTGGGCGGCGGATACGGCGCGCGATTAGGTCTAATTTAAGGCAGAAGGACACAGCGGAAAAACTGTTGTGAGCTGTTGTTGACCGATTCAGAAACAGTCATGGTGGTGCTGGTCGCGTTAATCGAGGGACCAACCGCAGTCCAATTGGGGTGCTCCAAGCTGGTTGTGACTTGCACTTGGAAAGTTTGCCCCAACAGAGCGCTCCAACTGAAGGTAATCAAGCCGTTAGCCAGCGTCGCTCCTTGAAGTTGCGGCGGAGTCGTTCCACCTCCGGTCCCGGTCCCGGGTCCGGTTCCCGTCCCAGTTCCGATCCCCAAGTCGTAAACGGCAACATCGTCCAGTCCGAGGTAGCCGGGGTCGTCCTGGAAGCCAAAGGTCAGCGTCGTGAGGGCGTTGGAGGAAACGGCCAGGACCTGAAGGTTGGTCCAGCTTGTGTCCGATATATTCAACTGGTTCACGAGAGTGGCGCCATTCCATGAGACGGAGAATTTATTGGGAGTTGCGCCGTCGGAGATGAGCCAGCAGGAGATTTCATAGGTGTCTCCAGGAACGGTCGTGAATGTCTGCGAGAGGTAGCCGGGGTCGCCGACCGGGCCGAGTTTAGCGCCATAGAAACCAGAATGAACAAAGGCCGGCGCGGAAGTGATAAAACAATTCACAAAGTTGCCGCCAGGCGTCCAATCGGCAAAAGAGTCCAGCTCGAAGTCGCCGTTTAGCAGGGTCGAGGGAGGAGGCAGGACGGTGAGAATGGCGTAGCTCGTATTGGTGGATCCATAGATGTTGCTCACGACGCAGGCAAACACGCTGCCGGATTCGGAATACGGAACATTATTGACCGTATAGGAAGGAAGAGTGGCTCCGGTAACATTGCTGCCGTTCCATTGCCAGGAATAGCTCAGAGGCTGCGCGCCGCCGGCAGCTACACTGAAGGTGGCGGTGCCGCCCGTGGGCACTGTTTGGCTGGCTGGTTGCATGGTAATCACGGGCGGCCGCGGCGGAGGAGTGTAGTCGAAACGGAAAACAGCGCCGTTGCCGCTCCAGTAGAGACCATCATAGCCCACACCTCCGTAAGTCGCCGTACCGTAAAAACTCCCGTCGTTGCCCTGGATAAGAGAGCTGTTGGGAAAGGAGCCGTTTAGGCCGCTCAAAGAGAGCTGGGTCGTGACAGAGCCGTTGGTGGACAGGGAAAAGATCGTGCCGTCACCGTACGTTCCGCCTTCCGTGGTAGTGCCAAAGAAATTGCCGTCGCTGCCTTGGAGAAGAGAGCCGCTGGGAGAAGAGCCGTTGGTTTCCGCGAAGGAAAACAGGCTGGTAAGGCCGCTGCCGGGAGAGTAGCGGAAAATTGTCCCGTCACCGTAGGCCCCGCCCGACGCGGTGAGACCGTAAAAAGATCCGGCCGGGCCGGGCGTGAGCGCGGCTTGGGGGTAGGCTCCGTGCGTAGAATCGAAGGCGAACAACGGCGTTAGAACGCCATTAGCCGTCACGCTGAAAATCGTCCCATACCCGTTGGCTCCGCCGTCCTCGGTCGTTCCGTAGAAGTTGCCATCGGCGGCTTGCAGCAACGCGGCACAAGGCTTGGCGCCATTGAGTTCGTTGAACGAAAATAAACTGGATAAAGCGCCGCCGGGTGTCAAAGAAAAGATCGTGCCATCGCCGTTCGTCCCGCCTCCCGAGGTCGTGCCGTAGAAATTGCCGTCGGTTCCCTGAACGAGCGGGGCCAGAGGATAGGCGCCGTTGGCGCCGGTGAACGAGGTCAAAGTCGTCAGCACTCCGAAAGGTGTGAGCCTGAATGCCGTGCCATACTGGTAAGCACCGCCCATTTCGGTCGTGCCGTAGAAGTTCCCGTCCGCCCCCAACAGCAGCGTGGCGGCGGGCTGCGCGCCATTGGTGAGATTAAACGAGACGAGGGTGACGAGCCCGCCGTTGGTCGTCAGCAGGAACAGTGTGCCCGCGCCGTAGGAGCCGCCGTAAGTTGTCGTGCCAAAGAAATTGCCATCGGTTCCTTGAACCAAGCCGCCCGAAGGGGAGCCGCCGTCGGGGCCGTGAAAGGAGAACAGGGGGCCCGATTTATTAAAGACGGTGAGCACAGCGCTGGAAGAAGTCCCTGTCCCATAGGTATTGCTGGCGATACAAGTGAACTGGCTGCCGGAATCAGCCAACTGCACCTTATTTAAGGAGTAAAAAGGCTGATTCGCTCCGGAGATAGGGGACCCGTTGCGCCGCCAGGCATAAGATAATGGCGGAGCCCCGCTGGCGGTGATGCTAAAGGAAGCGCTGCCGAAGCTGGTGACAAACGGTGAAACGGGTTGGGTGATAATCGCCGGGAGCGTGTTCGAGGGATTCGCGCCCAGGCGGAAGACAGTTCCATCGCCACTGAGATTGGCGCCGTTGAAACCCACGCCGCCAAAGGTGGCTGTGCCATAGAGAAGGCCATCGGCTCCCTGAATCAAACCCGCTTGCGGGCGGAGACCGTTGGTGCCGCCGAGTGAGAAAAGGCTGGTCAGCACGCCATTGGTGCTGAAGCGGAAGATTGTCCCGGTGTTGTTCGAGCCGCCGTATTCGGTGGCGCCGTACAGATTTCCGTCTGACGCCAGCGTAAGCCCGCCAAAAGGCTCGCTGCCATTGGCGCCCGCAAACGAGAATAGAGGGGTCAAAATGCCGTTGGGGGTCATGCTGAAGATGACGCCGCCGCCATTTGTTCCTCCTTGGCTCGTCGTGCCATAAAAATTGCCGTCAAGGCCTTGAACGAGAGCGGCTGTGGGATGAGCGCCTGTCACCGCGTAACTGAAGGAGGTTAACGTGGTAAGAACGCCATTCGTTGTCAGGGTAAAAACCGTGCCGTTGTTGCCTGCTCCGCCGTCTTGGGTGGTCCCGTAGAAAATGTCATCGTTACCGAGCACCAAAGTGCCGTAAGGATGCGCGCCGTTGGTGTTGTCATCGAAAGAAAGCAAGATAGCCAAGGCGCCATTAGCAGAAATGCTGAAGGCAGTGCCGTCGCCATAGGTTCCCCCTTCCGAGGTTGTGCCGTAAAAGTTCCCGTCGGATCCTTGCACCAATGCGCCATAGGGATTGGCGCCATTGGCATTATCGAAGGAAAGCAAACTGGCCAGGGTCCCATTGGTTTGAACGCAGAATACAGTGCCGAGCCCTTCCGTTCCGCCTTCCGAAGTCATGCCGTAGAGCTTGCCGTCGGCCCCTTGGGTTAATGCTCCATACGGATAGGCGCCATCAGAGTCGTCAAAGGACAACACTGGGGACACCAGACCGTTCGTGGTCATCTTGAAAACGGTGCCATGCTGATAGGTTCCGCCGTAACCCGTCGTGCCGTAGAAGTTGCCGTCGCGGCCCTGCGCCAGCGGGGCCGTGGGATGGCCGCCATCGAAACCGTCAAAAGAGTATAACGAGGCCATGAACAGAGGCCCGAATAAATTGGTTTGCGGCGGTGGCGGCGGCGGCGGCACCGGCAACACCGTCAGAGTCGCATTGGAACTGACGACGGAACCGTAGGCGTTGCTGACCAAACAAGTGAAGATGCTGCCGGACTCAGCCAGTTGAACATTATTGGTGACAAAGGTGGCCAGGGCGCCGCCGGCCGGGGGCGTGCCATTGCATTGCCAGAAATAGCTCAAAGGCGGAGTCCCGATAGCGGTGACGCGGAAGGCCGCGGTGCTGCCCGCCTGCACGCTCAAGCTGGAAGGCTGCGCGACGATGACGGGAGGTTGTGGCAGAACTATGGTTGGCAAACGGAAAACCACGCCGCCGCCGCTCCAGTACACGCCGTTGTAGCCCATCCCGCCCGAGACAGTCGTGCCGTAGAGGCCGCCATCGCTGGCTTGAGTCAGAGCGGCGCTGGGAAAGGAGCCGTTGGTCGAGGCGTCAAACGAGAGAACGGTGGTGACGAGACCATTGGTGGACAAAGAGAAGGCCGTGCCATAGCCGAACAATCCGCCTTCCGCGGTCGTGCCGTAGAATTTCCCGTCGCTGGCGAAGAGGAGAGCGGCACTGGGAAAGCTTCCCGATGCGCCAGAGAATGAAAAGAGAGTGGTCAAGGCACCACTGGTGGTCATGCTAAAAAGGGTGCCATCGGCGTGAGTTCCGCCTTCCGCGGTTGCGCCGTAAAGAAGGCCGCCCGGCCCTTGCACCAGACCTCCTTGGGGGTAAGCACCGTTGGTGTTTTGGAATGTCACCAGGGTGTTCAAGGCGCCGTTGGTGGCGACTTGAAAGACTGTGCCATAGCCGCCACCGCCTCCATAGTAGGTGGTGCCATAGAGGCTGCCGTCGGCCGCTTGAAGCAGGCTGCCACTTGGGTTGGCGCCGTTGAGGACATTGAAAGAAACCAGGGTGGTGAAGGCGCCATTGGCAGTCAGACGGAAGATCGTGCCGACATTGTACGTTCCACCGCTGCGAGTTGAGCCATAAAAGCTCCCATCGAACGCCTGGATTAACCCGCTATAAGGCTCGGAGCCATTGTTGCCATTGAAGGAGACGACATCGGTTAACGTGCCGTCGGTGGTCACCTTAAAAACCGTGCCGACGCCATGCGCTCCACCGAAACTCGTCGTGCCATAAAGGCTGCCGTCACTGCCCTGGGTGAGCGATGATAAAGGATTGGCGCCCGTCTCATAGAAGTTGAAGGAGGCCAAAACTGAATGCAGGCCGTTCATAGCCAGCCTAAATACCGTGCCGTCGCCATAGGCGCCGCCGTATTCTGTCGTGCCGTAGAAAGCGCCATCAGGGCCTTGCAGCAAAGCGGAGTAAGGCCACGCTCCGTCCGGCCCTTGGAACGAGTACAAAGTACCCAGGTCATTAACGGTGAGTGTGGCGTTAGAGGAAAGGGATGAACCATAAACGTTGCTGATCAGGCAACTGAACTGGGCTTCGGAATCACCCGGTTGAACGCCGGTTTGGGTATAAACGGGCAGGTTCGCTCCAGGAATTGGAATACCGTTACGCTGCCAAAAATAACTGAGCGGGGCAGCGCCTCCGGCATTGACGCTGAAGGTGGCCGTTCCCCCGGCCGGCACGTTCAGGCTGACGGGTTGGGCAATGACTGCCGGAAACGTTGCCGCGGGAGATGTTCCCAGGCGGAAAATGGCCCCGTCGCCGCTATCGTAAAAGCCGCTGAACCCTATGCCGCCGTAAATCGTTGTGCCGTATAAATTACCATCCGCGCCTTGCAGCAAACTGGCTTGGGGAGTCAGGCCGTTGGTATTCTGGAAGGCCAGCACTTGGGTCAATCCCCCGTTTGTCGCAAAGTGAAAAACTGTGCCGGAGCCGTAGGTGCCGCCAGAGTAAAACGTGCCGAAAGTCCCGCCCTCTGAGGCGGTGCCATAGAAACTCCCGTCCGCCCCTTGGATCAGGCCGGCGGTGGGAAAGCCGCCCGTGACATCGTAATCGAACGAAGCCAGGAAGGAAAGGGCGCCGTTCGTTGACAGACAAAACACCATTCCAGCTTCATTAGTGCCTCCTTGTTCCGTCGTCCCGTAAAGATTCCCATCCGCCCCGAACAACAAGCTGCCGGAGGGATAGGCGCCGTAATCGACGAAGGAGGTCAGGGTCGTGAAATTGCCGTTTGTGTTCAGACGGAACGCTGTGCCGCTATCGGCCGTGCCGCCGAAGGGGGTTGTTCCATAAAAGTCGCCATTGGAACCTTCGACCAAGGCGGATGAGGGAGAAGCGCCGTTGGTGCCATCAAAGAACACCAGCGGACTTAGCACCCCGTGGGGCGTCATTCTGAAGAGGGAGCCGAGGCTGTATGGTCCTCCCGAAGAAGCGGTCCCGTAGAAATTGCCATCCGTGCCCTGGACAAGAGCGGCTGTGGGATTGCCTCCGGTCGCGGCAGAACTAAACGAAGCCAATGTGGCCAGAGCGCCATTGGTTGTCACACAGAATATGGTGCCATTGTCGTTTGTTCCGCCGGACTGGCTGGTGCCGTAGAGATTTCCATCGAAACCGTGTATCAGGGCGCTTTGTGGGTAGGCGTTGGAGCTGCCCAGGGAAAGCAAGGTGCTCAGGACGCCATTGGTCGTCATGCAGAAGACGGTGCCGACGCCGTTGACTCCACCGTATTCAGTCGTGCCGTAGAAATTCCCATTGCTAGCCTGAAGGAGTGCGGCAACGGGCCACGCGCCGTCGAAACCGTTAAAAGTGTACATCACATCCAAAGACAATGGAGGAGGCGGCGGGGGCGGAAGAGGCTGGACAAAAACGCTGACATTGTCCAGGACGAACCCGGTGCCAGAGCCGGCATAGCCGCGGTGGGGTGCGCCACCGGAGGATATAAATTGCACGGAGGTGACACCCGCGTAATTGAAGGGAACCAGCATAGGCGTGGTCGCGCTCAGGGTATATACATTATCATAAGCCAACGTGGAACCGATGTATCCCTGGACCTCGACCTGCAGATTGTCGTTGTAGGCAGCGGTCAGATAGGCGGAGAAAAGGACAAAAGGCGAGGAAGCACTGATGGAGGCTGGTCCGCTATTGTTGTACGCGACCTTTGGCAGAGAGATGGCGCCGGCGCTATAGCCGCTCAGACGGCTCGCGACGCTATTGAGATAGTAGAAATTACTCCAATTCAGGTTTGCGTAACTCGCCGGCACCGGAAGAATTCTGTAGGGCAAATCGTCAAAGGTGATGATCTCCTGCACGCCAGTAAGCACGGTGAGCAAGGCGTTGGAGCTAACGGTCGAACCGAGTGGATTGGAAATAAAGACGCCGTAAGAACCTGCCTGATTGGTGGCGAGGTTGTCGAGCGTCAACGTGGCATTGGTCGCATCATTAATGTTGACGCCATTGAACTGCCATTGGTAGAGCAAGGGAGTCGCACCGGCGGAAAGGACGGTGAAAGTGGCGGCGCCACCTTGCGGCACGATTTGACTGCCAGGCTGGGTGGCAATAATGGGCGGGCCGTCGGCGCTGACGTCGCCACCCGGCGTGGCCACCTCGACCAAAAGCAGGGCTCCGGTGCTTGTGACTGGACCGAGAGCGTTGCTGACGATGACAGAATAGGCTCCGATGTTGGCCGACGAAACTTCGGACAGAGTAAGTGTTGGGGTGGATGAGCCGGAGATACCATTGCCGTCCACCAAGCCGCTCAGATTCCGCTGCCATTGGAAAGCAAACGGCGTCGTGCCCTCCACCGCGACCGTAAATTGGACCGTGTCGCCGACGAACGCTATCTGGTTGGTGGGCGCCTGCACGATGACCGGGCTGCTAGAGGGAACGATGAGAGCCGCATTGGAGCTGGTGATGACTCCGGAAGCGTTGCTCACCACCAGGGCGTACACGCCTGCATCGGAAGCTGTTAAATTGCTAATCGTCAGCGTGCTGGTAGCGGAGCCGGAAAGTCCTCCCGCCGCGATGAGGTTGCTTTGGGTAACAGAGATCCTCCCGCCGTCGGTGAGATTGGTTCCATTCAAGAGCCACTGGCAAGACAATGGCCATCCCCCGGAGGCAATGGCGGTGAACATCGCCGTTGTTCCGGGAATCTCGCTCAAGCTGGATGGCTGGAGCAACCATACGGGCGGGGCGATGATTGACAAAGTGATGTTGCGGCTCTGCACGACACCATCGGTGAGATTGGTGAAAAAAACCGACCCGGTGAAGGTCCCGAGAGAAAGATTGCTGGCCAGGGTGTTCAAAGTCACGACCACGTTCGTTTCGCCCCCAGGAGGGAGCGTGCCATTGGTGAGCGAGAGATTGATCCAAGGTACTGTGGCAGCAGCGACCCAACTGAAAGAGGCCTCCCCGCCGTTGGTTAGCGCATAGCTTTGAAACGACGGTGTGAGCGGACCGCCCACCGCGCCGCTGGGAGCCCAAGTGTCAGCGGGCGAGATTTGCAAGGAATCCAGCGCGAGCAAATTGATCAGGCCGTCCATGGGCGTGCCCCAGCCGGAACAAAGGTCATAGCCCGGCACGGCATAGAAGAAGTTTGGGCTGCTGCTCCAGGTATTGTTGCCGCTGGTGATGTCGTGGAAACCATTTGTATAGCTGGCGCCAAGGCCAAGCGCGTAAATGGCGGGATTAACGAACCCGACGGCGGGACGGTTGTAGGCCGCCGCTTGTTCATTGACCAAAGCGATGAAGGCGGCCCATAAGGGCGCGGCACAGCTCGTGCCGCCTAAATCTTCCTGCTGGCCATTGTCGGCAACGACAAACACATTGTCGGCCGTGAGCGCGACATCAGGAATGTTGCGGAAGGCGGTCGATCCTTGATTCACGGTCATGTTCACGTTCGTTTGCCACCATGGAATCGAATAGGTGAGGCTGACCCCGCCGCCGGAGCCCCTGCCATCGTTGTCGGCGCCATATTCGATGCCCCAATTCCAGACCGTTTCACTTAGCCAGGCGCCTCCCGGACCGCTGGTGGTCAGTGTGGTGCCCCCAACGCTGGTGAGGTTCGGGTCATCGCATGGGGTGGAGATTTCACCAAGCCAGGCATCGCCGTCGCCGGAAGAGTTAAAAAATGACTGTCCCTGCGCGGCAAACTGTTGGAGAATTTGATCGGTTGCGGGGTCGATTACATAAATCCAGGAGGCGCTGATCTGCTTGGCAAGGTCATCGGTGGCCATGCGGTTTAAGATGGCATCGACGTTTGTCTGTCCTTCATAAACGATCACGGACGAGAGCCCTGGCGCCATGCAGATGGCCAGTTCGATATCCAGTGCCACTTCATGATTGTTGCCGCCGGGACTGCCGCTGAAGTTGCCCACATACACATTAGTCAAAGGAACGGCGGGCAGGCTCGCCAGGGTCTCATAGGTGGAAATGTCACCCGGGTAATAGCCATCAAATTCAAGGAGGCCAACGGTCTGGCCTGCTCCGCTCAGAGCGACGCCCGGCAGATAAGCCGCACGGAAGTCGTTGCCCATGAACGTGCCGTTCGCCCCTGACCCGGTGGAAGAAGCCGCATCGGCCACGCCAAATTGCGGCGCTTTGCGGAGGCTCATGGGATGCGGCTGGAAGTAGTTGTCCAAGCCGCTGATATGCAGCACGGGCGTCGCCAAATCCAACGCCGGCTCTATGTCAGGCGCGTAAAAGGTCCGTTTTTCGCGGGGATGGGAGTAGGTTCGCAAAGTGAGATGAAAAGCGTTTTCGATGTCCGAGACGGACCCCGTCACCTCGAGCAACGTGCGGTTGGGATGGGTGGCTGTAACCGTCAGGCCATGAGCGGTGACAAACGCCATGACTGTATTATAATCTTCGGGCGTGGGACCAAACGTCTCCGTAAACCGCGCCGGGGTCAGGTAATGGCGATAATCCGGACTGGCCGGGTCATAAATCCTCTGCAAAAGGTTAGTCAGCCCCTCCCTGTCGCGCAAAGGCAGCGCAATGGCGAGATGTAACTGCCGGTCTGCCTCCAGTCGGCCTGCCGGCGCCAAACTGCGGATGGCAGCAGGAACGTGACCGGGCAGAATCTGTGGGGGAACGGATTGTGCCATCAAACTCCACTGGAAGAGGAGAAGGATGGCTAATCTGAGGCCGTTTTTCATGGGATGAAGGGAATGTTGAAAGTGAATGAGGACAGTGTTTTCAAGGCTTATTCAGACTATAGAGGACGCAGGCGAATGCAAGAAAAGAATATGACACAAAGGAGTGGCATTTTGAGGCGTTTATTTCCTTGCGGCAAAGACACTTTCGATGAAGATGCGCCTGGGGAAGGCGATAACGAAAGAACCATGCCAGCGGCTATCCGGCCTGCGTCCAGCCAAGACCAAAGCGAGCCATCCGCTGCCGGCGAGTCAACAGTAAACTAGCAGGGACTGGGAAATGGGGTTGATGCGGTCGTAATTGAGGAGTTTGTCGATGTAGGTCGCAGTCAGGCGCTGGCCGTCGGGGATGAGGAGCATGCCGTTTTCGCTGTAGATTCCTTCCGCCAGGACCATGCCGGGGCGCAATTCGCCAAGACGGACCGCGCGTTGTTTGCCAGGGACGACAGCTTTCGGGACTGAGCGAAGGAAAAGGCGGACGGCCTCCGGGTCAAAGGCTGAACCACCTCCCTGGCTGATCATTTCAGTGGCCGATTTGCTGTCCAAACTGCTTTCGGAGTGGGCCACGGCGACGGCGAGCAATCGAGCCAGCCATGGGATGTTTTCCCCACGCAAATGGTCCGGGTAGCCGGCGCCGTCAAAGCGTTCATGATGGCCGCGGATGGTGGGACCGACGGCGGTCAAATGATGGACGAATTTGGCCAGTTCCTGGCCCAGGACCGGGTGCAGGTAAATTAAAGTCCACTCCGCGTCGCTCAAGGACTCAGGGGCTTCCTGCCACTTCCTGATGAGCTGCCGCGGCACGCCGACGAGGCCGATGTCGTAAATGTAGCTGCTGATTTCGAGGGTGTGCTTCTGCTCGGGGGTCAATTCGGCGACGCCGGCCATAGCGGTGCAAAGGGCCGCCACCCGATGGGCCTGGTTGCCGAGCGTGGGATAAAAGGTGCGCATGGTCTGCACACACAAATCGACGGAATGCCGCAGGTTTTCCTCCTGGGCGCGGGCGAACGCATGCAATTGCGTGTTCTGTTCCGCGACGCGGGCGACTTGGGCTTCGAGGGCGCGGTTGAGGTCGGTCAATTGCGCGTTCATCGCCTGCGTTTCCGCCTGGAGACGGGCGTTATTGGAAATCAACTCGTGTCGTTGCACGGCGTTCTTGACTGTGACCAGCAGTTCTTCGCGCAGCCAGGGTTTGACGATGAAGCGATAAATCTCCCCCTTATTGATCGCGTCGATGACCGTGCTCAGGCTCAGGACGGCGGTGATGAGAATGCGGGTGGCGTCGGGCTGAATTTCTCGCACCTGGGCGAGGAATTCCAAGCCGGAGACCATCGGCATCTGCTGGTCCGTGATGACGACGGAAAACTTTTCCTGTTTGAGAACGCTTAAGGCATGAATGGCATGCGGCGAGGGAACGACGCGGTAACCTTCGCGCAACAGCGTGTCCCGCAAAGCTACCAGAACGATCTCCTCGTCATCTACGATCAGAATGGGCGGGGCTCCGCCCTCCGGCTTTTGTGGCTCAAGAGACATGGCAACTCAGCCGTTTTGATCAAAAAAGGACTTCAACTTTGATAACATATCGGCTTCCGAGAGGTCTGGGTTAAGAAGCAAATCGACGTTGTTGAGGAACTGGGTGTCCAATTCGTCCTGGTTGCAGCCCGCCAATTTCAAGATGAATTTCAAGTCTTTCTTTTCCTGCCGGACTTCGCTTAAGAGGGTCCGCAAGGCCGGCTCATTGGGTTCAGCCAGCAGCATGACGCCGGCGAATTGGTAGTCGCTGGATTGGAGGAGATCCCCGACGCTGTCGGTGGAAGCGGCGACCACAATGTAATAATTATGGGAACGAAGCAGTTCCGCGGTCTTATCAAGCATCTCGCCGGACTGTCCCAGCAAGAGAAGACTGCGCCGGGCGAGCCGAGTCCGGCGAGCTTCCTCCTGGACGCGCGCCGCCTCGGCAAAATCCGCTTCCGGCAGCCAGAGCTGAAAACAAGTGCCGGCGCCTTCGGTGGAAGTCACAGAGATCAGCCCCTGATGTTTCTCGATGGCAATGCGGGCGTTGTAGAGCCCCAGGCCGGAGCCTTTGGATTTGGTGGTGAAAAAAGGATCAAAAACTGACGAGAGATGACGCTGCTTGATTCCGCAACCGGTGTCTTGGATGGACAGACAAACACACGGCAGGCGGGGGATGACACCTTTTTTGTTTTCCATCTCCGGCAATTGCTCATGGCGCGATGTCAGCAAAGTCAGGCGTCCTCCCTGAGGCATCGCGTCGGCAGCGTTGAGCATGAGATTAATCACCACCTGGCGGAACTCCACCACGTCGAGATAGACGGGCAAAGGCGCGGCGGATGGTTCAGTTTTAACCTGGATGCGGCGGGGCAGGATCTTGGCCACCAACTCAACGATGTCGTGGACAATGTCGTTGAGGTTATGGTAATTGCGCTCGCCGGTTTGGCCCAGGTGCAGGTTTATCATGCGCTGCACCAATTGGCTGGCTTGCAAGGAGCTCTTCTTAATCAGGGACAATCCTTCGTGAAACGGATGGTTTGGCTGCATTCCGCTCAGAAAGGATTCGCTCAGGGAATGGATGCCGGCGATGATGTTGGTGAAATCATGCGCCATGCCCAGGGTTAGGACCGCGAGCGTTTCCTTCCAGGCGGCAGTGGAGAGCCGTTTCTCCGCGATGGTCTGACGGGTCACGTCCAGCCAAACCACTTCGTATCCCAAGAGAAGGCCGTTATGAGAGATGGCCGGCTGGCGATGTTCCAAAACGTAAGCAACCCGGCCTGTGGCGGCGTGGCGGATGCGGTAGGTATTGGTGACGGCGCTGTTGGTTAAAACGGCGCGTTTGAACTGCTGTTGCAATTCCGCCTCGTCGGCTTCATGCACCAAGTCCCAAAAACGTCCCGGTTTGCCGGTCCAGTCCGCGGCTTCGATGCCGGTGAGTTCCTTGATGTTGGGACTGGCAAACTGCAAGCTGAAATCGGGACGCTGGCTAAAGATGACGCAGGGCCAGCGGCGGGTCAGCCCTTCCAGGCGCGCCTCGGCGCGCAGCAGACGAACGAACATTTCCCGCCGCGCCGCTTCGTTATGCAAATGCTCGTCCCATATACCTTCCTCCAATTCGGAGAGCGGGGGAAGCGTGGAACTGAGGCGGATAAACTGAGATTGGGGGGAGCGGGCTGCTTCCAGCGTAAACCACTGGATGGGGTGCGGTGGCGGCGCGGGCAACTTCAGATTCAGCCGCGAGAAGGGCGCTGGGCTCGCGCGCAAGTTGTCCAACAGCCCTTTCCAATCGGCTGACAACTCTCCCATCGTGTCCCAAAAGGATTGGCCTATGAGTCCGTCGGGAGTTTTTTCCAGCCAATTACTCAAAGGTTCGTTGACTTCGAGCATTCGTCCGGAGGCATCGAGCGTGGCGATGCCGCCCTCCAGCCAGCTTTTGGGCATGAAGGACTCCAGGCTTTTTTTTGTCGCCTGAGTGTTTTTGGTCGATTCGATTTTTGGGAGATCGACTTGCACAGTTGTGACTTTTAGTGGCTTCAGCTTAAGAGAGTTGAGCGGCAAAACAATCGCAAAATGAAAAAAAGCCAGCTCTCGCTTATTGCGGCATAAGCCGGAAGAATCGGACGGCATTGGTCGTCGGAAGAGCCAGGAGAATCTCTCCGTTGCTGATGACAGTTGAATTGATCGCCGCGTTCCAGGAGACGGGCGGTGCTAATGTCGTTGCCGGTTTTGGCAAACCGTCCTATTAAGGAAACATCATGAAATCCGTGTCCACCTTTATGGCCGTCTTGGCGTTGGTCTTTATGGGAGTTTGTCGCTCGCTGGCGGCGGAGCGGGAACGAGCCTTTAACACCAACTGGCTTTTCCTGCGGGGCGAGGCCAGTGGCGCGGAGCAGCCGCGGTTCGATGATTCCGCGTGGCGGCACGTCGATTTGCCGCATGATTGGTCGATAGAAGATTTGCCGCCGCGCGAGAGCGATCCACTGTACGCAACCATCGCTTTGGCGCCGGGCGTTTGGAGGTTTTCGGCGGGGGATCAATCCGCTTGGGTGGCTCCAGGTTTCGATGATTCCCCCTGGCGAGAAGTGACGCTGCCGCAAAGTTGGGATCGGCATCGCCACACTGGCGATGCTGCCGATGTGGGATGTTATCGGCGGCATTTCACCGTTCCCGCAGCCGCCATCGGGAAAACCGTGCTAATAGAATTAGGCGTCATTAATGGCCATGATTGGATTTACGTCGATGGAGTCAAAGTGGAGGAAACTGGTGACGGCTATTGGGCAAACGACTCGGTGATGGATCGCGCGATGGAATTGCCCCCGGCCCAGTCCACCCCGGGTGATCATGTTGTCGCGGTGAGGATCAAGGGTCCGGCGACGGGCGGATTTATCGCAGTTGTTTCACCGCCGGAAGGTCCGTCTCCCCTGGACCCTGGACGAAGCGCGGGGAATATCAGCACCGGCTACGCGGTGGGAGGAATCGGCTGGTATCGGCGCCATTTCACGATGCCCTCTTCTGATCAGGGCAAACAGGTGCGCGTGGTCTTTGATGGCGCTTACATGGAGACGACGGTGTGGATCAACGGGGTGGAGGTTGGCCGCAATCAATACGGTTATTCGCCCTTCGGTTTCGATTTGACGCCTTACCTCAAGCCCGCGGGAGAAGAAAATGTTTTAGCGGTCAAGATTCTGAATCAGGGCATGAACAGCCGCTGGTATTCCGGGTCGGGACTTTACCGCCCCGTGCATCTGGAGGTCACGGGGCCACTGCGGGTCGCTCCTTGGGGCTTGTCGATTCGCACGCCGGCAGTCACCCCGGACGAAGCGCGGGTCAATGTCCAGGTCGAATTGCTCGATTCCGGTCCGGCGGTTGATGCCACCGTCCTCCTGCGCGTTCTGGATGCCCACGGCAAAGCGGTGGCGTCATGTCAAACAAATTGCTCCGTTTCCACCGCCGGAGCGGTGACTGCTCTCAGTGTCGCCATTGCCAAACCGAGCCTTTGGTCGCCCGTGTCACCCGCGCTTTATCGGGCGCAGGTTTCAGTCCTCCGCCAAAATGAAACCGTTGATTTGACTGAAACCAGCTTTGGCATCCGTTCTCTCGCCTGGAATGCCGAACATGGGTTTCAACTCAACGGCCAAACCATCAAGCTGCGCGGGGGGTGTTTCCACCACGATCACGGTCCACTGGGAGCGGCTGCATTTCCGCTGGCGGAAGAACGGCGGGTGAAGATCCTCAAAGCCGCTGGTTTCAACGCCATCCGTTGCAGTCACAATATGCCTGCGGCGAGCTTTCTGGACGCTTGTGATCGCGAGGGGGTTTTGGTGGTGGATGAAGCGTTTGACATGTGGAACGAAAGCAAGAATTCCCGCGACTATTCGCGATTCTTCAAGGATGACTGGCAGCGCGATGTCGATGCCATGCTCCAGCGGGACCGCAACCATCCCTGTGTTGTCATGTGGTCCATCGGCAACGAAATTCCGGAGCGTTTCGATGCTTCCGGCGCGGTTACGGCAAAGCTCCTGGCTGATCACATTCGTTCCCTGGATTCCAGCCGTCCGATCACAGCGGCCTTCAATGATCCGAGCGAGAAAGGGGACCTTTTTTTTTCCGCCCTCGACGTTTGCGGCTACAATTATTCGCCCAAAGCTTTTGAGCGCGACCACGCCCGGCTGCCGCAACGCGTGATGATGACGACCGAATCGTTTCCCAAGGACGCGTTCGAATACTGGGCCGCTGTCCAGCGTCTGCCGTGTGTCATCGGCGATTTTGTCTGGACGGCGTGGGATTACCGTGGGGAGTCAGCGATTGGCCACACGGTGCCGGAGGGGGAGACCAGTTCCTATCTGCTCGGATGGCCCTATGCGAACGCCT
>JBKQWF010000029.1:0-12844 GCA_052139695.1 Limisphaerales bacterium
CTGATCAATAAGGGAACTATCAATGCGGAGCCGGGCGCGGGGACAATGTCGATCTCCGCTCCCGTGGGGGTCCTGATGGGCACGTATAATGCCGCGCTGGGCACGACCATCGATTTTAGCGGGGGCGGCGCGGTTGATCCGTTGACGGTGGGCGCGCCGCCTTTGCTGGACGGGCCGGGAGAATATCAGTTTGCGTCTGGCTATCTGCTCCTGACAGAAGATGCGATTCCGAATCTGGCGCTGACGGGAGGCACGCTGGAGTTGGGGCCGGCTTTTCAAAAAGGCGGCGCGATCACGAATCTGACACTTGACGGGACAACACTCGCGCCCGGGACCAATCAGATTAGCGGAACGCTGACGGTCACCAACAGCGCCTACAGTGGTATAATCACGGTCAACAGCGGCGGCGTGCTGAATGATTACGGCGGGTCGCTGAGGGCCACGGGGTCCCTGACGATCCAGAGCGGGGGGACTCTGAATGAGGCGTCGCAGTTGAACGTTTTTGGACCGCTGACCAATGCCGGGACGATCAACCTGACCAACGCCGCTTTGGCTCTTTTCAATGGCAGCGGCTACATCGGGGGACTTGTTAATGATGGGGCGATAAACTTGTACGGTGCCAGTGGTGACCGCATAGCCTCCTTTGAAGGGTCTGAGTATCTGATCAATAACGGGACAATTAGCCAGCGCCCTGGGACAGGCAATTCCTCGATTCAAGCCCCCTTTATCACGGATCCTGGAACGCTCGATTCACAAGAGGGGACGCTGACGGTGAGCAGCGTCACACTACAATTCTCGAGCGTCCTGAGTTTTGGTCTGAACAGCCCGACGGACTACGGCAAAATCGCTTTTTCAGCGACCGCAGCCCTTGCCGGCACCGTTAGCGCCAATCTGAATGGCGGTTTTGTGCCGGCAAAGGGAGATACTTTCAACGTGCTGGCATATCCGTCGTTTTCCGGAGGGTTTACGCAAACAAATCTGCCGGCTGGCACTACCGGCCATTGTACCTATGGCTCCACGGTTTTCAGCCTGGAGATCACCGGCGCTGGGACAGGCAATACCAACCAGCCCGTTTTGAGCGTTCAGCGTGTGAATCCAACCACCGTTGCCATTTCATGGCCAACCAGCGCTGGAAATTTCAATTTGCAGACCAGCAGCAACCTGCACTCCGGAACCTGGAAAACCATTTCCAGCAGGATAACGACGGTCGGCCCGAATTATGAGTTCAGCGACACGGCGGGCGGCGCTGCCGCTTTCTTCCGCCTTCAATCGCTGTAAAAAATACGGTTGCCCTTACTTGGAGATACGGAACTGATCATGAAAAAAAGATTCATGCTGGCCGCGCTGGCCGTGGAAATCTGCCTCTCGCTTGAGGTTTCAGCGGCGGAGTTTAAATTTGGCGCTCGCACTCTTTCTGTGCCTGACGGATTCGAGGTCGAGGTCATAGCGGGACCTCCTTTGGTGAACCGGCCAATTTCTGCCGATTTTGACGAACAAGGCCGGCTCTATGTCACCGATTCATCAGGCTCCAATGACCCGCCGGAAGAGCAGCTCAAAAACAAGCCTCATCGTATCGCGCGCCTGGAAGACACCGCCGGCGATGGAATCTTCGATCGCGGCGCCGTTTTCGCTGACCGCTTCATGTTTCCCGAGGGGGCCATGTGGTATGAGGGATCCGTTTATGTCGCCGCTCCGCCGAGCATTTGGAAACTCACGGATACTCGAGGCAACGGCGTCGCGGACCGCCGCCAGGAATGGATGCAAGGCAAGACCCTGACGGGCTGCGCTAATGACCTTCACGGACCCTATGCGGGGCCGGACGGATGGATTTACTGGTGCAAGGGAGCCTTTGCCAAACAAACCTATGAGCGTCCCGGCAAAGAGCCATTCGTGACGCGCGCCGCGCATATTTTTCGCTGCCGCCCCGACGGAACCGGCATTGAACCAGTGATGACTGGCGGCATGGACAACCCGGTCGCCGTAGCTTTTACGGTTACCGGGGAGCGAATCTTGTGTGCCACCTTTCTGCAAGAACCCGGCGGCGGCAAGCGTGACGGCTTGATCCACGCCATTTATGGCGGAGTCTATGGGAAAGTGCATGATGTGATTGACGAGCACCCGCGCACGGGAGACATCCTGCCGGTCCTAAGCCACCTCGGCCCCGCGGCGCCTTGCAGTCTTATCACCTATCATTCAGACGTCTTTGGCCGCGATTTCCAGGACGATCTGTTTACCTGCTGCTTCAACCTGCACAAAGTCCTCAGAGACCGGCTCATCCCCGATGGCGCAACCTACAGAACCATCGAGACGGACTTCCTTACTTCGGACGACCCGGACTTTCATCCAACCTGCGTCATGGAGGACGCCGATGGCAGTCTCATTGTCATCGATACGGGCGGATGGTATAAGCTTTGTTGCCCGACCTCGCAACTAGCCAAGCCGGACGTGCTGGGCCATATCTATCGCGTCCGCCGGCGCGGCGCGCCAAAAGTCGAAGACCCTCGAGGGATCTCCCTGAACTGGGGGGTTCTGAGTTCCGCCGACCTGGTCAAGTTGCTGTCAGACCCGAGACCGGCGGTGCGCCAGCGGGCCACCCGCGCTTTGGCGAGATCCGGGGACAAATCGGTTGAACCGCTCGCCATCTCCTTGCGGAATTCCTCCGCGACGGAGGCCCGGCGGAATGCTCTTTGGGCGCTGACCCAGATTGACGCGGCGCAGGCGCGAGAGGCCGTGCGGAGCGCTCTGCGCGACAAAGACAACACCGTTCGCCATGTCGCCGTCCAATCCATCAGCCTTTGGCGAGATACGGACGCGATGACGGCGTTGCTGCCGTTATTGCAGGATGAGGACCCGCAGGTGCGGCGGAGCGCCGCCGAGGCCCTGGGGAGGATTGGCAACCCGGCGGCCGTCCCTGCTCTCCTGGCCGCCGCCGCCCAGATCGATGCCGGCCCGGTCGAGCTTCCCCCTGGCGCGCGCATCCTGGAACATTCCATCATTTTCGCCTTGATGGAAATTGCGGATGGCGCGGCGACTGCCGAGGGGCTCGGAAGTGAAAACCCGCGTGTGCGGCGCGTTGCGTTAATCGCCATGGATCAAATGCGGAAGGGGCATTTAGATGTGAAAGCCGTCGTTCCACTGCTCGACTCGAAAAACCCGGTTCTGAAGGACACCGCAAACTGGATCGTCGGTCGTCACACAGATTGGGGAGAGGCCCTCGCGGGGTTCTTCCAAAATCGGCTTAAAACCCCTGACTTGAGCGCCGCCGAAGCCACTGGCCTCCAGGCGCAGTTGAGCCCATTCGCGAAGGACCCGGCCATTGGGCAGTTGCTCGCCAACGTATTGGCGGAAGGCCAATCAACGACCCGGGCGAGACTCGTCGTTTTGAGGGTTATGGCAAAAGCCGCCTCCAAACCATTGCCCGATGCCTGGCTGGAAGAAGTCGCCGTGACTCTTTGCTCGCCGGATGCGGAGACGGCGCGGGAGGCCATTGCGACGGCTGGCGCGTTCCGGCGCGCCAAAGCGGCCAGCCCTGCCGTTGACCATGCTCTTCATCAAATTGGCAACGACGAGAATCTGGCGCCTGAAGCCCGGCTCGAAGCGCTCGCCGCCGCCAGCCCGCTGCAGCATGTTTCCACCAACCTATTCCATTTCCTCCTCAACCATCTGGATTCGGCAAAACCGTGGCCCGTCCGCAACAATGCGGCCTTAGTTATCAGCAGGGCGGCGTTGGACCGTGCCCAACTGCTCGCCCTCGCGGACGCGCTCCGGACCGCGGGACCCTCCGAACTGCCCAAACTGATCATCCCTTTTGAGAATTCCGCCGATGAAGCGACAGGCGCCAGCCTTATCGAGAACCTCAAGACGGCCAAATCTGTTTCGTCGTTGAGACCGGAAGTCATCAAGCCCGTAATCGAAAAATTGCCGTCAACGGTTCAAGCAAAGGCAGCAGAATTATTTGCCATGCTGGGCACAGATGCCGCTAAAGAGAACGAGCACCTTGAGCAATTGATGGCTCAATTGCCCGGAGGAGATATCCGCCGGGGCCAATCCATCTTCAATAATCCCAAATTTGCGTGCATCTCCTGCCATTCTGTGGGTTATCGCGGCGGCCATTTGGGGCCTGATCTGACCAGCGTCGGGACGATTCGGACAGAGCGCGATCTGCTCGAATCCATTGTTTATCCCAGCGCCAGCTTTGTGCGCAGTTACGAACCGATGATCGTTTTAACCAGAGACGGTGACGATTACACCGGGGTGCTGCGAAAAGACGCGGCGGACGAGGTGGTTTTGGCGACCGGGCCGGAGACCGAGGTCCACCTTCGGCGCTCGGACATCGCGGAGATGCGTCCGGGAACGGTCTCTCTCATGTATATGGCGAATTGCTGGTTAAGCAGCGATCGGAAGATCAACCAGACCATGGCAATGGCGTTCCCAGCGGTAATTGGCAAAGTTGGCCAAAGGCGGTCGAGAAGCTCCAGTTTTTTCCGCCGGAGTATCTCCATGTAAGCCTTGATGCGCGCGCGCGGCGTTGAAGTAGTCCCTGAAGCAGGCCAGCTTTTGCTCCAAGTCCGACGCATTCCAAAAGAAGAGCTGATCCAGATACTCGGCCCGGACGCTCCGGATGAGTCGTTCCACGAACGGATGCGACCAGGGAACGTGCGGGACCGTCTGCACCGTCTCGATGCCCAGAACCCGAAGATTGGCCTGCCAGCGCTGGAACTGGAAGAGCGGGTCGTGATCAAAGCTCAATCGTACGGGCAGGCCTTGCCCGCCGATTGCGCGATTGAACATTTGGCAGAGCGCGACTCCATCTACCGCCACGGCCTGGACGCCAAAGCCGACGATCCGGCGACTGAACTGATCCATGACGACCAGCACCCAATGCGTGCGAAGCAGGATCGAATCGGTTCGGAACAGGTCCAGACTCCACAGGCTATCCTTGGAGTGACCGAGCACCGTCAGCCACGAGGGACCACACCGGCGCCGATCTGAGTGGTAGTGCCGAGCCAGAATGCGGCGAACCACATCCTTATTGATGGCCAGGCCAAAGGTTTTACTGAGGTGCTGGGCGATCTTGGGACAGCCAAAGCGTGGATTGCGACGTTTGAGTTCACAGATGGCCTGAATCAATTCCGGGGCAGGCCCTTTGGGCCCCGGTCGCCGTTCCGGTCTGGATGAATAAAGGAAACGGTATTTGAGATCCCGCAGGCCACGATGGAAGCGCAGCAAGGTGGAGGGCTTGAGGACGACCGCGGCGCGAAGGAGTCGGCGCGGGTTGAGGAACAAGGTCCAAAGCCCGAAAAGCAAACGGTCGGCCGGGCGCAGTCTGGGCGCATGGCTGCGGGAGCGGCGCAGAACCAGAAGCTGGTGCTTAAGCAGCAGGTTCTCGGCCACCAGGGCTTTACAGCCCCCGGGCCTGAGGAGCATGGCGACTTGGACGAACAAGTGCATGAACAAGACGATGGCAACTTTCATGAAAGGGCAGATTGGGCGGCGATCGATTCGGAATCAAGCGGCCAAAAGGGAAAGGAATTACAATTCGCCATGTTCAGGCACTTATTCGTCTGCACGCCTCTGACCCCTGTACGGAATCGAAAGAGAAGTCGCGGGGCGCTGTGTATGTCAGATCACTTAGACGACCGCAAAGACGGTGGGGGAATTTCGTAAGCCCTTTTAAAGAATTCGAAGAGATTAACGCGACCGCATGGTGGGATTACCAGCGCGACAGAATCTATGTGAAGTCGCCTGAATTTGTGAAACAAAAAACTCGTCATGATACCACTGGACACGCCGGTTGGCAAAACCGTCTTCCAGTGCGAAAAGTAATCGTTTGTCCAGAACAAGGATCTTGTCCGTTTTGCGGCGAAGCATGCAATGCCGTCTGTCGTCGCAATCGGACACTTTACGATCTCTCCTTGTTGAGCATCTGTCAGACCTGCAAGTGCAGCGGGTTGGACTTCTTCGATTTCCTCCGTTCCGGCGAGAGGGACCTTCACGCCTTCGCGGAACACCGCAGGCGGCGACCGCCGGCCACTCTACTGACAGGTTTGCCGGTTGAACAACGATCGGCCATTCGCGGCATCCCGGGATAACGAAATAGTCATTGCATGTCGCCATTTTTATTCCGCATCTCGGCAACGACAAATCAGGCGAGCGCCGCCTGCCAGCGAGAACGCAGGGGAGGAGGCAAATAGCTGAACATGAGCTCGATGTTTTCTTTGAAGGTGCTTTGAGGTGCGGATTGCTGGCAATAGCGGTGGTACACTTGGCATGCATGGCGACGCAGTCGTTCGACGGACGCGGCGCTCAAACCGCCCTGGGCGAAGGATTCAATGAGCATATCCAACAAAGGGACGAATTCGGAGTCGTCGAGGGGCTTTTGGTCGTTGTAGTCGAACCAGTGATCAAGTTGGATTTTTCCGAAACGCAGCAAAGTGGTTTCCGAGTCGGTGGCAGGGTGGTCATCGGTCTTGGGCGGAGGACGGTGGATGGTGGCAGTTGCCGTGGCGCCAAGCAAAGGCGGCAGTTCTTCAGAGGGAAGGCGCAGCGTGATGCTTCGTGCTTGGCCCGGCACGCGAGAAATTAGCCCGCGACGCTCCAGGGTCAGAATCATCTGATGCACGCTCGGTGGTGTGACCTGAAAGAATTGCATCATTTCCGCCTCCGCCGGCGGACGGCCGTGCAGGGTGATGTAGTGGTTTATGTAAGCCAGGAACTGTCCTTGCCGCGCGGTGTAAGGTGGTTTCATTGGATCTGCCGCGTCCCTTCCTGCGGTCGCGCGTTTTCTCGCAACTGCTGCAAGCGTTTCAGATTGTTGGCAGGCAAGTCGTAAGCCACAGGGGCAAGCTGGACCGCTTTCTCCAAGGCTTTCCGCGCCTCGTCGTATCGGCCCAATTCCGCCAGTCCCCAGCCATAGTCATTGAGCACTGAGTAATCGTGGGGGGCATTCGTGACGGCCCGTTCCAGCCACGGGAGGGCTTCCTCTTGTTTCCCGGCGCGGCACAACGCCCAACCCAGGCCAATAATGAACTCCTGCTCGCTACGGCTGGCTTCCAGGGCGGCCTTATACAAGCGGCAGGTTCCGGCGGCATCGCCCGCGTCCATTAGTGCCAGGCCAGCCTTGTCGGTGATTTTAAACCAGTCTGCGGTATTTGGTGGAAGCTGCGTCAGTTGGAGCAGCAACCACAATCCTTCCGCCTTCCGGCCGCTGCCATGTTCATAACAGCCAACCGTCAGCAAAGCCGGAGCATATTCCGGGTCAATGGCCAAGGCGGCAAATCCCGAGGGCCACTCGGGCGCCGGCAATCCCTCGCCCTGAAGACGCGCCAGTGCTGTCCCAAACAGGCTGTTGCTGATGCTTTCGTCATATTCCCACTCCGCCGCCGCCCGGCGCTTTGTCGCGGGCTTTTGCGCGTCGTCGGCTCGGAGGGCTGAAAGTTCCGGGTCGCGAGACAGCAGTTCGGCGAAGCATTGCGCCGTGTGGCTGGTTGCTTTGGCGGTGGCGGTTCTTTTGGCCATGATTGGGCTCCTCATTAGCGGTTTTTTTGCATTTCCTCCAGCTTGTACACGAAGCGGGCCATCTCTTCAGTTTTCGTGCGACTGGGGACCGTTCAGACCGTTGCCGTGGCGGGAATCGTAATGCTGGCAATGACCGCCGCCAGTTTGTATCCGTGGGCGGGCGAGTCAGAATACCAGAGGCAGATGGCCAGCGCCCGCTCCACGAGCAGGAGGTCCCAGTTGTGGATAATGCGCACCGAGCCCCATTGATGGTTCTTGTATTCATTTTGGAACCTCTGAAGCCGATCGTGCAGCGCCTTGCCGATTTACGATTCACTTTGGGGGCGTATGGATCCGCATTGACGAGCAGCGCCCTGGCCTGGCGGAAAAGAGCGGCCGCTTCAACCCCGGCTTTGCCCTTGTCCGAGATCGCCCGACTCGCCACCCAGATGGCAAAAGGAGGCAGTCTTCCCGGGTGACCAAACCACTTCTTCAGGACCGTCAGCCTGGTAAGGTTTGCGTTACCGCGCTCCGCGATATCCTCAGCAATTTTCAGCAGCTTTTCCCGGACACCGGTTCCTGCTATTGATCCTTTGTCAGCATTCATCTTTCGAATGCATGTGATGGCACCAAACGAGCGCCTTGGCAAGCTCCCGGCGAAAACGTGGAGCAACTTGCTTAAATTGGC
This sequence comes from Limisphaerales bacterium, assembly GCA_052139695.1. Lineage (GTDB taxonomy): Bacteria > Verrucomicrobiota > Verrucomicrobiia > Limisphaerales > Palsa-1400 > PLGF01. The sequence continues at coordinate 8,186 of JBKQWF010000029.1, forward strand.
TTACTTGACCGCAGGATCAAGTCGTTGTAATTGAACAATGTGAATCGAGCATTGAGTCAACGGCTGGAGGAAGAGGTGCCGAAGCGGCTGGCAGAACTTTTGGCCGTGCCGCTGAACCGCATCAAGGTTCGACGGCAGTCCGCCGTCGGTCGTGGAAAGCCGGTGCAGGCGGATTTGCTGCTCACGGTGGAAAATCTCAATTTCGTTGTGGAATGGAAAACGACCGGTCAGGCGGCGGCGGTCGCGATGGCGGCGCACGCGGCGCAGCAGTTCGCGGAGCGATGGAAGAAGAAAAGCATCCCATTGGTCGCGGTGCCCTACATGGGCGAAGTGGGGCAGCGGTTGTGTGAGGAAGCGGAAGTTTGCTGGCTGGATTTGTCCGGGAATGCCCATCTAGTCGCGCCAGGGTTGCGGGTGACCATCGAAGGCAAGCCAAACCAATTCAAGCGACCTGGCCGGCCCCGCAGTGTTTTCGCTCCCAAGAGTGCGCGGATTGTGCGCCGGTTGTTGATCGAACCAAAGAGCACGTTCAGCCAGCGGGCATTGGCAAAGGCGACGGGATTGGATGAAGGATTCACAAGCCGTATTGTCCGGCAACTGGAAGCACAGCGCCTGGTGGCGCGCGATGCCGCCGGCGAACTGAAGGTCGCCGATTACGACGCGCTATTGGATGCCTGGCGCGAGGCTTATGATTTCTCCAGGCACCATATCGTGCGTGGCCATATCGCCGCTCGGTCGGGCGATGAGATTCTACGTCGCGTGTCGGATCAATTGAAACGCGGCAAGCAGGAGTACGCGGCCACCGGATTGGCGGGGGCGTGGCTGCTGAACCAATTTGCCGGCTTTCGGCTGGTGGCTTTCTATGTGGGCCAAATACCGCCCGCCGAGGCGAGACAGGCAATGGGCTTTCACGAGGAGCAAAAAGGCGAGAATGTCTGGCTGGTCGTGCCGAACGACGAAGGCGTTTTCGACGGCGCGGCAGAGCGCAGCGGCATCCGCTGTGTTCACCCGGTGCAGGTGTATATGGATTTGAAGGATCAGCCCGAGCGATCCACCGAAGCGGCTGAACAATTGCGCGCAAGACTATTGAGAGAGGACGGCCATGCCTGAAAAACCAACGACCGCCTCCGGCTATCCACCCGGCCAAGTTGCGCGGGTGAAGTCCGCATGCCTATATCTTGCCACGAAATTGGGTGATCTGATGGATGAACTGGTGGTCGTGGGAGGGCTTGTCCCATCGCTGCTGATTGATCAGGAGAAATTGCCGGAGAACGTGACGGCTCATGTGGGCACGCTGGATTTGGACTTGGGGCTGGCGTTCGCCCTAGTGGGCGAACAACGGTATCAGGAAGTGGTCGAGCGCCTGCGGAATGCCAAGTTCACCGCGGATGTGAACGAAGAAGGCAAGCCTACGCGGCAGCGCTGGCGCATCAGTGATCCCCCTGTGACAGTCGATTTCCTGATTGAGCCGGAGCAGGACGCCGAAGCACGGGCAGGGCGTTTGTTTCAATTGACGAGAGATTGGGCGGCCGTCATTGCCCCCGGCCTGCATCTGGCTTTCAGAAATAATCAAGTCGTGACGCTGGATGGAAGGACCATTGTCGGGGAAACAGCCAAGCGGGACATTCGCGTGTGCGGAGCGGGGGCATTTGTAGTTCTCAAGGCGCTCGCCTTCCACATTCGCGGGGAGAACAAGGACGCTTACGACCTGTTTTATTTGCTTCGCAATTACGGGCGCGGCGTCTCGGACGTGGCCGCGCACCTCCGTCCGCTTCTCCCGGACGCCAGCGCGGTTAAGGCGATGGAGTATCTGCAGGCTGATTTCAACAATTCCGAGGCGATAGGGCCGAGGCGGGTTGCGGAGTTTCTCTACGGACGACCAGACGCGGACATTCAGGCAGACGCGGTTGGATTCGCTCGCCAGATCCTCGTCGAGTGTAGACGGGATTAGTATATAAAATACACTTATGGCTCCGCAGGCATGGTACCAGAATCGCGCGGCCATCCGTTTTTGCTCGCAAAATTGTGGCGGCGACAGATGGACCTTGATCTCCGGCTGACCAAGGCGAAAATAGCCGCCAGAGAGGGGATTTCCCGCGCACGCGTGACCCAAGTCATGAACCTTTTGCAATTGACTCCTGGGATTCAAGCTGGCCTTCTGGCGCCGCCCCAGTCCTTCAGTAAAAGGAGTTTGAGGGCGCTTGTCGCCTGCGGGGACGAAGAAACCCAAACGTCCCGTTGGCGGGACTTGGTTCAGGAACTCACGATTTCTGCCGGGAACTGAACCAAGATTGGCGGTTTTGGGGACGTTCCGCAGGGCTTGGAAGGGGGCTTCCCGCCGTGCATATCTTGGTTCACTTGGTTCACAAACTGCCGTCAGGAGCCTTTCCTGATACCGGTTTGCCGCGTGAATCCACGCAGCCCACCGGCAACAGCAAATTCGGCGGCGCGCCGTGGTGCCCTTTCATCAGAATGGAGTAATCTCCCTTTATGAAAATCACGCCTTCGCTCTTTCATGCCCACATCAAATGCCCGACCAAATGCTGGCTCAGATTTACCGGCGAACCAGCGTCCGGCAATGCCTATGCCGACTGGGTGCAGAGCCAAAATGAATTGTACCGCAATGCCGCAATCGAACGCTTGCGATTCGAAACGCCCCAGGACGAGTGCGCCATCGCCCCCTCCCCCTCCCAAGAAAACCTCAGAACAGCCAAATGGCGGCTGGGATTCGACGTTGTTGTTGCGACAGCTCAGAATCTCGAAACGCGTCTCCATGCGGTTGAGCGTACTCCTTCGGAAGGCCAGGGCCAATCCGCCCATCTCATCCCCACCCGCTACATGTTCACCAACAAGCTCGGCAAAGACGACAAGCTGCTGCTGGCCTTCGACGCGTCCGTGCTTTCCGATATTCTTGGCCGGAAAATCAGTTTGGGCAAAATCATTCATGGCGACGACCACGCCACGTTGGAGGTGAAGACCGCGGCATTGGCCGGGGAGGTCCGGAAACACATTGAGAGAATAACGGCGCTTCTTTCCAGCCCATCGGCACCTGATCTTATTTTGAACCGACACTGTGCTGAGTGCGAATTCCAAGCCCGCTGTCGGCAGAAGGCGATCGAGAAGGATGACCTCAGTCTGCTGGCCACAATGAGCGAAAAAGAACGCCAGAAATTCCGCAGCAAAGGCATCTTCACCGTCACGCAACTCTCCTACACGTTCCGTCCGCGCCGCCGGCCCAAGCGACTCCGCAACAAACGCGAGAAATATCACAATTCGCTTAAGGCTCTGGCCATTCGGGAGAAAAAAATCCATGTCGTCGGCAACCCGGAACTGAAGATCGAAGGCACACCCGTCTATCTGGATGTCGAGTGCCTGCCAGACCGCGATTTCTACTATCTCATCGGCATGCGCATTGGCAATGGCGAATCCGCTGTCCAGCACAGCCTGTGGGCCGACACCGCCGAGGACGAGGGGAAGATTTGGAGGGAATTCCTTGCCATTCTCGAAACCATCGAAAAACCGGTGATCGTTCACTACGGTAGCTTCGAGAAGATCTTTTGGAGACGGATGGCTGAACGTCATGGGAAACCGACCGAAGGGTCCAAACCGGCCAATGCCGTTAGTTTAGCCATCAACCTGGTGTCCTTTTTCTTTGCACAAATCTACTTCCCGACGTACTCAAACCATCTCAAAGACATTGCTTCATGGCGCGGTTTTTCGTGGTCAGATTGCAGCCTGTTCGGCCCGAATTCGATTGTTTGTCGCTCCGAATGGGAAAAATCGGGCAACCCATTAAGAAAACAACGCCTCATTGCTTACAATGCGGACGACTGCAAGGCACTCGAAATCGCCACTGGTTTTGCGATTGAGATATGCCAGCAGGACTCGACGGGAATCGCTCAACCTACTAATGATGTTATCGCTGTAGACAAGCTTAAGCCACTCAAGCGATTTAACCTCATGAACAAGGACGGTGCGGCACTTCCAGAGTTCAAAGAGATCAACAAGGCGGCTTACTGGGACTATCAAAGACAACGGGTTTATGTCCGGTCCAGCAAGGTTATTAGAAAAGCTAAGCAGCAGACGCTTAAGCGCAAAGCCAGAAGTCTCAGGGTCCAGGGCACAATAGAATATGCTGTTCCGAGTTCATGCCCGCATTGCGGTGGTAGTGATCTCGATCTCATGCGCATCAACACCTCCCTGACGCACGACGTCAGATTCATGCGCAGCGGTGTGAAGGGATTGGTAAGACGGCAGATTTTGCCGCGGTATCGTTGTCGGCAATGCCAGCAGCTTGTGCTGCCAAATGGCACGCATCTCTTCAGTATTCGCAAGTACGGGCTCCATCTTCGCGCTTACGCCGTCAACCAACTGGTCGAACTCAGAATATCTGGTTCTAAGGTGGCTAAGTCTCTGAATCAGATACTTCATTTTAATTTGACAGGCTCGCTAATTTCTCAATTTAAGTCTGATTTTGCCAAGATGTATGATGACACCGTCAAGGAGTTGACCGATCGGATGGTAACGGGCTTATGAGCTGGACCCCGGAATTTAGACCAGTGGTTAAGATGGACTTTTATAGGTCTGCTGTAGATAAGAAAGAGCAGATTTATGAAAGCAAAACGGAAACGACATAGTGCGGCCTATAAGGCCAAAGTG
>JBKQWF010000030.1:0-11567 GCA_052139695.1 Limisphaerales bacterium
GGAGTTTAATGAATTCGGTCACTGTTTGGTGAGCCGATTCGTCGGACGACTTGGTGAGCTTTATCATACGCCCACAAGTCTTTACCAACAGTGGCCTCAATTGCTACTGCATCGTTACGGCTAAGGCACCTCCTCTCAGAACTCTCTCTTCCACTTCGCGGAGGAGAGGGGCCGGAACCCGCGCCTCACCGCGTCCAAGGGCATGGTCAGGTACGACCCGAAGAATTCTTCCTCTCGTCTCCAATTTCCTTCACCGTCGATTTTAGGCTGTCCAACCCGCCGGCATTCAGTTAAACCCGCAAACGAAAAAGCGAGAGACGCCCATGAAACCTGCCAATACCAAAGCCCGCGCCTTGCTGGCCAAGCTGGAGCGGTTGGCCGACCCTGCCAACGGCGCCACCGACGGAGAAGCCGCGGCAGCCAAGCGCAAGCTTGCCCGGCTGAAAAGCCGCTTCGACTTTGCCGCGCGGGAGCAGAGCTCCGCCAAAGATATTTTCGCCGGGTTTAAGTTCACGCGTCGTGTCGGCTCTTCGGCCCACGTTTACACCTTCCAAGCGGCGGAGTTTGACATCGCCAATTCGGTCAAATGGGCCATCGAAACGGCAACGGGCCTGCGCTGCCATTTTCGTGGAGGCGACTTGCTGGTCGAAGCGGCGCCGAGCACGGCAAACCGATTGAGCAAGCTTGCCGGCAACATCGCCGAGAGCTTTCGGGCATTGCTCGACCGCTTGGGAGGGCTGAATGGTGTAACCGTGCAAGACCGAACGGTTTTTGTCATGGGACTCTATGACGGCATGATGAACGAAGGACGCAAAACCGGGCACAAACTGCCAAATCGCCTCGCGCGACCGCCAAAGCGCGCCAAAGCGAAAAAGGGCGCGGTGGCTGGCGCGCCTGGGATTTCGATTCATCCCTACACGGTCGCTCTTGAATTGGGTCGGCAAATCCGCTTTGCCGCGCCCGTTGAACAGATCACCGCGGAACTGGAACGAGCCACCCAGCCAGCCAGCATCCCCCTCTCCGCGTCGTTGTGAGCGCCTCGTTTCTTTTTTGAAACTTTTTCCCAATCTCATGGGTATTGATCCTGGCGGGGCGGATGTCCCCGCGACGATTAACATTAACCTTCTACATGAGAATAATTATGAAACGTTTGATGCCTTGGATGATCGGAACCGCCACCCTGTGGGCCGTCACGACCCTCGTTCTTGGGGCGGAAGAAATGCTGCCTGGCCAAGTCGATTTTGGCTCCTTTTCGCCGCCGAAGGGCGGTGGCCAATTTGTCGAAGTGAACGTGCCCAACAACGTCATCATACTGGCATCCCGCCTGGTCGAAAAAGAGCAGCCTGACGTGGCCAAGCTCTTGAATGGATTAAAACAGGTGACCGTGAATGTGATCGGCCTGGATGACGAGAACCGCGCGGAGTTGCAAAAGCGCGCCCAGTCGATCCGCACCGACCTGGCCGGCAAAGGCTGGGAGCGGATTGTGACCGTGCAGGAAAAAGACCAGGATGTGAGTGTTTATCTCAAGATGGCTGACAGCGCGATCCAAGGCCTGGTGGCCGTGGTGCTGGATGGCAAACAAGACGCCGTCTTCGCCAACGTCGTGGGCGACATCAAACCGGAGCAATTGGCCATGCTCGGGGAGAAATTCCATATCGATCCCCTCAAGAAAATCGGCCTCTCCGCGCAAAAATCCGAGGACAAACCGAAGGATAAAGCGGCGGAATAAATTCAGGCTGCCATTTGGCCAAACACCACCCTCAGACCACCTAAAAGCGAATGGAACAATCCATGACCATGACGCAGGCCGTAGCGCCGCTGCTCAACGGCGTTCGCGCGGCCGGGCCCCGGCAGCCATTGCCGGTCATTAGTTCGGCCTCACCCCGTCGGCAGAAACTCGGGATCGTTGCGTGCTACATAGTTTTGGTCCTGTGCATCTTCTCCCTGCCCTTGCTCGGCGCCCTCGGCGTTGCCAGTTACTTCCGATTGAGCCCGGAAACGCGCGCCTTGCGGAGCAGCGTCATGGAGTCCGTGCCTGGAAAGTGGAACAAGCAGATTGCCGTCAATGTCGGCGGCTTTACGCTGGGCCTGGTGCGGTTCGGTTCGAGCTTCTTCCATTTGCCTCCTGAGGCCAGGGCGGCGCTGCAAGCTGTGGATGGAGCGGACGTGGGCGTTTACCAACTGCGGAATTCACCGCCGGCACTGAGCTATTCAGGAATGTTGGCCGCGGCGGATCAATCCATGAGGCGGCGGGGGTGGGAGCGAATTGTCGGCGTCGTCCAGGACCGGCAATTCGTGGCCGTGTATATGCCCCGCAGTCTCCGCCCAATCAAAGGCATAAAGTGTTGCGTGATGGTTCTCGATGGTCATGTTCTCGTGGTCGCCTCGGTTCGCGGGAACCCGGAGTCGTTGCTCGCGCTGGCGGCGCAACGCTACCAGAGCGCTGCCCCCCTTTAGGCTGCCACTCGATTTTGAACAGAGGCAACGAACAGAATGGAGAAATGTCCGATTTAGCGCTGACGCAAGGAAATGCTTCGTGGCCGGCGCGGGAGAAAAAAACTGGACGCCGTGTCGATTTCCGCTGATACTCCTCATTAGTAGCCTGCACGTTCAAGCGCAAAAACCTTATGGAAAATCAAAATACAGGAGAGACATGAGCAAAGTTCGGGTATTGGTCGGCACTAAGAAAGGCGCGTTCGTCCTAACGGCCGATGGGAAGCGGCAAAATTGGGACATCACCGGACCCCATTTCGCCGGATGGGAGATGTACCATCTCAAAGGTTCACCGGCGGAACCGAACCGCATCTACGCGTCGCAGACGAGCGGCTGGTTTGGACAAATCATTCAGCGCTCCGACGATGGCGGCAAAACGTGGGCGCCGCCCGGCGGTGAGCAGACGCCGACGCCCGGCGAAATGCCCAAGGGCCAGAGCAACAGGTTTGCCTATGAGGGCGAGGTCGGGACGCATAAATGGTACGACGGCACACAGCATCCGTGGGAATTCAAGCGCATCTGGCACCTCGAACCGTCACTGACGGACGCTGATACGGTCTATGCCGGGGCGGAAGATGCGGCGATCTTCAAGAGCACCGATGGCGGAAATTCATGGAAGGAACTCCCGGGGTTGCGCGCCGCCAAGGGCCACCTTTGGCAACCTGGCGCGGGCGGCATGGCCGTTCATACCATCATTCTCGATGCGCGGAATCCGAACCGGATTTACGTCGCCATCTCGGCGGCGGGCGTCTTCCGTACCGATGATGCCGGGCGGACCTGGCAGGCCATCAATCGCGGCTTGAAATCCAATTTTGAACTTCCTGACCCCGAGGCGGAAGTTGGCCACTGCGTCCATCGAATCGCGATGCATCCGTCGCGGCCGAACGTGCTCTTCATGCAGAAACACTGGGACGTCTTGCGGACCGACAATTCCGGCGATCAATGGGCAGAAGTCAGCGGCAATCTCCCGAGCGACTTTGGTTTCCCGATTGACGTTCACACCCACGAGCCGGAGACCGTTTATGTCGTGCCCATTAAGAGCGACTCCGAGCACTTCCCGCCCGATGGCAAGCTGCGCGTCTTTCGCAGCCGGACGGGCGGAAACGAGTGGGAAGCGCTGACGAAAGGGCTGCCGCAAAAAGATTGTTATGTCAACGTGCTCCGCGACGCGATGGCGGTTGATTCGCTCGAGGAGTGCGGCGTCTATTTTGGCACGACAGGCGGCCAGGTTTATGTATCGGCTGACAGCGGCGACACATGGAACGCTATCGTGCGGGACCTCCCGGCCGTTTATTCCGTCGAGGTCCAGACGCTGCCATGATCCGAGTTGTGCTGCCCTATCACTTGCGCAATTTGGCGCGCGTCGAGGGTGAGGTGGCGCTTGACGTCGAGGGGCCGGCCACGTTGCGCTCAGTTCTGGATGCTCTGGAAGCACATTTTCCGGTGCTGCGCGGGACGATCCGCGATCAAGTCACCCTGAAGCGCCGCCCGTTTATCCGCTTTTTTGCCTGCAAAGAAGATTTGTCCGCCGATCCGCCGGAGACGAGATTGCCCGACGCCATCACCAACGGCGCAGAACCGTTTCTAATTGTCGGGGCCATGGCCGGAGGTTGATTTTGCTCGCGGGACGGAAAGGGTGAAAATAACGGGTCAGCCGCCAATGGCTGTCATGACGCGGTGAGGTTGATAGTTGGCGCGGAAGAGATGCTCGGACGGTTTCTGCGCGAGCGTGGCGGAAATCAGTTGGCGCAAGCCGTCCTCGCTGATCCGCGGCCGCAACGCGGGTTTTAAATCGGTTTCCAAGTGGTTGCCCAAGCACGGGCGAAGGTTGCCATCGCAGGTCAGGCGCATTTTATTGCAGTGTTCGCAAAAGTGCAGGTCGCTCAGGGCGCCGATCAGTCCGACGGTCGCGCCGCGGCGCTTGAGGCGGTAGTATTTGGCGGGGCCGAAACCGAAGGGCTCGTCCAGAGGTTCCAATTCGTCTTCCCGCCGCAGGCGCGCCAGCAATTCGGTGACAGGGAGGAAGTTGGTGGCGTCCAGCATAGCTGTCAGGCTCACGGGCATCAGTTCGATAAAGCGGATGGGAAGGCCGTGCCGCGCGGCGAAATCGAGCAGGGGAAAAATTTCTCCTTCGTTGCGTCCGCGCATGAGAACCGTGTTCAGTTTCAAGGCAAAGCCAAGTTCGCGCGCGAGGTGGATGCCTTGCAAGACCGGCTCGACCTCGCCGCTGGTGATGGCGCGGTAAACCAGGGGATCCAGAGCGTCGAGGCTCACGTTGATGCGGCGCAGTCCGGCGGCAAAGAGAGGCTGGGCCAGTTGCGGCAAGCGCGTGCCATTGGTGCTGAGTTGGACCGATTCCACGCCTGGCGTGGCAATCAGATCGCCGACGAATTCAACGACGCCCGGACGGAGCAACGGCTCCCCTCCTGTCACACGAAAACGTTTGAAGCCGAGGGAAACGGCGGCGCGCGCGATGGCGAGCACCTCATCGTAGGCGAGGACTTCCCCGCGCGGCAGCCAGGAGGAGTAATGCTCCGGCAGACAATAGAGACAACGCTCATTGCATCGGTCTGTGATCGAGATGCGCAGGTAATCAACCGTCCGGCCCAGCGGATCTATGGGGTGCAAACTCATCTTTGGCAGGTTGTGGCTGTGTGGGGGTCTTCGCCGCGCAGGTGGGCGACGCCTTCGCGAATCGCCGGGGCTAGGATTTCCAAACACTCGCGCACGGCTGAGGGTTTGCCTGGAAGGTTCACAATGAGAGTCCGCCCGCGCGTCCCGGCAGTGGCGCGGGAGAGGAGGGCCGTCCGCACTTTGGGGAAGGACTGGGCGCGCATCATCTCGCCAAAACCGGGCAGTTCTTTTTCCAGCACGGCGCGCGTCGCTTCCGGCGTCACGTCGCGTGCGGCAATTCCGGTGCCGCCGGTTGTGACCACGAGGTCGCAATGGCGCGCATCGGCAAATTCTTGCAATGTCGCGGCGATCAAATCCTTTTCGTCCGGCACGATAACCAATTCAAAGGAAGCCTCAACGCCGAGAAATTCGCGCAAACAATTCTCGATCTCAGGCCCGCTGCGATCTTCATAGACTCCCGCTGCCGCGCGGTCGCTGACGGTGACGCGCCCGATTTTCATGATTTTACCTTTTCCACGACATGGATATCGGCGATGCGCATGGTTTTATCCACCGCCTTGCACATGTCGTAAAGTGTCAGGGCAGCGACGCAAACACCCGTGAGGGCTTCCATTTCCACGCCGGTCCGCGCGCGCGTTTCCACCGCGCAAGAGATTTCCACCGCGCCTCCCCGCACCTGAAAACTGAACTCCACATGGTTCAAGGGCAGCGGATGACAAAGGGGAATCAACTCCGCGGCACGTTTGACGGCCTGAATTCCGGCGATCTGCGCGATGGTCAGGACATCGCCCTTCGGCAGGGCCTTCTTCTTCAACGCCAGGATGGTCGCGGGGAGGCAGATCAGCCGGCCGGCGGCCAGAGCGCGGCGGCGTTGCACGGGTTTTGCGCCCACGTTCACCATGCGCGCGCCCCCGGTCTTGTCGAGATGGGAAAACTGTTTTGGCATCAGACTACAGACACATCATAGCCTTAGTTGGCAAAAAATCGACTCCCGCGCCCTGGGCCGGCGAACTTTGATTTGCCGGCACGCGAATCAAGGCATTGGCGGCGGGCAGGCAGCCAAGATCGCCCGAACTGGACCACTTCAAGGGACGCAAATGGGGTGCGCCAGCGTTCCAATCGAGCCTCGCCGGCCAGAGTGTTTCGCGCGGGCAAGGCTCATTCTCCAGGGCAACGGCGAGCGGGGCTCGGGAAAATGAGGGCGGCTCCCCCCCGGCAAGCTGGGCCAGTCCCAGCGCCACCGCGAAATGAAAACAAACGAAATGAGAGAGCGGATTGCCCGGCAGCCCGAAAGCCACGCGCCCGCCGTCCACGCCGAAAATAAGTGGTTTGCCAGGGCGCACGTTGACTTGCGTGATGAGAATCTCGAAGCCGAGGCGTTCCAACATCGGACGGGTGAAATCCTTGTCTCCCACGCTGGCGCCGCCGGAAACCAAAATCAGGTCCGCCTGGGCGAGACGCCCCGGATCAAGTTGCCCCCATGCCGTTTCCAAATCTTCCGGCAAATGGTTTTGCTGCAGATGGCACGGGACGTTTTGCAGCAGCCCACGAATCAGGGTGGAATTGCTGTCGCGGATTTGTCCCGGCCCCGGAATTTGGTGCGGCGGGATGAGTTCGTCGCCGGTCGTAAAATGGAACACGCGGGGTCGCGGGCTGACCCAGGGTTGGGAACACCCTGCCGTGGCGAGCAGAGCCAGAGCGCCGGCCTGCAAACGGACGCCCGACGGCACGAGCAATTGGCCGGCCTTCGCATCTTCTCCGCGAAGGTGGACGTTGGCTGTCCGTTCCTGTTTCACGATGCGGATGCGGTCGCCGCTACGATCCACATGTTCCTGCATCACCACCCGCAAATTGCGGCAGGGGAGGGCAGTTCCCGTAGCCACCCGCACGGCCTGGCCCGTGAGGAGCGCGCGCGGTTTCCAATCCGCGGCGTAGAGCGTGTCAATAATTTGGAAATATTCGGATTTGTCGTCGGACAAAATGGCGTAGCCATCGCGCGTCGAGCGGTCAAAAGGGGGCAAATCCTCCGGGGCGCGAACGTTTTCGCGCAAGACGCGGCCAAAAGCTTCGGCCAACGGCACACGCACGGCGGGCAAAGGCCGGCATCGGGCGCGGATTTCGGCCATCGCCTCGTCCAGCGATAAACTGGCAGAATGCGGCTTGGATGTTCGTAGAGCATTTTTGGGACTGGCGGTATGGGTGACGGGCAGCGACCGGCGTTTCCAGATAGGCACGTCCTGTTTGAGGCGGTCCAGGAATTCTCTGAGCAGGGCCATGGCTTCCGCGCGATGAAGCGACGTGACGCCGACGTAAACCGCCGTCTCGCCCGGCGGCACGACCCCAACCCGATGAATGACGCTGGCCGCAAGACAAGGGTGCTGCTCCGCCAACCCTTCGAGCAGCCGCCGGATTTCGCGCAGGGCCATTTCGGCGTAGGCCTCGTATTCGAGCGCGGCAATGGGCCGTCCGTTCTCTTCGCCCCGGACGATGCCGCGAAATTCAACCAATGCCCCATGAACGCCAGCCGTGGCTGGCTGGAATGCTGTTTCCGCGATGAGGGAGTCGGTAAGTTGAACTTCAATTTTCACGCGTCAGAATATCACCCCCCGGAAACCGGGGGCAGGAGCGCGACCTCATCGCCGGGAGCAAACATCGCTTCGGGCCCGGCATATTCGCAGTTGCGCGCCAGGCGGACGCTGGAGCGGTGGGCGGCCAGGCCGGGAAATTTTTCCAGGAGCACGGCCCACAGTCCATTGCCGTCCAGCGGCGAAGGCGGGGCCAAATCCAGCGCGTCGCAGCCGGTAACGTCTTTGAGTTGGGCGAAAAAGAGGACACGCATGGGAGGATGAAAGTTTAGGCAACAGCTTCAAGCCATAATTCCACGGTGGCGAAAACAAGAGATGGACCCGGACAATTCATCGTCCGGGCTCTGGGTCCAGCCACGGTGAACCCGCGTAGAACCACTGGGAAGGCTTCATCAATTCCACGTGTCCATCCGGAAAGCCATTGTTGCTTTGGAAGTCCCCGTGGCGCGGAAACGGTCCGCACCAGTTGGCATCCGTCGTCTGGTCCGCTGCGTCAGGATCGGGAGAGATCGGGTCGTCGTTCCCAGGATCGTCAAAAAGCCACGCGCCAAACTTCATCATGCAAGCCGGTGTAATGCACTTCATTGGGTCGGCGGAGTCGTTCGCGGCCATGCCGCCGTCCGTCATATAGACGCATCCTGCCGGCTTGATGACCGCGGCCATCTTCATTCCCGGGACCTGCCAGGTCCCAGGCCACCAACATCCGCCCAGCGCGAAGTTCACCGCGTAGTCGCCATAAAGGCCGTTGGTGGTATGATTGCCCTGGCTATCGGTGTTGTAAATCACTTCCCCGTCGGGAGCAAAGGACCAAAATCCAGGAGCGTTGAAGTAATTCCCATGCTTGACTGGCCGGACGGGGTCCAGGAGCAACGGTTGAGTGGCTCCGTCAGGCTTCAAAAGGACCTGCCAGTTCGTGTCGTGAGTATTGTCTCCGGACAAAGTGAAGGCCCACGGAAAAAAATCCCGGTTATCGTCCGAGTAGGCCACCGATGCGAAGAGAAGTTGTTTCTGATTGCTTTGGCACTGGGCCGTTTTGGCGCTGCTTTTGGATTTTGCCAGCGCGGGCAACAGCATCGACGCCAGAATCGCAATGATGGCTATGACGACCAAGAGTTCGATCAAGGTGAACCCCGCCGGCGGCTCCGGTCCCCAGCTCGCCGCTCTGGGGCACGCGCCTAGTCTCATGAATTGCTTCTGGCTCGTCGAAGGCTTCATGGTCTATGAGATCACATCGGATGGTGTCCAAATTCCGCCTGATGGTCAAAGCATAGTTGTGGATTTAGTCGAGACCCGTCCGGAGATGCGCTTTGACTTGAGGAAGTGCAATCAACTAAAGTGGCGCGCCTAATCTATGAACGATTTAACCTCCACTTCGCGATGGCTTGTACTCAGCGGACTGCCCGATTTTCGCCGCCTAGTTTTAATCGGGGCCGCCCTGGTCATGCTCGCGTGCCCCGCCGCCGCACGGGAGCCCTCGGCGAACAAGCCGGATTATTGGGCCGTCGAAGACGCCGCGGCGCGCGAAAAATTGCCGCTCTACAAGATCATTCCCGCCGCGCGGCCCGAGGAATTGACCCCGGCTAATGGTTATCCCAAGCCGGAAACTTTTCTCTCCTGGCACCGGTCGCACGGGGACAATGGCGGCATGCGCTATTCCCTGTTGGACCAGATCAACCGCCGTAATGTCACGAACCTGGAGGTGGCCTGGATTTACCATTCGCGGGATGAGAGCAACAATCTCCAGTGCAATCCCATCATTGTGCGCGACATCATGATCGCCCCAACTCCCGGCAAATTCATGGTGGGCATCAACGCGGAAAACGGCCAGGAATTATGGCGATTCAAACCGGAAGGACGTCCGGCCTTTCGCGGCCTCATTTATTGGCAAGGCAGCAATTCAGTAAGCGAACGAGTTCTCTTTTGCGCGGGCAAATATCTCTACGCCATCCATCCCGGCAATGGCCAGCCCATTGCCGATTTTGGCGAGCAGGGCCGCGCTCCGCTTCCTGGCCGTCCGCAAGGCGGTTTCGGCGCGGCCACCGCCGGCCCGGCCATGTTCCAGGACATTGTGGTGGTCCCGGGTTTTGAGAAGGATGTCTGGGGCTTTAACGCGGCAACGGGCCAGCTTCTCTGGACTTTTCATACCGTGCCGCATGCAGGGGAATTTGGCAATGAGACGTGGGACCGGACCGAAAGTTACGCCGCCAATTGCTGGAGCGGCATGGCCATGGACGAAGTGCGCGGCATCGCCTATGTCCCAACCGCCTCGCCCAAGGAAAACTTCATTGGCATCTGGCATCGCGGCGACAATCTTTTTGCCAATTGCCTCATCGCGCTGGACGCGCGCACCGGCAAACGCCTCTGGCACTTCCAGGAAATTGCGCACGACATTTGGGACCAGGACATTCCCGCGCCACCCAATCTTGCCACCATCAAGCACGAGGGCAAACTTGTGGACGTCGTTGCCGTCACGACCAAAATTGGCGAAACGCTTTTGTTGGATCGGGTGTCGGGCAAGCCGATCTTTCCTTTTCGCCTCCGGCGGGCGCCGACCAGTGATTTGCCGGGCGAAGTGACCGCGCCTTACCAGCCCGACCCGGAATTGCCGGAGCGTTTTTCCAAAATGGAATTCACCCCGGCGGACATTACGGATCGCACGGCGGAGGCGACGGATTATGTTTCGACCCGCTACAAAAGCGCGACGACGGGCTTTTTCCGCCCGGCCAGCCTCGGTCGTCCCAATTTATATCTCGGCATGGACGGCGGAGCGGAATGGTCGGGCGCTTGCATCGACCCGGGAACGGGGCGCCTGTATGTCAGCGCCAACCACGCCGCCTGGCTGATCTCCGTTTTTCGCGATGAAGATCCGCCGGACGATCCCCGCGCGCCGAAGACCCGCGGGCAGCTCGTCTATGAAATCAATTGCGCGCAATGCCATGCTACCAACCGCATGGGCATTGGCGTGGCGCCGCCTTTGCGCGGGTTGCGCTCTCGCCTGGCCAACGCTGACGTCGCCAAACAAGTCCGCGAGGGGAAAAACGGCATGCCGGCCAACACCGCGATCAGCGATAGCGACCTAGCGGCGTTGGAGGATTTTCTCTTTTTGCGCGACCGCCCTTCCCCGCCGCCAGCCGTGGCGCGGACCGAGCGCCCTCGTTACAACTTCACCGGCTACCCCAAATTCTATGACAATGAAGGCTATCCGGCGAATAAACCTCCCTGGGGAACGCTTGATTGCCTGGACTTGAACACCGGCAAACTGCTGTGGAAAGTGCCGCTGGGCGAATACCCGGAACTGACGGCCCAAGGCCAGCCGAAAACCGGCACGGAAAATTACGGCGGGCCGATCGTCACGGCCGGCGGGCTGGTCTTTTGTTCCGGCACGCGCGATTCCAAAATCCGCGCTTTTGACAAAGACACGGGAGCGGAATTGTGGGCCGGCAAACTGCCGTGGGTCGGCAGCGCCCCGCCCGCCACTTACGAAGTCAACGGCCGCCAGTACATTGTCACCGCCTCAACGGGAAACAAAATGGGCAAATCGAGCGAATATGGCGACGCTTACGTGGCCTTTGCCTTGCCGAGGTAGCGCATCCGGGCAGGAGGAAACCCTTTTGTTCAGTTTAGATGTGCTTGGCCGATCTTAGCAGCCAGTCCCGAAGGGATTGAATCACTCAGCCCAGGGTGGTGAGGAACGAGCCGCCCAGGGTTAAATGACATAAATGTCGCACCTGAGCTGGACCCCGGAATTTAGACCAGTGGTTAAGATGGACTTTTATAGGTCTGCTGTAGATAAGAAAGAGCAGATTTATGAAAGCAAAACGGAAACGACATAGTGCGGCCTATAAGGCCAAAGTG
>JBKQWF010000031.1:0-30797 GCA_052139695.1 Limisphaerales bacterium
CTACCTATAATGTGAATTGGTTATGGGACGCTTGTCTCCTTGCTGGAGCAAGGGGGCGGATGGAAACCGATTTCCGAAGCGATTTTCCAAACCAGTTCGGAAACAAGTTCCGAATGAACATTCCAAATGAGTCAGCGGCGGAATTGATCGCGCGTTTCAGCCCGAAGCGGCCCAAACGCTATGCCGGACTTCATCCGCACGCTGAGTTCATTCGGGAACTCCGGCGCAACCGCGCCTCGTACGACACCATCGTCGCCATTTTGCGGGAGCGGCACAGCCTTCAAGTCACCGATACCACCGTCCGGCATTTCTGCCGCGACATCTTGCAGGAGCGGACCGCCAGACGGCGGGCCAGGGCGGCTCAGACACCGGCAACTCCCATCCGCCAACCGGCTCAAATCCTTTCGCCTCGACCTGCCCGAAACCCAAATGCGGACGGGCCGCAAATCGCCGAGGTGGAATTCACAGACGAATAAACATTATGAAAAAACGATTGATTCTAATTCTCAATGGCAAAGGCGGCGTGGGCAAAAGCTTTTTCGCCGTCCATTTCATCCAGTACCTCAAGGACAGCGAGATTGCCCACGCGGCATTCGACAGCGATGACGAAAACTCGACCCTAAAACGCTTCCACCCGGAGGTAGGCTTCATCAATCCCAACAGTCCGGTGGAGATTGACCGGATGGTCGAGGCCCTCAAGGATACCGATGTTGTCGTGGTGGATTGCCGGGCGGCGTCCACCCGCATTTTCCTCAAGTACTTCGAGGACACCGATTTGGCCGCCGTGCTCGAATCTATGGGCGCGAGCCTGACCATCGCCTGCCCGGTTAATCACGAACTCGACAGCATCCACCAAATCCAACGGCTGGTGACCGGCATTGCGAATAAAGCGAACTTCTTGGTCGTCCGCAATGAAGCTCATGGCGAAGGCTTTGACCTATTCGACAAATCCAAAGTCCGTCAGAAACTGCTGAACGAACTTGGCGCAAAGGAAATTCTCGTCACGCAAATGTACAAATGGCTCGTCGAGGACTTGCAGCGGTTCAAGGTCACTCCCACCGTTGCGGTGAAAGGTTCGGACTTCACCATCATGGACCGGCAACGCCTTGTCAATTGGCAGCGCCTCTTTTACGAGCAGCTTGATTCGGTCAAGGAAATGCTCCTGCCCGGAGTCGCTGAGAAAGGAAAATCCGCCCATGCGACCGCGTGATTACGAGGACGGCAAGCGCCGCCTCAATTTTCCCCGCCGCGACCAACGCGCATTTTGGCTCCTTCCACAGACAGCGGGCATCCCTCACCCCGCCCGCCCCTGTCTCCGTTCCAGTCGCCAAAACGCGCGCTCGTCGCGGCTTCCCTTTGCCTTCCGTCTGGATTTGCGGCGCGGCGTTCCGCTGCGGATTCCACCCCTGACGCCCTGTTCCATCGCTCCGCTCCACTCTCCGCGCCGCAAATCCAGACCGAAGCGCAGATTTTCGGCCCATTCGGGGCGCAGGAATCCATTCGGACAACTACCCGCCAGCAAGTTTGCGAAAGGAGCGCGTCCACTTGCAATTCATGCCCTGTAACCACACCATTAGGAAACAGTGGCTAATCTGAGAGAAAAGCCGAACATAATGATTCCCGAAGAAGGACAAACGGTTGAACGGAAAGAGTCGTTGAGCCTGTGGCGCGACATAGTGGAAACTTGTGCCGCCTTTGCCACGGCACAGGGTGGGAAGGTCTTTGTGGGTGTGACAGATGATGGCCGCATCTCCGGCGTCCAGATTGGCAAGGGCACTTTGGAAGACTTGGCCAACAGAATCGCGCAGAATACCACGCCAAAGGTCGTGCCGGCCATTACGACCCAGGACGAGCCGGGGGCGACCGTCATTATTGTGGAGGTGCCAGAACACCAAACCAAGCCTGTTACAGCATTCGGACGCCCGTATCGCCGGTCGGGACGCACCAATCAGGTGTTATCGGCCAGTGAAGTTGCCGAACTGTATCTCGCGTCGAGAGGGCTGACGTGGGATCAGACCGTAGAATCTGATGCAAGCATCAGCGACATTGACCCGGAGAAGGTTCGCAAATTCCTGAGCCGCGCCATAGCGGAACGGCAATGGCCAATTGACCCGCAGACGCCTGTGCAACAGGCGCTCAATCAGTTGGACCTAATACGCAACGGGCAGTTGACGGTAGCCGCCTTGCTGCTCTTTGGCCAGAGGCCGCAACATTTTCTGGTGCAAGGATACTTACGGTGTGCCCGGTTTAAAGGAAACTCAGAGGTCGAATTCCTCGACATGAAAGTGATTGAAGGGGACATCGTTGCCCAGGTGGAAGAAGCGATGGCGTTCGTTCAACGAAATATCAGAATGGCGGCGAAAATCGAAGGACAACTGGCGCGCAAAGAGCGATGGGAATACCCGTTAGACGCCGTGCGCGAGGGAATCATCAATGCGGTATGCCATCGGGACTACGCCGACAGCGGAAATGTGGTGGTCAAGATTTTTGACGACCGGCTCGAAATTTGGAATCCCGGCAGCCTGCCACTCGATCTGACGGTGGATGACCTGAGAAAATCCCACGAATCGAAGCCGCGCAATAAACTGATCGCGCGTGCGTTTTTCCTGATTAAATATATCGAGCAGTTTGGGACCGGCACGGGCCGGATGATTAGCGATTGCCGAGAGGCCAGCGTGCCGGAGCCGGAGTTTGAGTCGCGCGCATCTTCATTTCGGACCATATTCTATCGGACAATTTCAGCCGAAAGGAAATTCGGAAGCCTGGGGTTGAAGGAGGGGCAGATAAAGGCCCTGCAACACGCTCTCAACAAGGGAAAGATTTCGAGATTGGAATACGAACAGATCGCGGGGGTCAAGTCAGCCACCGCCAAGAGACAAATTGCTGATCTCGTGAAGCAACGCATCCTTGCTAAAAAAGGCAGCGGAACGGTCTTTTGGTATGAAATAGTGAAGGATAATCCATGAAGTGAGCCGCTGGAGCCGCTAATGAGCCGCTAATGAGCCGCTGGAACCGGTGACGGAGCCGATTAACTTCGCAAAATCAAGACGATCCGCATAAATGAGCCAGAACGTGAGCCGAAAATGAGCCGATTGTGGCGCGTTTTGGAGAACGCGGATTCAAGACGTTAAGGGCCAAAATTCGGGCAAGTTTTTACGGCGGTATCCCAGAAAAAGCGGATTTTGACGAACAATGGAAAGGCGCGCAGCAACGGCAGCCGTCGAGCCGTCGGTGGACCGCATCCAAAAGGGCGGTTGTCCCCGCCGCGACACCAAAACGCTTTTGCCTCGCCGCCCAACAAAGAGGGTTACTGCAATTTGACTCGGAAGTACTGCTGGGTTCCTGTTGGGACCAAACTATAAGTGGAATTAGTGCCTATTAGAGATGTCCATGGCCCCGTCACAGCAGGGGCCGATTGCAGAATGCCGCTGGGCCAAGCTATTACGACATTCTGTCCAGATCTCGTCACGGCCAAGGTCGCTTGCGGAGCAGTGATGGCCGTGCTGTACAATTGACTGATCTGGGTGGGCGTAAGCGAGTACGGGAAAATTGCCACTTCATCAATCAACCCGTTGAAGGTGCGGCCTGGATCGGCCTTGGCATCATTTCCGATGTGCCAGTTGTTTCCGGTCGTAAGGGCAGTGTGTGGGATAGCATTAGTCGCGGAATGTTGAGCGTTGGGAGCGTTGGTGTTGTACACAGACACAACAGCCTGAGTTGGGGAGATCGTTACGGCAACAAACGACCATTGATTGGCCGGCGGTATCAATCCAGAGGCCCAGTTGTAAGCGCCCGCATTATTTAAACCCCATGTGTAGCCAATCATGCCCGAACTACCATAATAACTAACCCCTCCGACGTCCCCGGTCCGATCGTAGATAATGCCCGCCCAGGCATTTTGCACCCCCACGGGATAAATCCACGCCGTGAAAGTCACGTTGGTCGCTCCCAGCGTTCCAAAAGGCGCAAGTACCCACGAGTTGGCTGTCACGTTGGTAATTCCAACCGACAAATTATTCGTCTCAAAGCCGAAAAATGGAGGATCCGGAACTCCAGGGTCGCCCCGTATGGCAGCACTCTCGTATGTCCCATTGTGACCTCCGAAAAAATCGAAAGCTGTCGTCCCGGTAAGCTCGTTAAGTCGGTAGTACGCTATCGGCTCCATCGAGTTTACTAATTCTTCATAGGCGCAATCTGGCGTATTGACCGTTAATGGCAGGGCCGCGTCCGAGCCATAGACTGTTTGGCCAAGGCTGTTGGTTGCAACAAGCGTCGGATAATATGCTCCAGCAATCGCGTAAACATTCGTGGGATTTTGGTTCGTGCGAATTGCGCCGTCGCCGAAATTCCAGTTCCATTGCGTGATTGTGTTGCCCCCGCTGTCAACATTTGGGCAACTGAATTGCACGGTCAATGGAGCCTCTCCGTTGGTTGGCGATGCCGCGAAAGTGACGGTGGGGGGCGACGGCGCACCAACCAATGCCTCCGCCAAATCAACGGATACATTAGTCCCCGCTGTTGTGAATTGGCCTCCGGCAAACAAATTGCTTCCCAAAACCGACAGGGTATAAACCGTATTATACACACCGGTAATTCCAGAACCCATGGCGGACCAAGCGTTCCCATTCCATTCGGCGATATTGTTGACTGAAAGCCCGCCCGCGCTCGAAAAATTGCCTGCCGCAAACAAGTTGGTTCCAGACACTTCTAAAGCGTAAACAGAGGGGCCGAGGGTTCCCAGTATCCCGGAACCGAGTGCCGACCAAGAAGTGCCGTTCCATTGGGCGATGTCGTTGGCCGCGACGCCACCGATGGCGCCAAAATTCCCGCCTACGTACAAGTTGGGACCCGATACGGCTAGAGCATTTATGCTGGAGGGGCGGCCGGCTCCAAGCGACGACCAAGAAGTCCCGTTCCAAATGGCAATATGGGTGGCAGCGACGCCGCCGGCTTCGGTAAAGTAACCACCCGCATACAGGTTGGTACCCGACGCGGCCAGAGCGTAAACAATGCCGTTCACACCCGAGCCCAATGCTGACCAATATACCCCGTTCCATTGGGCGATATTGGTTGCCGACATCCCGCCCGCGTTTGTGAAAAAGC
Organism: Limisphaerales bacterium; assembly: GCA_052139695.1. GTDB lineage: Bacteria > Verrucomicrobiota > Verrucomicrobiia > Limisphaerales > Palsa-1400 > PLGF01. Next base: position 5,104 of record JBKQWF010000031.1, read on the forward strand.
CTCCGACATATAAGTTGGTCCCGGAGAGTGCCAGTGAATAAACATCGCCAACTATACCCGAACCCAATGCCGACCAGGAACTTCCGTTCCATTGCGCAATCGAGTTAGCTATGCTGCCGCCCGCATTCGAGAAATCGCCGCCCACAAATAAGTTGCTCCCCGCGACTGCCAGTGCCGTCACATTGGCGCCGAATCCATCGGTTCCAGCACCAGTAATGCCATTACCTAGAGGCGACCAGGTGGTCCCATTCCACTCGGCAACGTTATTGGCGGTCACGTTACCCACCGCACTGAATGTGCCTCCCGCGAATAAGTTGCTTCCGGACGTGGTGAGAGCTGAGACTTGCGCGTTACCATAACCGGCGTAATAACCGACCCCTGATCCCAAGGCTGACCAGGAAGTTCCGTTCCATTGGGCAATGCTGCTGGCCGACAAATTGCCTGCTGCGTAGAAAGAGCCGCCCGCAAACAGGTTGGTGCCTGACACCGCCAGAGCGTCAACAAAAGGTCCGTTGAAGCCACCTGAAATCCCTGATCCCAAAGGTGACCACGAACTTCCGTTCCATGTGGCGATATTGGTTGCTAAGATGTCGCCCACGTTGGTGAAAGCGCCTCCAACATACAAGTTGGTGCCGGACACTGCCAGGGAGTAAACCGAGCCAGCCGCATCAAGTCCCAAATCCGACCAAGAGATACCGTTCCATCGCGCAACAAAACTGACCCCGGAGGTCCCGAAAGATCCTCCGGCGAACACATTCGTGCCAGACGCCGCTAGAGCAAAAACCTGAGCGTAAGCATGGTAGGGTAACCCCGTCCCTACCGGCGACCACGAACTTCCGCTCCACTGATAGATGATGCCATAGACCACCTGCCCGTCCTCAGAGAAATAATCAAAATTTCCTCCAGCGAACAACGTGTTTCCCGAGACCGCCAGCGCGGAAACATCTTCATCGCTAGCCCAAGGTTCCGGCCCCAACCCGGACCAGGCAATTCCATTCCATTTGGCAATATTGCTGGCTGGCACTCCCCCCGCGTTGGTGAAGTTGCCACCCACATAAAGGTCGGTGCCAGAAACCGCCAGCGCGTTAACAAAGCCGAAAGGGTCTGGAATTCCGGAAGTCAAGGGCGACCAGGAACTCCCGTTCCACTTTGCAACGTTGCTGGCCGAAATTCCGCCCGCATTGGTGAAGGCGCCTCCAACATACAAGTTCGTGCCGGAGAGCACCATAGCGTAAACCCAGCCATCTATCCCGGAGTCCAATGCCGACCACGAACTACCGTTCCATTTAGCGACGCTGTTAGCGAATACATTGCCGGCGATGCTGAACCGGCCCCCGACGTAAACATCGCCGACACCGTCAACCACTTCGGAATAAACCTGCCCATCTACGCCGAGAATTCCGCCGAGGCTTATCCAGTTGGTGTCGCTGAAGGTCGGGTCTATCCTCACCGGATACACTGCATTCGCATCATTTACGACAACAGCCAGATTCACATTAGTGGCAGCATGCGTGAGGATGCTCCGGTCTTGAAAAGGATTACCGATATCGCCGCAAGATGAGGAACTCGTCTCCTTGTCCCCCATTGGACAGACTTCAATCCGTGCCGACAACTCTTTGCCCGTGGCGTCCGTAACCCGCATCCGGCTGTAAGTGATCTTCCGCCCGGAGTTTTCCAGCACGAGTCGCGCCCCATAAGCAGCCGGTTCAACCTCCGCGCCGGTCACGGCCAGTTTCACAACCAACTCGCCTGCTGGAAGGCTCGGCTGGAGCCTCGCCCTACTAGGCGATTCTTCCACGACAAAGTCCTGCCGCACACCGTCCATGCTCACGGTGTATTCTTCCGTCAAGCCCGGGCGAACGAAACGCACCGTCTTGCCTTTAACCGATACGCTGCCTTCGGCCGCCAATTGGAGGTTGAACTCAAGACCTTGAGAATCGAAGACTGAGTTTGCCGACTTCCGCCCAATCTCCGCCGCCGTGACACGAAAGCGTTCGTTTATCGTGTTCGTGACCGTCGAAGTCAACCACAACCCTTCGGGAGTCGCCTCGCCATCGAGCCGTTGGAAGACACAGTGCAGGCGTGCGCCGGACGCGGTTTGCGTCACGGCCAACCCGTCGCCTTTGTAATCCGCGCTGGCCTTCGCGCCGATTTGACTCCAGGGAATGGCGGCAGCGTCATTCGTAGCGGCCCTACCCTCGCCATGCGCCGCAACTAAAGTCAATAATATGCCGATGCAGAGGGACATTTTCATTGCATATCCTTTCAGGTTTTATTTCACGTTTCTCTGCAGGTTCAATTCCCTCGCAGCTCCAGATGTTCAATCTCATTCAAAGCTTGGGTGTTGGGCACCAACTCCGGTTTCGGAAATGTCAAGGAGAAGCCATGCGAAGCGAGGGTCATTATGAAGACCTCGTTGCCAGCCTGAGCATCCACCGAAACCGTCTCAATTTTGGGCAATAGTGCTTGCGATACCTGATGGGTGCCAGGCTCAACATCTACGGAGAAGAAGCCGCCGTTTTCCGCAGTTCCGACATACGCTCCGTCCACTCTGATCTGCAACGTCTCGTTCCAGGCGTTCCGATGATTTGGCCGGTAGAACCATAAGCGGGCGCGGCTCGACTCAACTGGAGCAAGGCTTGCACGATATTCTGCGTACTTGGGATGCTCGTTTCCTCGCTTTGGCGGAGGTGTCCATCCCTTGGCAATTGCAATAGTATTCGCCACGGCAATGGCAGAAACAGCTTCCAGATCTTCGATGCCTGTCCCGCCACTCAATCCTCCCCATCCCCACCATTTGTTGAACTCTCCCTGGTAAATCGAATGCCGGTCACCGCCGTCCTGCAAAATCACGCTGCCGTCCAGCGAGGCGGATCCCAAGCCAATCAGCTCGCGCGCGGCGCGGCTGCCCGGCTCGTATTTGTCAAATCTGCCCGTTATGATCAACTCATCCGGGCGCCCTGCTGGCGAACCGTAAGTTACGGACGAGAAAATGGCGCCGTAGTTGTTCTTGAGCCGCCATACCAAATCTTTGGCGAACGTCTCGCCCACAGACGTGTCTTTGACCTGCGCAGCAGTTTCAAAGGGGACGACAGTCGCGCTTTGATATTTAGCCAGATTAAAAGCCGCGCTCGGCTGAGCCAAAGGCTGCACTTGTGTGGAAGGTGGAGGGTTGTTGACGCAACCAGATAACATCAAAGCAAAACCAACAGTCGGAAGGAGGATCGCAGCTTTCATCTTTTGCATTTCGTTTCGACGGACATGCATGTATTGAGGCACAGTATTCATGGCTGATCGAGTTGGGAGGTCCCGCTTTGATTGGTTCCAAGGAAATATCCTTGAGCGTTCGTTTGGCCTTGCAGGATAACGCCGTTTACTTTGATCGTTTGTTTTGGGTTCGACGGGTTGGCGAAGCTGCCGCTGATCACGCCGGTGGACTTGGTGACTGTTAATTTGAGTTTATTGGTTTCATCCACTGCGTTGGTCAGGCTGATTTTGTCGCTAGGTGCCAGCGTGACTCCATTGGTAATTGCAAATGGCAGATCGCCTCCCTCCAGGATAACGTTGAAATTGACCGGCAAAGCCAGGCTGGGAACGTAAAGCCCTCCCATCACCGTCGCATTTTGATTAGTGAATCCTGAACGATACACCGCCGTCTTGGACGAATTGGTTTCGTTTATCCAACTGAGCGCGGAGGCGGAAACAATTGTTTGATTGGTGAAAAGATTCCAACCCCACAGCGAGCCTTTGCCGCCGTACAAACTCACATACAGCGGCCAATAGCCGTCTTTGGAGACCACACTTGACTGGCTGATGGGCGTGCCGTCCGCCAGATTTCCCGCAAACGTAATCGCGCCCAACGAACTTACGTTGGCCGTGCCGTAGCTGACGCCATAAGGACCCACAGTGGCGTCATTGGTTCCGGGTATAATCAAGGTGTAAGCTCCGCTAAAGTCAGCGGCCTTATGTGCCGCGCTGAATACGTCCCGGTCGCCCTCCAATTGGGCGGTGAAAGTGCTGCCGTCGCTTACGGTTCCGGTAACGGACTGATCGTCAAAGTCCAACTCCAAGGTGGTCGTCAACGAGCTTTCCCCAAGAGGACGCTTGGAAATGATGGTTGCCGCGCCACTCAGGCTCAATTTCTGTGGCGACAGAGACACGGATTGCCCGGCCAGATCAAGGCTGCCAGACATTATCCCGGCGCTGGTCACGCTGATTTGGAAGGAACCGGAGTTCATCTGGTCCCGCGCCACGTTCGTCGGCGCGAAAAGGCCGTGATACGTCCCAGCCGCTGCCAGAAATACATTGGTCACGAAATTGACCTGCAGGGTGGTCGTGTTCGTGGTGGTTAGAACAAACTTGAGCGCCGCGTTTGTGCCGATAACCACGCCGTTGGAGGTCCAACTCTCGAAAATCCAATTGCGCCCAGGTTCGGCAGTAACAGTGTTGACGACCCCGACGGTAAACGATTTGCTCAAATCGGCCTTGGGGCTGACGGCGCCATTGCCGTTAGCAACGATGACCAACGCACCGCTGACGGTCCACTTGAAGGAAACCTTATTCGTCACAGGGTTGTTACCGGCGTTCTGCGCGTACACCAGCAGCGTGTTGGTACCGGCCGTCATGGTGACGCTGCCGGTCCAGTTGGCAAAACCATCGCTGGTGGAAGCCGCCGTCCAGGAGCCGCCGTTGAGTTGGTAAAAGACACCGGTGACGGATTCCTTGTCCTTGGCCGTGCCGCTGACGTCCAAAGCGGGATTGTTGGTGGTGAAATTCTCGTTGGCCGTGGGCGTGGTGACGGTCAGGGTGGGTTTGGTCGTTTCCGTGCGCAATGGTCCGATCCCCGTCGAAATCATGAAGAAAGCACCGTTTCCAGCTATTCCGCCAGCCGGGGTGGTGCCGTAGAAATTGCCATCACTGCCTTGAACTACCCCTGCGTCCGGGGATGCTCCATCCTCGCCGCCGGTAAAAGAGTAGATGCACGTAAATTCTCCGCCGGCACTGATCTTAAATACGGTGCCAAAGCCGTTAGAGCCGCCTTGCGACGCAGTGCCGTAAAAACAGCCGTCGCTGGCTTGAATCAACGCCGCTTCCGGGAAGGAGCCGTCATTGTCGCCAGTAAAAGAATAAAGGATGCTGAACAGGCCGCTGGAACTCAGTTTGAATACGGTGCCAACACCGTTTGAGCCGCCACTGTAAGCTGTACCATAGAAATCGCCGTCGCTCCCCTGCACGAGCCCGCTTTGGGGTGAGGCACCATCGGCACCGTTGGTAAAGGAATACAGACTGCGGAACTGGCCGCCTGCACTAACCCTGAATACTGTGCCTGCACTACCCGATCCGCCGCCGGACGTGGTGCCATAAAAATTGCCGTCACGGCCCTGAACCAGCCCAGCTTGCGGGTTGGCGCCATCATCGTAGCCGAAAAAGGAATACAGACTGGTCAACACCCCTTTGGGGGTAATCCTGAACACGTTTCCGGCGAAGTAGTAACCGCCGTCGTACGTTGTGCCATAAAAATTGCCGTCACGACCCACAACCAACCCTGCTTCCGGGTCCGCGCCGTCCGTCGAAGTCGTCGTCGCTATATTTGCAAAGGAATAGAGGTTGGTAAAAAGGCCATTAGTACTGATTTTGAACACCGTGCCATAGCCTGCTGCGCCACCGCCGTGCGTTGTACCACAAAGATAGCCGTCACTGCCTTGAACCAGACTCCCTTCCGGGTTGGCGCCATCATTCCCGTTGGTGAAGGAGTAGAGATTGGCAAAGTTACCGCTGGCGTTGATTTTGAAGACGGTGCCTGCATTGCCTGTCCCCCCTTCCGAGGTGGTTCCATAAAAACTGCCGTCCTTTCCCTGAACGAGGCCGGCCTGGGGATCTGCGCCACCATTGTCATATCCGAAAGAATACAGGTTGGTTAAATTACCAGTCGGGGTGATTTTGAAGACAGCGCCTGCCGCGCTGTTAAAGGATCCTAAATTGTCGAGACCCACAATCGTGCCGTAGAAGTTGCCGTCACCACCCTGAATTAGGCCCGCCGGGTACACCCCATCCGGCAGGTTGGTAAAGAAGTAGAGACTGGTCAACTCTCCATTGAGGCTAATCTTGAACACGCTACCGCTGCTGTTGGTGGCTCCCTGGGTTGTGCCATAGAGATTGCTGTCGCGCCCTTGGACTAGGGAGGTCGGAAATCCGCCGTCTTCACCGCCAGTAAAGGAGTGAAGAACGGTCACTGCGCCGCCAGAGCTCATTTGGAAGACAGTCCCATAGCCGCCGTTGGTGCCGCCTTCCTCAGTTGTCCCGTAAAAACTGCCGTTGCTGGCCTGAATCAAGCTCTGTGGCAAAATGGCATCCGGACCGCCGTTCACATTCGCGAAGGAGTGGAGGACGACCAATATCCCACCAGGAGTAGTACTTAACCTGAAAATGGCGCCCAAGCCGTTCGTGCCCCCGTGCAGGGTCATTCCATAAAGATTGCCGTCGTTGCCCTGCAGCAGGACGACTGGTTCCGCCCCATCGAGTCCATCGGTAAAGGCGTGGAGAGTCGTGAAGCTGCCGCCCGGGGTGATTTTAAACACCCTGCCGTAGTTCCCGGAGCCCGGTAAGTAGTCATTGTTGCCGCGAATCGTGCCATAGAAGTTGCCATCGCTGCCTTGAATCAGGCCGCCCGGATACTCGCCATCCACGCCATTTGTAAAAGAGTAGAGAGTGGTCAATATTCCATTGGTGCTGATCTTAAACACCATGCCACGGCCAGCGGAGCCGCCATCGCCGGCCGTGCCATAGAAATTGCCGTCAGTGCCCTGAACCAAGCCAGCCGGGTAGGCACCATCAGCCGCGCCGCTAAAAGAGTAAACGCTGCTCACAGCCCCTTCGGGGCTGATCTTGAACACCGCGCCATACCCACCGTTCGTGCCTCCGCGGGATGTCGTGCCATAGAAACAACCATCATTGCCTTGGACCAGTCCAGACGGGTCTGCTCCATTGGTGAATACGCCGAAATTATAAAGGTTTGTAAAGGTCACTACGGCTTGCACTCTTGGAATGAATGTCACCAGGCCAAAAGCCACGAGCATTGTGACAAGCCCTGCATTGGCTACGCGCAACCTGCCAGTACGCGCGCGACCTTTGAGTATTGAGGAGGCACATCTTTTCAGTTTCATGGTTTCACTGCTGTTCGGTTAACGACTATTCAGGATCCGCCGGTTCCGGAATGATATGTGATGCTTGCCGATGGCGTGGACTGGACTTGCGGGCCGAAGGTGTACTGCGCACGGGCGGACACCGCCAGTAGCGTACAAACAGAGGTGGTCAAAAGGAGCGATTTTGCTCGAACGAGAATTAATTTCATTTTGATGTTTTTTCGGGTTTTTAGGTAAGCCTGTGTTTAATCTGACTTGCCGAGGTTTTAAGGCGGTTTAGGGCAATAACTGGACACGATAGAAACGCGCGCGATTTGTGTGCGATTGCGAATCGGAGAAGTAGAGCAGCCCGCTGCCGAGCAGATTGGTTTGCAGTGGAATCCAGGTTTGCAGGTTGGTGCTGGCCTGAATGACCACGTTGGAGCCGGACGGGCCGGACACATCGAAACCAAACGCTCCATTCGTGAAACCAAACATTGAATTCGTGGTAATGATCGCAAGATATGCAGGAGGGCCTGAAAGGAGGGCCTCGGCCACGTCTGACGAAAAGTTGGTCCCCGCCATCGTGAAAATGCCGCCTACATACAACGTGCTGCCTGATGCTGCCAGCGCAAACACAAGGTCGTTCATCCCCGAACCGAGCTCCGACCAACTGCTTCCGTCCCACTGCGCGATCTCATTGGCATTGGTCTCGCTACCCGCTGCCGAGAATGCGCCGCCCACATACAGCATGCCGCCCGAGACAGCCAGCGCAGAAACGTTGAGCCCAAATCCATTGACGTCCGGCATTGATATGCCCAGACCCAGCGCCGACCAACTGCTGCCGTTCCATTGCGCAATGTTATTAACGGCAACACCTCCCGCCATCGTGAAAGCACCGCCAGCGTACAACGTGCTGCCCGACACCGCCAGGGCAGCCACGCCATGGAAGCTACCGCCACCTATCCCCGAACCGAGGACCGACCAACTGTTCCCGTTCCATTGGGCGATGTCATTGGCCGCAACGCCGCCCGCCGTCGAGAAACTACCGCCCGCATACAACGTGCTGCCCGCCGCCGCCAGCGCAGAAACATAGGGGCCGTTTCCATTTCCATCTTGGTCGACACCTGAAAGCCCCGTCCCTAGGGGCGCCCAACTGCTCCCGTTCCATTGCGCGATGTTATTGGCCGCACCACCACCCGCCGCCGAGAAATCGCCACCCACATACAACGTGCCGCCCGAGGCTTCTAGCGCAGAAACATAGGGGCCAAATCCATCGTCGCCCATCCCTGAAATTCCCGCTCCAAGTGGCGACCAACTGCTGCCGTTCCATTGCGCGATGTTATTGGCCGCACTACCACCCGCCGCCGAGAAATCACCACCCACATACAACGTGCTGCCCGAAACCTTAAGCGCAGAAACATAGGGGCCGTTTCCATCTTGGCCCAACCCTGACACTCCCGACCCCAGGGCCGCCCATCCGCTCCCGTTCCATTGCGCGATGCTATTTACGGCATTGCCTCCCGCCATGTTGAAAGCGCCGCCTGCATACACCGTGTTGCCCGAAACTGCTAACGCGAAAACAACGGAGCCAATTCCACCAGGGCCGATTCCATTGTCGCCCTCGCCTGAAATTCCTGGTCCTAGTGTAGAGATGCTGCTCCCATTCCATTCCGCGATCCCACCGTTATATTCCCCTCCAATATATAAGATGTTACCCGTCGCCGCCAGAGCAAACACATTGCCGCTCTCCAACCAGGGAGGGTCTGACCAATTGCTCCCATTCCACTTCGCAAGCCCATAAGCGGTGCTGCCGCCAGCGGTGTCGAAACCGCCGCCCGCATATAGGTTGGTGCCCGACACCGCCAGCGCATTTACGTAGCCGTTCATCCCCGAACCCAGCGCCGACCAACTGCTCCCGTTCCATTGCGCGATGTAGTTGGCCCGGCCGCCGCCTGCGTTCGTGAAATAGCCGCCCGCATACAACGTGCTGCCTGACACCGCTAGCGCGGAAACACTGCTGTTCATGCCCGAACCCAGCGCTGACCAACTACTCCCGTTCCATTGCGCTATGTAATTGGCCCGGCCGCCGCCTGCATTCGTGAAATGGCCGCCCGCATACACAGTGCTGCCCGACACCGCCAGCGCGGAAACACTGCTATTCATGCCCGAACCCAGTGCCGACCAACTGTTGCCGGTCCACTGCGCGGTGTATTTCGCCGTGCTGCCGCCCGCCATCGTGAAATCGCCGCCCGCATACAACGTGCTCCCCGAGACGGCAAGCGAATCCACGTCATTGTTCATTCCTGAACCCAGCGGCGACCAACTGCTTCCGTTCCATTCCGCGATGTAGTTGGCTGCGCCGACGCCGGCCATGGTGAAATCGCCGCCGGCGTACAACGTGCCGCCGGACACTGCCAACGCCTGCACCTCGCCGCTGAGACCAGACCCCAGCGCGAACCAATTATTCCCGTTCCATTGCGCGATGTTATTGGCTTCCGTGTTACCGACGAACGCGAAACTTCCACCGATGTCGAGATTTCCTGAACCATCTACCACCGCCGCGAAAACAATGCCGGACGTGCCGGATCCGCCCATGCTTACCCAATTCGCATCGCTGAACGTCGGGTCAATCCGCAGCGGATATACCGCATCCGCATCGTTCACCACCACGGCCAGCTTCACACCGGGAATAGTAGGGGTCACGTAGGTCGTTCCTTCAAATAGATTCCCGGTTTCGCTCGGGTCTCCCGCTTGAATGACTTCAATCCGCGCGGGCAGATCTCTGCCTGTCGCATCCGTGGCGCGCAGGCGGCTGTAAGCAATCTTCCGCCCGGAATTCTCCAACACCAGCCGCGCCCCATAAACAGCCGGTTCAACCCGTGCGCCAGTCACCGCCAACTTCACGAGCAATTCACCGGCCCGTGCGAAGGGCGGCGCTTGTTCCACAATAAAGTCCTGCCGCACTCCGTTCATGCTCACCGAGTATTCTTCCGTCAAACCCGGGCGAGCGAAGCACGCCGTCTGGCCTTCAAGCGCTACGTTGCCTTCAGCAGGCAACTGTAAATTGAATTCTGGACCTTGAGAATCGAAGACTGCGGTAGCTGGCTTACGCCCAATCTCCATCGCCGTCACACAAAAACGTTCGTTTAACGTGTTCGTGACGGTCGAGGTCAACCACAAGCCTTGGGGTGTGGCTTCGCCATCGAGCCGTTGGAAGACACAGTGCAGGCGTGCGCCGGACGCGGTTTGCGTCACGGCCAACCCGTCGCCCTTGTAATTCGCGCCGGCTTTGGTGCCGATTTGGCTCCACGGAACTGTGGCAGGTGCGTTCGTAGCTGCCAAAGCCTGTCCCTGCTCCGCAATAACCGCGAATAAAATGCCGAGGCAGACGAACTTTCTCATCTCGTACTGTTTCATGTTTCATTCCTTTCTTGACTGCGAGTTTGTTTCATCCAAATGGCGGCAACGTCGCACCATGATTTAAAACCAAAGGGGCGTGCCCTACTCACGCCCCACGACGGGCACTGGTATGCCCTTACAGGAACGCTTAGGGGCACGCCCGATGTGGGCGTGCCCCGTTGCGTGTCCTGTACATGAAATTACCAGTTTCGTCGTGGACAGCAGCCGAAGCCGCAAATCTGTTTTTCAATTGTTTAAATCACATACGTCTTTTTCGGGACATCCCCGAATTGAAGGCACATGTCAGGTCATTATGCAAGCGGCAATTTTTGCCCGCTTTTCATCGCGGCCAAGCGGTGTTGGTTTCAATCGCTGCCATCGCCTGCCAAACCGTCCACCAAAGGGGGCTAAACGCCCGGTGACGCTCGCAGGCCCGTCTCCGTCATGGCGCTTGCGAAAGGCCAAGGCAAGCACCATGCCAGCCACGCGCCTGTTTCACTTCATTGGAAAGTCAGTCGCTCCGTGCCGTCGTCCTGTCACGCGCCCGGTGACGACGGAACGAATTTCGGTCAGGCTGTCGTCGCTGGCGCGTGCCCGGTCTAGTCACCGAGCGAACAGGAGTTGCCAAAATCCGGCACCAGCGGCAGCCGCCGCATGGGCGGAAAGCAGAACCACATGGCACCCCCGCCGCGACACCAAAACGCTTTTCCCCTTCACCCTCTAAAAAGCGTTCTCGTGTCGCGGCCCCTGGCCGGACTGTTTTCAATTCTCCACGCGCGCGCCCTCTTACCCCCGCGCTCCGTTCCGAAATGAAAACAGACCGGCCCAGAAACAGGCGGCGCATCCGCGCCACCCAATTCCTTTAACCAGGAATCTCAGAATTGCCCAATTCAGGGGAGGGCCAACGACGGCAGAGGCGCAGACGCGCCATATTTGAACGGAGTTCGTAGTGGGGGGCTGATTTTGGCGCGAAACGCTCGGTCCATTGTACAGCCCGTCTGTGCCTGTCAATGTATTGCTCGCCCTGTTCCCTCTGCGCTCCACATTGACAGTGCTCGACAGGCTTGGGGACTTTGCTTTTAGGATTTCGCGCCGGGAATTCTGCCAAGAACAGGAGAGGGACCGCAGGCGGAGAAGTGCCGATGGCAATGGGCTGACTATCGCAAGGCATGGCACAAAGACGGGGGTTTCAATCAGACCAAGAGACGGTTGCAGGCAGCATGTGAACCATACCGGCAAGCTACATTGGGATGGTGCTGGTTGTCGGGGGCATGTCCAAAACAAAGCACACCGGGGGCTGGTCAAGATCAGGGGGAGGTCATTGCCGCGAAATGAGTCTTGGGGTTTTCGTTTTGGCATTTAGGGCGTTGTTCTCTGTGCAATCGGAGGCGGGAGCGCAGCTTTCGGCGCGCCAGTTGCAGGCGGGGCTTTTGGGTGCGAGTCAGGTTGCCTCTGTGCTCTAGCGCCGCACGGCGCGGGCGATTGCTTGCCCCGTCACGACCCCCGATCAATCGCTCTGTGCGACGTGAGGTCGTTTAAGTGAGTGTTTGCGTATGGATACATCATGACAAACCTGCGGTTCCGTCCGCAGTAGTCTATCGGCACTGGCGCGACTGGTAACGGTCGGGTCGGAAGCTGCCGAGACACCATCCCAATATCTTGCGATGCGGAGAAAGCCGTGAGGCGATCTCCGTGGCTGCCAGCGTCAACGCGGCCAAAGGGACAGACTGGATGACAGGCTCAACACAAGTAAACTGCGATTAGCACCGTGATGATTGACAAGCCAAAGGCGCTGACAGGCTTGAGCCAAAAGGCGACGCAGCGGGCTGCTTCACTGAAGCGATGAGGCACACGGACATAACCGCTGCCGGTGTGACACGCAGGAGCTAAATCATCATTATCATCACTCGAACGAAACACGGTAAACCCGGCATCCCGCCCCACAGGGGGCAGGCGAACCGCAAGGAACGCTGAGGGGGTGGCGGGCAGAGGAAGCTGGAAAAAGCAAATGCCAATCTGTAATCGAATGGATAAGGGCTGCAACATCGCTCCGCCGCGCAAGCGGGCCAACTTCCAGCAGGTAATTCATCACAAGAAAACTCGCAGAACCATCTCAAGAGGAAATCGCAAATGAACGCAGAGCAATCTACGTGTGCATCCTCTGGCAAGGCGTCACAGTGGGAACAGATTGACTGGCCCCAGTGTGAACGACAAGTCCGAAGGCTGCAAGCCCGTATTGTGAAGGCAACTCAGGCCGGACGCTGGGGCAAGGGGAAAGCCTTGCAGCGGCTCCTGACCTGTTCGTTCTCCGGCAAAGCCTTGGCCGTGAAACGAATAACGGAAAATCAAGGCAAACGAACATCCGGGGTGGACGGCGTACGCTGGAGCACCCCGGCAGCCAAACTCAAGGCCATCGGATCGTTGCAACGTCACGGATACAAACCGCTGCCCCTGCGGCGGGTTCTTATCCCCAAAGCCAACGGCAAGTTGCGCCCGCTGGGCATCCCGACGATGAAAGACCGCGCCATGCAAGCGTTGTTCTTGCTGGCGTTGGAACCCATCGCCGAAAGCAAAGCGGACAAAAACTCCTACGGCTTCCGACCAGAACGCTCGACGGCGGACGCCATTGAGCAGTGCCATACGGTGCTGAGTCAAGGAACCGCCCCGCAGTGGGTGCTGGAAGGCGACATCAAAGGTTGCTTCGATCACATCAGCCATCAATGGATGCTTCAACACATCCCGACGGATGTGGAGGTGCTACAGAAATGGTTGAAGGCCGGTTATATTGAGCATCGAACCTTGTTCCCAACCGAAGCGGGCACGCCCCAAGGAGGCATTATCTCGCCGACGCTGGCCAACATGACCCTGGACGGACTTGAACTACTCCTCAACCAAACCTTCCGTCGGAAGGTCGTTGCGGGGAAAATCGAGAACCCCAAGGTTCATTTCATTCGATACGCGGACGACTTCGTCATCACCGGCGCGACCAAGGAAACGCTGGAAAACGAAGTCAGGCCCTTGGTCGAGCAGTTCCTACACGACCGGGGCCTGCAACTCTCGCCAGAGAAAACTTGCGTCACGCACATCGAGGACGGGTTCGACTTCCTCGGACAACATCTCCGCAAATACGGCGGCAAGCTGCTGGCCAAGCCGTCAAAGAAGAATACGCACGCCTTCTTGGAGAAAATCCGAAAGCTCATCCGCGCTCACTGGTCAACACCGCAAGCGGAAATGATAGCCACACTCAACCCGATTATTCGGGGCTGGGCCAACTATCACCGGCACGCGGCCGCGACCGAGACGTTTAACCGGGTGGACCGGGAGATATGGCGAAAACTGTGGCGATGGGGCAAACGCAGGCATCCGAACAAAGCCAGCCGATGGATCATGGGGCGATACTGGAAAACCATCGGCGCGCAGAGTTGGAAGTTTGCGGTTGACACTGGCGAACGAACGGAGGATGGGAAACCGATTTTGGCCAAACTGGTGTATGCCAGGGACACCAAAATCCGGCGACATACCAAAATCCAACAGGGCGCCAATCCCTTCGACCCAATATGGAAGCCTTACCTAAAAGAACGTGCGTTCTATAACAGGTTCGGCATCCGTCGTCGTGCAACAGGGATAACTCCGTTAAGTTGACCGGCCCCACAGCGTGGGGTTTTGAATGGCTTGAGCCGGATGACATGAAAGTGTCACGTCCGGTTCTGAGGGGAGGGAGCGGCGGCAACGCCGCTCCCTTACCCGACTTTGCGTTGCGTCCGGGTGTTTTCTCTCACAGAATCGGCACCGTAGCTGGCGACCGGGTGCAAAGCGGGCCAAGGGTGGCTAACGGCGGCCAAAGCCGGATTTGGGCTACATTCTGGCTACATACTTCGTAAGTTCCTCATAATCAATGGAGCGGGTGAAGGGAATCGAACCCTCGTGTGGAGCTTGGAAGGCTCCCGTTCTACCATTGAACTACACCCGCATTCCGTCCTCCTCATCGTAGCGTGCGCCCTTGCGTTGTCAATCCGCCTGTGTATCCTCCTCTGCCGTGAATTCCTTGCTTGTCACAGGCGGCCGCGTCCTCGACCCCGCCAACAGGTTCGATGCCGTGGCCGATGTCTTGATTATCGATGGGAAAATCCAGGAGACTGGACCCCATCTGTCGGATCGCGCGCCGGCGGATGTGCCTCGATTCGATGCGTCCGGGCTAGTCGTTACTCCGGGGCTGATGGACATCCATGCCCATTTGCGGGAACCTGGGCAGTCGGCCAAGGAGTCGATCGCCACCGGAACGGCGGCGGCCGCGCGGGGCGGTTTTGCCTCGGTGGTTTGCATGCCCAACACTTCTCCCGCGATTGACAACGCCGGCACGGTGGCGCTCATTCATGAACGGGCGGCGCGCGAAAGCCCGATCAACCTCCTGGTCGCGGGCGCCATTACCCGCAACCTCGCCGGTGAGGAGCTGGCGCCGATCGGCTCGCTCAAAGCCGCCGGAGTGATTGCGATCACCGATGACGGCCATTGCGTGCAGAATAATGAACTGATGCGCCGGGCGCTCGAATACGCCGGAATGTTCGATCTGCCGGTCATGGATCATTGCCAGGATTATTCCATCGTCACGGACGGCGTGGTGCATGAGGGGTATTGGAGCGCCGTGCTGGGATTACGGGGCTGGCCCGCTTCCGGCGAAGAAATGATCGTGGCGCGGAATATCCTGTTGTCGGAACTGACCGGGACGCGGGTGCATTGCCAGCACTTGAGTTCGGCTGGGAGCGTGCGGTTGTTGCGCGAGGCCAGGAAGCGCGGTGTGCCCGTTTCCGGTGAGGCTTGCCCGCACCATTTTACGCTGACGGACACTGTTTTGGGGGGGAGCGATAGATTTTGGGAAAGCGACGGCGCGGACCTGCAGCCGGGCGCCCTCCGGGAGCGGCCGCGCTGGCCGTCATACGATACCAATTTTAAAATGAACCCGCCAGTGCGCGCCGCGGAAGACCGCCAGGCGCTGCTCGAAGGGCTGGCCGACGGCACGGTAGAGATGATCGGCAGCGACCATGCGCCCCATTGCGATTATGAGAAGGAAGTCGAATTCGATTATGCTCCGTTTGGCATCATCGGCTTTGAAACGGAATTGCCTTTATCGTTGATGCGCCTTTATCACACGAGGCTAATGCCGCTGACGGATGTTATCGCCAAGTTTACGGTGGGCCCGGCGCGTTTGCTGCGCCTGCGCGGCAAAGGGCATTTGGGTGTGGGAGCGGACGGTGACTTGACGATTATCGATCCTGAACGGGAGTGGATATATGAGGTGAAAGATTCGGCGAGCAAATCGCGCAACAGCCCGTTTGACGGCTGGCGCCTCAAAGGGAAGGCCAAGGCCACCATCGTCTGTGGAAAGATCGCCTGGGAAGACGGTGAGGATCGGGCGGAGCCTCTGGCCGGCGTCGCTACAGAGTCGCGGTGAAACGGCAAGCGCTGATGAGCCCAAAGTCTAACCTGCTGGTTACCGGGGGCGCCGGGTTTATCGGTTCTCATTTGGTGGAACGTTTGCTGGCTGATGGCCATGCGGTCACAGTGATAGATGATCTTTCAACCGGCCGCCTGGAGAATTTGAGCGCGGTGCTTTCTCATCCGGGCCTGGTCATGATCAAAGCGAAGATTTCGCAGTGCGATCGCCTGGAAGAATTGGTCAAGAAGTGCGGCGGCATTTATCATCTGGCGGCGGCGGTGGGCGTTGAATTGGTCATGGCTTACGGTCTCAGAACCATCGAAACCAATTTAAGAGAAACGCAGTTGGTTCTGGATGCGGCCAGTTTGCACCGCGCTCCGGTTTTGCTCGCTTCCACGTCGGAGGTTTATGGGAAGAGCCGCCAGGAAGCGTTCTCCGAGGAAGATGACCTGCTGATTGGGCCGCCGCACCTCAGTCGTTGGGGTTACGCCTGCTCGAAGTTGATGGACGAATTCCTCGCTTTGGCTCATGCCAAAGAACACGGGACACCCGTCGTTGTGGCCAGGCTTTTCAATACGGTTGGACCGCGGCAAACCGGACAATACGGGATGGTCCTGCCTCGCTTCGTCCAAGCCGCCCAGCGCGGCCAGCTTCTCAAGGTTTTCGGGGACGGCCGCCAGAGCCGGTGCTTTTGCTATGTCGGCGACACCGTGGAAGCTCTCGTGCGCTTGCAGGGCTGCGCCGCGGCGCGCGGGGAAATCTTCAACGTTGGCAATCCGGAGGAAATCAGCATTGGCCAACTGGCGGAGAAGGTCATACAGCGGCTTCATTCCTCTTCCATGATTGAATATGTTCCGTACGAAAAGGCTTACGGGCCGGGGTTTCAGGACATGTTGCGGCGCAAGCCGGTTATCGACAAGCTGGCTCGATATGTTGGTTTTCGGCCCGCGACCCGGCTGGATGAGATTATCGAGAAGACGGTTGAATATTGGAAATAAAAAAAAGGCACCCTTGCGGATGCCTTTTTGAAGAAACTAGCGCTAACAACCTAGCCGGATTATGGGAATATCAAGCGGACTGAGGTCTCCTGGGTTCCCGTGTTGGTGCTCATTAAATCCGCGGCATTCTTCAGCCAGCTCAGACGGAAATTGCCGGAGCTCACTTGTTGAACGCTGCCGTCACCGAGCAGAATGTTGCCCGCGCCGGAAATGTTTCCAGAGGAATGCAATTTGGCTGACCACCCCACCAAGCCCGTGCTGGGGCTGCTGTTTGCGGGTTGGGCTGAAACAGCCATGCCGTTCGTGTTCAAAGTAACATCCACACCCGAGCTGTTTCCGACTTGGCCGGAGAAACCGTAGTTCACGTCCTGGCTGGTTCCGGTGGTGCCTGTGGCGCCCAGGTTGCGGTCGCCACCCAGAAGGGCTTGCGGATAACTGTCGCTCGCGCCTGGGCCAACCCAATAAGTCACGTTGGTATTATTGAAGGTGCCGGAGGTGGGCTGAGCCGGATAGCTGGTGGTGGGCTGTGGGGCGTCCGCCGTGTTAGGGTAGAAGTTCGTGTTCGGAATGCGGTCGTCGGCGGGGCACATCACGATTTTGGCCGATTCGCCCATTTCGTTCTGCATAATCGTATAGTTATAATACTCGTACTTATCGGCCGTGGTTCCTTGGTTCACCAAGTCCTGCCAGCCGCCGAGAGCAGCGGTTTGCTGGGCTGGATAGCGGTCGCCGTTGTCATTGCCCCAGAGGCGATAGGCCGTGCCGACCTGCTTGAGGTTGTTGACGCAGTTAATTCTCTGCGCCTTTTGTTTGGCGCGAGCCAGGGCCGGCAACAGCATACTGGCAAGAATGGCGATAATGGCGATAACAACTAACAACTCAATTAGAGTGAAAGCTCCGATTTTCCGATTGCGTAATACTTTCATGTTTTCTTAGGTTAATTTGGCCTCAAGCGCGCTCTGATGATTACTCCATTACCAGTGCCAACTTGATTTGAGTGCTTTTTCAAGCACGGACAATGCCACGGCCTCAAATCAATTGAAAAATCCGCTTATGCCGGGTCTTTTGGCCGATACTTGCGGCAAAATACGCTTTGGCGCGAAATTTTCACGCATAATGCGTGAGGAAGACTCGCGGATTCTGCGTGTACCTGCCGCATTATGTGTTAAATTTGAAAACCATCACGTCTCCGTCCTGCACGACATACTGTTTCCCTTCCATCCGATAAAGACCCTTGTCCCGGGCTGCGGCGACCGAACCACATCGCACCAAATCCTCGTACGCAACGGTCTCCGCCTTGATAAAGCCACGCTCGAAATCACTGTGGATGACTCCTGCCGCTCTGGGAGCGGTGTCTCCAGCGTGAATAGTCCACGCGCGCACTTCCTTTTCGCCAGCGGTGAAGAAGGTGCGAAGACCCAGCAAATGATAGGTGCTTCCAATAAGAGCGCCAACGCCGGATTCTTCAACGCCCAATTCCTTTAAGAACACTCGTGCCTCATCGACCGTAAGTTCAACCAGGTCGCTTTCAATCTGGGCGCTGATGACAACGGTTTCGCACCCGTGATGCTTCTGCGCATATCCCCGGACCTGTTGAACCAGCGGATTAGACTCGGAATTGGCCAAATCGCCTTCTTTAACGTTTGCGGCAAAGATAGTTGGCTTATCGGATAATAGATAAAAAGCCTTGGAGAGGGCTGTTTCCTCTGGCGTCAGGGCCAGCGTGATGGCGGGGCGTCCGGAATCAAGATGCGTCTGCAGTTTCTGCAGGACAGATGCTTCCTCGATTGCCTCCTTACCCCCTCGCTTGACCTCCTTGGCGCCCTTTTCCAACCGGCTTCGGACGGCCTCCAGATCAGTCAAAACCAGTTCGGTGGTGATTATCTCTATGTCCCGGACAGGGTCAATGGCTCCGGCGACATGATGAATGTCCGGGTCTTCGAAGCAGCGGACCACTTGAACGATGGCATCGACTTCCCGGATATGGCTGAGAAACTTGTTGCCCAGACCCTCCCCCTGTGACGATCCCTTGACTAGGCCGGCAATATCGACAAACTCAATGACCGCCGGAATCAGGACCGTCGTCTTGGCGATGCGCGCCAGGGGTTCCAAGCGGGAGTCGGGAACCGTCACGATGCCGAGATTCGGGTCAATGGTGCAGAAAGGGTAATTGGCCGCCAGCGCCTTGCGAGTGCGAGTCAAGGCGTTAAACAGGGTGCTTTTGCCGACATTCGGCAATCCAACGATTCCAGCTTTGAGCATAAAATGAGTTTGGGAGGGAAAACAGCGGGTTGGTCACACTGCCGGGTCGGCGGCAATGGCCTTGCGAAGGGTGTTCTTGAATTTGTCCAGGCCAAGGTCGAATGCCGCGGATATGGGCAAGACCTCGACCCTCCGAATTCTTCGCTTAAATTTCTTCAAATTCGCTTCCGCCACCGGTTCATCCATCTTGTTGGCCAGGACCAGCCGAGGCTTTTCCAGCAAAACGGGATCGTAGAGCCCCAATTCCTCGAGCAACTGCTTGTAATCGTCAACCGGGTCCCGGCCATCTGTTCCGGCCATATCCAATAATAAGACGAGCAGCTTGCAACGCTCGACGTGGCGCAAAAACTTGTGCCCCAGCCCGACATTGCGATGTGACCCCGCCACCAAACCCGGCACATCGCACATCGTCAGTCTCCCGTAGTCGGGATATTCGATGATCCCGATTTGCGGATGCAAGGTGGTAAATGGATACGGGGCGATCTTTGGGTGCGCTTGGGAAAGGGCGGCGAGCAAGGTGGATTTGCCGGCGTTCGGGAAGCCGACAAGACCGGCATCGGCAATGATGCGCAGTTCGAGGAGAAACTCGCCCTCGGTCCCGGCTTCGCCGGGTTGAGCAAAGCGGGGCGTCTGGCGGCGGGCGGTGGCGAAGTTGCGATTGCCCAAGCCGCCGCGACCGCCCTTGCACAAGACGAAGCGCTGGCCATGCTTAGTCAGATCGGCGATGAACGCTCCCCGGTTGCCGGGTTGGGCCGATGGTTCTTCCATCGCCGGTTCGATTTCGATGGCTCGTTCCACCCCCGCGCGGCGGATCATCGGCCGCGAACTGGCGGAAGTCAAAAACGTGGCGGGTTTCACGTCCTCTTCGTTCTCTGGGGCATCCTCCGCCGCCTCCAGGCGCCAGACCATCGTGCCGCAAGGAACGTGGACGACCAGGTCTTTGCCCGCCGCGCCGTCCATGCCCTTGCCCAAGCCCGGCAGGCCTTCCTCGGCGATCAAGCGGGCATTGTAGAACTGCGCGACGAGATTATTCAGATCATGGTCGGCCTGCAAAATAACATCGCCGCCTCTGCCGCCGTTGCCGCCGCTGGGACCGCCCTTGGGACGATATGTTTCGCGGAGAAAGGCCACGCAGCCCTTGCCGCCATGTCCCGCGCGACCAAGAATTTTAACTTCATCAACAAACATGAATAATCCGAAGCAGGCCCCATCTTATGCAAAAGCCCTGGAATGCGAAAGGGTTAAACGGCGGAAATGGTCCCGTAGAGTCGTGGCTGGGAGGCGAAGCGGGGGATTTTCATTTTTCCGGCACCTTTAAAAAAAAGGGTGGAAAAAAACTTTACAGTGCCGTTGGTCGAATTTAAACTCGCGATTCAAAAGAAAAAATTGATCGACAGAATTATGGAAAAAGGCAAGACGATTGCAGGATTCCGATTGCACGAAAGCGACACAGGGTCAGCTGACGTGCAAGTCGCCCTTTTGACCGAACGCATCAATCACCTGACTGACCATTTGCAGAAAAACATCAAAGACCACAGCTCGCGCCGTGGCTTGCTGAAAATGGTCGGGCAGCGACGCCGGTTGTTGGATTATCTCCACCATACGGACTTGACGCGTTATCAAACGGTCACCAAAAAGCTCAAGCTGCGGCACTGATTACTTTCTGGGCGAATGCTCTAGCCTCGGCCACGCAAGTGGCCCGGTCAACCCATCGGCCCGGAAACGCGAACAGTCCGGTGGGCAGGAATAACTTCGCGGAAGAGGCTTCGCTGAATCGAGAAATTTCAATCAGCACCGCTGGCGGCGCGCACGGAGCGGCGGCGGTTTTGATTGAAGTTCCTCCACGTCAGCGGGGCGTTAATACTACAGGTTCACTTATGTCAGAAAAAGTCACAGCCCTGGTCGGGGGCAATCAAATCATCATCGAAACCGGCAAACTAGCCAATCAAGCAGACGGCGCGGTCACCGTGCAACTCGGCGAAACTATCGTCTTGGTCGCCGCGGTCGCCGCGAGCAAGGCCAAGCCGGGCCAGGATTTCTTCCCTTTGACGGTCGATTACCGTGAAAAGGCGGCGGCGGCCGGAAAATTCCCCGGCGGCTACTTCAAACGCGAAGGCCGGCCGACGGAGAAAGAAATCCTCACCAGCCGTTTGACCGATCGCCCCATTCGCCCCCTCTTTCCCAAAGGGTGGTTTAACGAAGTGCAGGTGCAAAGCATCCTTCTGAGCGCGGATGGCGAAAACGATTCCGATATCCTCAGCATTCTGGGCGCCTCGGCGGCCTTGGTTGTTAGTGATATTCCCTGGGAAGGGCCCCTGGGCGCGGCGCGCATCGGCCGCATCAATGGACAATTTGTCGCCAACCCCACCCATAGCCAGATGCGCGACAGCGACCTGGACCTGATTTACGTCGGCAACGCCACGGACGTGGTCATGTTCGAAGGCGCGGCCAAGGAGATCACGGAGGCGGATTTTGCCGCGGCGCTCAAGTTCGGCCACGAATGCTGCCAGCCGCTGATTGAGGCGCAAAAGGACCTGGCCGCCCGTGCCGCCAAGAAAAAGCGCGACATTACGGTGAGCGTCGTGCCCGATGATATTTTGACGGAAGCCAAGACGCTGGCAGGCGAGAGAATGATCCCGGCGCTGCTGACCCACAAAAAGCTCGAACGCGAGACGGCCGTCAAAGCCGTCACCGACGAAGTAGGCGCGAAATTAGTGGAAAAATTCGGCGCGGAAAAAGTCACGGAAAACGTGCTGAAAGAAGCCTTCTATTACATTCAAAAGGAAACGGTGCGCGGCCTGATCATGGACGAAAGCAAGCGTCTGGATGGCCGCGGGTTTGACGTTGTCCGACCCATCGTCTGCGAAGTCGGCCTGCTCCCGCGGGCCCATGGCTCGGCCTTGTTTAGCCGCGGCGAAACGCAAGCCGTCGCTCTGGTCACGCTGGGGACGACGGAAGACGCGCAGGAATTCGATTCCTACACCGGCGGCGAAACGCAGAAGAAGTTCATTCTGCATTACAATTTCCCCAATTATTCCGTGGGTGAAACGGGACGCATCAGCGGCCCTGGCCGCCGCGAAATTGGCCACGGCGCTCTCGCCGAACGTTCGATTGAGCCAATGCTGCCTTTGGAGACGTATCCCTACGCGGTGCGCGTCACCAGCGAAATTATGGAGTCCAACGGCTCCACCTCCATGGCCACCGTCTGCGGCGGAACGCTGGCCTTGCTCGACGCGGGCGTGCCCATGGCGCGGCCGGTCGCCGGCATCAGCATTGGCCTTTGCACCATTCACGACGACAAGGACAAGGTCTCCTCCTATAAGTTGCTGACCGACATCATTGGATGGGAGGACGCTTTTTGCGATATGGATTGCAAAATCGCGGGGACCGAAAAAGGCATCACGGGATTTCAATTAGACCTCAAACTGCGCGGGTTGCCCGTCGCCATTATGGTTGAGGCGCTGGAAAAGGCGCGCGTTGCCCGGCTCGATATCCTGAAAATCATGGCCCAGACCCTGTCCGCCCCGCGGGCGGAGATGAGCAAATACGCCCCGCGCATCGTCCAGGTCAAGATCAACCCGGAGAAAATCGGCGCTTTGATTGGTCCGGGAGGCAAAAACATTAAACGGCTGGTGGAGGAATCCGGCTGCGAGATCAACATCGACGACGATGGAACAGTCAATATTTATTCCGTCTCGGCGGAGGGAATGAAGATCGCGCGCGATGCCATCGAGGGAATGACGGCGGAAGCGGAAGTGGGCAAGATTTACCGCGGCAAAGTCGTCACCATCAAGGAATTTGGGGCTTTTGTGGAATTCCTGCCCGGCCGGGACGGCTTGGTGCATATCAGCGAACTGGCCAACTTCCGTGTCAAACAAACCGAAGACATCGTCAAAATGGGCGACGAAATCTGGGTCAAGTGCCTGGGGGTTGATGAAAAAGGCCGCGTCCGCCTCTCCCGCAAGGCCGCGATGGAAGACCGCGAAAAGGAAATGGCGCCGAAGAGCTAAAGCTAGCCCGGCCCTCTTCTTTTGAAGGTAAAGATGGCGGACAAAGTCTTGGGCTTTTCCGCCACCGCTTCCGTGCCCCAGCGATATTCGGTGTGGTCGGGATAGATTTCCGTGAGGCCGACCAAGTCGTAGGAACCGGTGTATTGGTGGACCCAGTTGAACAACCGGCGATCACCCTCCGCCCAGGTCATCCACGATGAATCCATATTGACCACCACCAGATATTCGGGCCGGGCCGTCTCGACGTCGTGTATAAATTCCTCCTGCATGGCGTGTTCAAAGGGCTGGGGCTCGACCAGATCATACATGTAAATGTAACCGCTCACGGAATGCCGCTGGGCGTAAAAATAGATCTCCGGTTCCGACCCAATGACCGCGATGCGGTCCCCCGGGCTGGAATGCTCCCGAATGTAGCGCGCGATCTCAACGCATTCCACAAAGGCACAGTCAAAATAAATATCCGAACAGGCCACGGCCGGCGGCATCTCAAACCAAACCGGCGAATTATGTTCGGCCAAGCCGGCGCACACCCCGATAAACAGCGCGCCGGGGACAAATCGCAACGCGGGAAACCGCGTCCGCGCCAGCAGGGCCGCGACGCGCGGGACCGCCCAGCCAACGAGCAGGCTGATGACCGGCAGCATCACCACCACATAATGCCGCGCCATGTACCGTCCGACTAAGCACGCCGCCGCCGAACTGGCCAAAAATCCAGTAAAAAAGAACTTCTGCTCCGCCTCGCCCTTCCGGCATAGCAGCCAAAGCCATCCGGCCAGACCCATGAAAAAGAGCCACGGGTCAAAGCCGTAAGTGAAAATCTCCACCAACCGGTGGCGGACAAAGGACAGCGGCAACATGGCCGCATGGACGCGCGCATAAGTTACTGTCCAAAACCAAAAGCGCGCAAACGTCCCCGCCCGCCATAAGAGGAGGCAGGTCGCCGCCAGAGGCGTGATTAAACCGGCGGAAAAGAGAATCAAATTCCTCAGAAACAACCGCCATTGGGCCAATCCTGCCCTCCAACCGTCGGCCAGCAGCAGCGCATAGGCAAAGAACGCGAAGAATAGCCCTGGTTGCTTGCAGAGGAACGACAAGCAGAAAAGCATTCCGCTAAGGTAGAAAGCGCCACGCCTCTTTTTTTCCCTTGCCCGCGACAAAAGGAGCAAGCCTCCGAGCGCAAAGAGGATGACCAGGTGGGTGGCATGGGCCTCCAACCCAAAAACCGCCGAACTCAGTGAAAGTAATATATACGCCGCGCAACAGACCAACACTCCTGCTTCATCCAGCCAGCGGCGAGCCAGGAAATAAACGAGCACCAGGTTGCCCAAATTCACGAAGAGAAACCCCAGATGGATGCCGGCAGCGTCCTGGCCAAATAAAGCCATGATCAAGGCGTAAGCGGCATAAATCCCCGGCATTTTGATGTTGAAAGCCAGTTGATAGGGAGGAATGCCTTGGAGCATCAATTGGCCCATGTAAGCAAATTCCCCCTCGTCTCGTTCGAGCGGCATGGCGAGCAGGCGCAGGCGAACCCCAACCGCCAGCAACACCAGCAGAATCACCCCCGCGCTCCAGGCTTTGCGATTTTTTAAGGCCAGAAAATTTGCCTAGGTATTCAATAGCCGCCCAAATTGATGCTGAAAGGAGTTTAATTTGCTCGCCAGCTTTTGAAACATTTTGATAGTTTGAGTTCCTGCTGCTCGTAAGAAGGGGATTTCGGTTCTTGGGCAGGTTTTGACATCCGCAGAAAACGAACATTACCCAATGGAACTTCCTGCGTAAGAATTGTTGGCCCGTTATGTCCTCGAACCTCGAAGATAATTGGCGTTCCTTTGTCAGAGTTGTGCATTCTTCCAAAATATGGATGTGCAAAACCCGCGTATTCAATACGCCAGTCCCCCATTTCGGTGGTGTAAGATTGGCACTCCAACGCGAGATGGTCTGGTATTCTAAGGCGCTCTTTTGAGCGTAGAATATACAGTTGGTTTGGACGCAGAGTAATAGCTCCGTGTTTCGATTCTACTGGCTCCCTGTATTGTCTGGGGTCATAATACGATTCTAGATCGGGGTCAATGGGCGACAATTCTCGGCCATCTTTCGCGACGAAAGCGGAACAGTTAAATATGGGATCAGGATCGACATTAGGGCAGAAGGGAAACCAAATATCATCGGGGCGACCGGCACAAGGCTGTCTATAGGGTTGTCCATGTTCATCCACAACGGGAAATTCATCGTCGTCCAAGAGATATAATTCCTCCATCGTTAGCGAGATGTCATTTTCCTTCCCTTTGTAAAGGCGAAGTTGCGAGAGCGTCATGCCACGCCTCACTTGCAGGTTAAAGCTTAGGAGCCGCGCAAAAATAACTGTCACAGTTAATGCGATATTGTGTAGTTCCACTCGCCATGAAATGCGTTCGGGGTCAGGCGCACAGCTTGCATAGCTTCCTTCGAGACTTTGATACCCGAG
>JBKQWF010000032.1:0-43731 GCA_052139695.1 Limisphaerales bacterium
ACGGCACCTGCGCCAGCCCTATCCGCCTTTAATTGGTTCCCGAAAAAAAGCGCGTCAACAATTGAAAGTAACCCCGAATTGCGCCCACAAAAACTAGTGGCATTGACCGGGACGGTCGCGCTCCCCGTTCAACTGCATCGTTCCGGCTACGCGCCTTCGCGCCTTGCTCGCTTGCTGTTCCCAACGGAAAATGCGGCCACCGTATCTCTTGAAGGCGGGGCGCGTTGACGCCTCACACTCTGAGCTATGCCAACGGGAAAGTGAAATTCGCAATTTGGGCGGCGCCGCCAAGCGCCGCCCCACCATCAACAGGTAGGGCGTTGCTGCCGCAACGCCCAAACTACGCGAGCCTGAGTTTGGGGAATTGATATGCCGGTCCGTAGAGGAAACCCAAATTTCGGGAGTTCGGACGACTAAGGTGCTTCGCCGCGGGGACACTCCGCCGGGAGCGACTCTCAGACCAGTTTGAGAATGGCTTCTGGAACGTGATTTAATACTGGGATTGTTCAGGCGCAAACGCGATCTCGATTTCGTAAGAATCGCTCCCATTTGGGTTGTCCGCGAAGCGAACCCATAACGCATCATCGAGATAAACCATTAAACCGCCGCCGGTCCGCTCCAGTGCGACGACGTCCCGCCTTTTGACGATCTCCAAATCGACCGATTCCAGCGAGAAGGAATCCGGCAGGAACTTCGCCGGCCCGGCTGTGCTCAAGTAATTCTTCTCCCTCGGATTCCAGGACGTGCCGTTGATCGAAACCGGCTGCGGCGGGTAGTCCCAATTGATGTGCGTCCAGAGCGCTCCCTCGTGCGTGATAAGAATCTTATCGGAACCCTGCACCTGTCCTTTGTAATGGAACACCGCGTTGCCGTTCGACAGGCTTTCGCTCAACGGGGCCGTCGCGACGTATTCTAATTCACTTGATACCAGCGGCGGCCGGAACCGCCGGATTACCCCGCAGACGGAAGAAGCGCGCCACGTCCGAGGACTGCGGAAAAACGAAAGTCAATTCGCCCCCGCCCGCCGGGGTATTCGTCTGCTCGACCTCTTCCCACGGAGCGTCGAGGGCTGAACGCGTCTCCAACGTCACGCGTTTCAAGCCGGGCGGAATCGAGGCGGTCAAAACCAAACTGTCTTCTTGCGTGGCCATGGATGTGATGGCCAGAGGAATCGCCCCTGTCCCGACTTCAACCGCGTAACCGGAGGACCTCCCTCCTGCCAGCAACGCCACCGCAAACAGCCATGTCCCGATTTGCGAAAAAGTCCTCACATTGTTTGACGGTATTACCTAAAATCTCCCATTTGGATTCTGGCCCACAGCCAGCGTGGGTCTTCTTCGATTTTCTTCTCCTCCACAGATTTGCAACTCCCTTTTCCACTCCTTTCCACTCCTGGGTGCGAGACACAGTTCTTCTCTTGGAAGCAGTTGTGCCGGGCAAAAGCCGGGAATCGTATATACGTACATGGATATACAGAGCCTATTTCACTCTCGCCCCGCGCGAGCGGGGAGAGAGGCGGAGAGAGGGGTGCGCGTCGCTCTCGCCTCGCCCTGGCACAAATTGCCTGGCGGCAAACTGCATTCTAAGTCTCCGCAGGAATGACCGTAAAACAGCTTCCCTGCATTGGGGCGCAATAAACCTGTCCAAAAACCTTCCGTAGGATTTTAGTCTCGACTCATTCTTGCTATCGTTGCCGCGCATGGAAACGAGGCAACGCTTTCGAGGGCCGCGCTGGCGCGCAGCGGCAGAATCGTCCCCCTCCCGCTGGCCCCTCCGCCGGCAGCTTAACCCGCGCCTCCAAAAACGCCAACTGGCCCAGAACCTCCCCAAATCCTCGCCTAAGGCGAGCGAATTTCCGGCTTGGGGAGCGCGACCGTCTCGGTCGCCGCGGTCGGCGTCTCGCCGACCGCATCTTGGCGGTGCTATACGATTCCTATCGAAGCATTCAGACGTAGCGCTAAGGTTAGGCGAGGATTTGGGAACCTCCCCTCCTGGCTCAACCACAGATGCCGGAAGTCCAGGCCATCCCGAACCAAATTGAACCCAATTGAGGTAAATTGAGCCGCTGTGCCCCCCCGGGGGGGCCGTGCCCAGTGGCAGCGTGTCGCTGCGCGCCGCCTGCTCGTTGAGGCGGTTTTGAAACTGGCAATTTGCGGGAGGATAGATTACTCCCATCCTTAAAGACCTTTCATGCCGCCTTCGGAAAATCGAGAAGATTGGATCGTTCGCCAGGCGCGGCAACGGCCCTCCGCGGAACGCGCCAGTTTTCTGGACGGCGCTTGCGGGGAGAACGCGGCCATGCGCCAGCGTTTGGGAGCATTGCTGGCCGCCGAAGAGCCGCCCGCGAGTGGCGCATCCGGCTCAACCCAAGCCCGCTCCACGGTGGCGATAGAGTTCCCCGCTGAGCCGCCCGACGAATCGATTGGCCAAATGCTCGGCCGCTACAAGCTCCTGGAAAAGGTGGGCGAAGGAGGGTGCGGCGTCGTCTATGTGGCCGACCAGACGGAGCCGGTGCGGCGGCGCGTCGCCTTGAAGGTCATCAAGCTGGGGATGGACACCAAGGCGGTGGTGGCCCGGTTCGAGGCCGAGCGCCAGGCCCTGGCCATGATGGACCATCCCAACATCGCCAAGGTGTTCGACGCGGGCGCCACTGAAACCGGGCGACCGTTTTTTGTCATGGAATTGGTGCGCGGCATCCCCATTACCCTGTTTTGCGACCAGAACAACCTGGCCACCAAGGAGCGGCTGGGCCTCTTTATCAAGGTCTGCCAGGCCATTCAGCACGCGCACCAAAAGGGCATCATCCACCGGGACATCAAGCCGTCGAATATATTAGTGACGCTGCACGATGGTGCGCCCGTGCCCAAAGTGATTGATTTCGGGATTGCCAAGGCGACGCTGCAGCAACTGACCGACAAGACGGTCTATACGCAGCTCCAGCAGTTTATCGGCACGCCGGCCTACATGAGCCCGGAGCAGGCGGAGATGAGCGGGCTGGACATCGACACGCGCAGCGACATTTACAGCCTGGGAGTGTTGCTCTACGAATTGCTCGTCGGCTGCACGCCCTTCGACGCCAAGGAACTGATGTCCCAGGGGCTGGACGCGATGCGCCAGACAATCCGGGAGAAGGAGCCGGTCCGTCCGAGTGCCAGGCTGGCCGCGCTGGGGGCCGAAGGGCTGACTACGGCGGCCCGGCGGCGTTCCGTTGACTCGTCGAAGCTAAGGCACCAGCTCCGGGGCGACCTGGACTGGATTACAGTGAAGTGCCTGGAGAAAGACCGGATGCGGCGTTACGAGACGGCCAACGGCCTGGCGGTGGACATCCAGCGTCATTTGACCAATGAGCCGGTGGCAGCGCGCCCGCCCAGCGCGGCCTACAAGGCGCAGAAGTTTGTCCGGCGGAACAAGGCGGTGTTCGCTAGCGCGTCGCTTTTGCTCGCAGTGGTTTTGACAGGGACGGTGATCAGCGCGACCCAAGCCTTGCGGGCCAGGAAGGAACTCCGCCGCGCGCTGGCGGCCGAAGCCCAAGCCCAGGCCGAAAAGGCCAATGCCGAAGCCGCGCTGCACTTCATCCAGGACGACGTGCTGAGCCAAGCCAGCCCCGGCTATCAGGCGGACCGCGATCTCAAGGTCCGCACTTTGCTCGACCGGGTCGCCGAACAGCTTGATCGCGCCACTGGCCGGGCCCCGCTCGTCGAGGCCGCCATCCGGCAGACTCTCGGCTCCATTTATACCGAGCTCGGCGACTATGCGAAGGCCATCGAGCTTTATGAAGGCGCTCTGCGGCTTGACCGGGAGCACCTTGGCGAAAGCAACCCCGAAACTCTGCGCTCCCTTTACGGATTGGCGATGGCATATTGGTGGAGCGGCGGCGCGGCCCGAGCCGAACCGCTGACTCGCCTGGGGCTCGAAGAGAGCCGCGCTGTTTTAGGCAAAAAGGACCCGCTCACCCTTCAGTTCATGCAAGCACGCGCCTCCACCTTGATGTTTCTAGGAGAAAGACCGTGGTCTGAAATCGAAGCGCTCTTTTACAAGGCTTTGGCGATTCATCGCGAGGTCTTGGGCGCGGACGACCCGCGGACGCTGAGGCTCATCTTTACGATGGGCATTGCCTTCTATCTCAATTGGCAAGACGCCAAGACACCGACGTTCTCCGAGGACGCCCTCGAACGGTCGCGCCGGGTGATGGGTGAGGAGCATCCGCAAACGGCCGGGCTGATGACGGGACTGGCCGTCGCTTATGTCAATTTGGATCAAGTGGAGAAGGCTGAAGCCATGTCGCAGCGGTGCCTGGAATTGCGCCGCCGGGTCCTCGGCGAAGGCCATCCTCTCACCATCGCATCCACCTTGATCCTGGCCCGGTTTTACGTCATGCATCAACGGTTCGACAAGGCGGAGCCGCTCACCGGCCAGGCGCTGAATTTCATCCGCGGGCTGCCCATTGAGAAAAGCCCGTTCCTGATCTGGCATCTGAGCGCCTTGGGCTGGCAGTACCTTGAGCAAGGACGAGCCGATCGCGCTGAGACGCTTTGCGAATTGGCTCTGCAAGCGGTCCGGCGCAACCCGGACGCCATCCCGGTGGCGACCCCTCGCATTGTCGCTCACATGGCCGCCGTCCGTCTCTCCCAGCGCAAAAACGCCGAGGCCGAGGCCCTTTTGCGGGAAGGTTTGCCGCTCGCTGAAAAATACTGGCCGGATGCCGGTTTTCGCTTTTATGTGGAAAGCCTGCTCGGCGCCAGTCTGGCGGGCGAGGCGAAATACTCCGAAGCTGAACCGCTGCTGTTGGAAGGCTGCCGAGGGCTGGAGCACGCCGAAGCCAGCATGCCGCCCTATCTCAACCCCGCGCGCCGCGTCACTGAGTCGCTCCAGTGGCTGACGCAGCTCTACGATGCCTGGGGCAAGCCCGCCCAGGCAGCCGAGTGGAAAAAGAAGCTGGCCGAGTCTCAAGAGGCCGCTCAAACTGGGGAAACGAACAACAAACTATGACCAAGGCCTGGCTGTGGAAAGGCCGCGCCTGGCCTGAGACCCGAGCCATCAAAAGGCGCGCATTAACGCTTTTGATTCAAAACCTTGCAAGGAGAGCACTGTGGGAGCGCGTCGCCCGCGACATCGCGCGGGGTTGGCATTCCGCCGTCATGGATCGCTCTTCTGCGCCGTGAAAACATCTTCCAGTGCCAGTTTTGCTTCTGCCATTTTGGGTGCCGCGGTAGAGCCAGCCTACAAGCGAAGCGGCACGATCCTGCGCCTGCGCCAAAGATTTGGCCTTGCGGGCCAGATCAATGAAGACGCTCTGGGTCACATCTCGCGCCAGATCGGGTGAGGTCACCTGCCTTAACGCCGCCGAATAAATCAAATCCGTATGCCGGAGAACCACTTCGCGAAACGCATCCTCATTTCCGTCTTCGACGTATTCTCTGAGCAGTTGGGCGTCGAGCTTCTTATTCATCTCTACTATTAAACACCCCGTTTGGGCAGAATCCGACATTTTATCACCCGCCTCTTCTCCACGGCAGTGTTCGCATGTGTTTGACTTGCTTATCAAATCGCGGGATGCGTTCCTTTCATCGGCGGCTCCATCTTTTTAATTTTCCCGCTTGACATACATAGCGACACAATGTAGAATGCGAGTCATGATTGAAAAAGAACTTGTGGCCGCCTCGACGGAGCCGTTGATTCTGTCCTTGCTCCCTAGGCGCGAGAATTACGGTTATGAACTGATTCAGGAGGTCAAGCGGCTCTCCGGCGACAAAATCCAATGGACGGACGGGATGCTTTATCCGGTCTTGCATCGGATGGAGGATAACGGCTGGATCAAGTCGCGCTGGGTGGAAATCGAGAACGGACGCAAGCGCAAATGCTATTCCATCAAGAAGGACGGCGATCAGGCCATCAAGGAAAAGCGCGAGCAATGGACCCTGCTTTCGTCCGTCTTCAACGGTCTGTGGAAAGGTCAAAATGTTTAACCTCGAACAAGGAATTTCGCAATGGCGGCGGCAGATGCTGGCCGGCGGCATCAAACCGCCTATGACCCTGGATGAACTGGAAAATCATCTGCGCGAGGACATCCGCGCGCATATTTCTGCTGGCAACTCGGAGGAGCAGGCGTTCCATCTTGCGGTTTCGCGCGTGGGAACGCCCGGAGCTTTGCGAACAGAGTTCAGCAAGTTGAAGCGTCCGGCGTGCTGGCCGGAGAGAGTCGGTCGCTCGCTCTTCGCCACTACGGCCTTGGTGATGTTGGTCTGGTTGTCACAACGACTGCTGGCCGGAAAGCTGGGCCTTCTCCTGGCGGTGCATATCTTTAGCGTGACTGTCGGTTACGTCGCGGCCTTTTGTGCCGGGGGATTCGGCATAGCTTATGTATGTTACAGACTGTTCCGCGCCTGGTCGCCTGACCGGCGGCAATCGTTGCATCGCGCCGTGCTTCTATTCAGCCAGCTTTCGGCGGGACTGGTGATCGCGGGCTTTGTGCTGGCGATGGTGTGGTGCCATCAACACTATGGAAAATACTTGATGGGCGATGCCAAGGAAGCGGGAGCATTCGGTGTGGTGATCTGGTTCATGGTTCTGTCAGTCATGCAGCGACGCCGCATGAGCGAACGCGCCACGATACTGATGTGCCTTGGAGGCAATATCATGGTCAGCCTGGCCTGGTTTGGCGCCGGCCTTCTTGAGGCCAGCCGAAAAATGCAAGCCGGCACAGAAAGCCACTGGCCCCTGGCCTTCGCGGTTTTTCTTGGAATACAAATCTTATTCCTCGTGATGGGCCTGGCTCTCGCCCCTGAAAAAGTGGCAACGTAGGAGAGGAACGGTCGCGCTCATGACCCGACTGCCAACTCCCGCCTCACTTGCCATCGTTGACGCAAGGCGTTCAGAGACGCGACCTCCGAGTCGAAATCGTTAAGGTCCCCTCCTTATTCGTGGAAGATAATCAATCGACTTCGGCCCATCAAAAATGAAATGGTCAGGGCGACGGGATTCGCATCCGCACAGCCACAAGCGGTAATCAGATACCGAACCAGCCGGTCTGTGGCGCGCGTCAGCGTCCGAGCAATTAAGGGTTTGCCAGGGAATTCACGTAAACTTCCAAAGTCGTGTAGCCGTCGGCGTTGACGGCGTTGGCAACGTTCGGATCGTTGAGCGGCAAACCGTGGGACTTCTTCCATTCGTCAGGGATGCCGTCGTTAGCCGTGCAGACCAGCGGTTGCCCGGAGGCGTAGGCGGGCCAGGCTCCGACCTCTTCCTCGCTGTCGATGATCCTGCCGGTCCCGTGGCGCGCGTCCCCCACCGCCCGCGCGTCCACTGCGTCGCGTTTGGGGAGGGTTGCTCCAGCGTGCTCAAGCACCAGTTCAAAAGCTGCCTCGGCCGTTTGCGTCCGCACGGGTGGAGCGGGAAATGGGGTCGGGCTTTGCCAAACGCGGTCGGTCTTGACTCCTTTCCAATTGTCCTGGCAGACATCGGGTCTTCCGACCATGACATTGCCGTGCAGGTACAACGAAGCCGGCAGGACGACTTTCGGGTCGATGATGAAGTACGGCGGGCTTTGGGTGGTGGAACGGCCCGAGCGAAGGTAATTGTTGACGTAATCCAGGCTGCGCATATCCCCATAGCCGCAAGTATGCCCCCAGTCGTAGATGACGTTATTGCGAAAATCGCATTCCACCGTGATGTCTCCCCATCGCGGCACGCGGCTGAGCATGTGCGCGAAAAGATTGTGATGCCAGGTGCTGCGATCTCCCGCGATGATCGTTGAAAAAGCGTGGTCTTGCGCATTATTTCCTTCGGAAAAGATGCACCATTGCACCGTGCAACGGTCCACTGCTCCGGCAGCGGAGAACGTTTCCGGATTGCCCCAACTGGCTGAACAATGGTCAACAATTACATTCTCGCTGTCGGAGATTCGGAAAGACTCGCATCGCACCTCGCCGGTGTTTTTTCCGGCGCGAAAACGCAGATAGCGGATGATCACGTCATGGGTTCGCGAAATATTGAAGGCATTGGCGTTGCCCGCCCCTTTCTTGATGCAGATTCCATCGCCGGGAGCGGTCTGGCCCGCGATCGTGAGGCAAGGTTCGCGGACATCCAGGCCCGTTGTTTCAATGATGCCGCCCACGTTGAAAACCACCGTGCGCGGCCCCTTTGCCTCAACGGCTTCTCTCAGGCTGCCCGGCCCGGAGTCGTTGAGATTGGTCACAACAAAGATTCTCCCGCCGCGTCCCCCTTTCGTGAAAGCTCCGTAGCCTTCGGCTCCGGGAAAGGCCAAGGTTCCGTTGCCGAGCGGCGGCGATTGCGCATCCCATTGCCGATAGAATTCGCGGTAACTGGACTGCACAATGGCCGGATCGAAGTGGAAAGCCTTGGCAGGTTTTCCAGTCATGTAAGGAATCATTTTGCCGTCGGCATCGGCAACGCGCGCATCGGTCACCATGATGTCGCGCTTCTTTGCGCCGCCGCGATAGGTCAGCGTCCATACGTAAGCCTTGCCTCCAAATTCCGCCCGCACTTGTGCGCCTTCTGCTAGTCCCGTGAACGCCCCTTTGCACGGGTTGGCCGAATCAACCAAAAGAATGTCGCCCGAAGGCGGCGCGTCCAGCAGGCCAATTCGCAATCGACACGTCCCAACGCCGTTGCCCTTGCCATCGGGAACGGGAAAGCAAATACGCCCTTCTGTCTTGCCCCAAGTGAATATCGGTGTGACGCCCTCTGGATCAAGTTCGAAATCCAATTCAGTCGTGCTCGGCGGTGGGTTGCTCTCCAGACTCAGGTAATTATAGACACCGATTTGCAAACCGTCTTCGACCATTACTCCCGAAGCTTTCGAACCCACCATACGCAACGTGCATGAGCTCCCGGAGGACTGGCCCAGTTCGATGAGCTTGGAAACAATGCTGCCGTCCTGAACCTCAACCGTACCGCGCCCTTTCATGCCGGGACCGCCGCCGCCTGATACGAAGATCGTATTTATAAACAGTTTTCCGCCCTTGATTGTGAGCTTCCCTTCCGAACCATCGTACTTGCCAACATCCATGCCCGCGGTCACTGCGAGCGTCCTGCCATCCAACACGAGCGATGCCTGGCTGTTGCCTCCGTCGGCGATGCCCAGGTGGTTGACCAGCACGTCTGAACTCATTACGGTCACATCGCTTGGCTCCGCTCGAGTGCCGTTGATGCGCGCCTCGACCGTTCGCCACGGTAGCCTCCCGCCCCATTTCGCCGCCTCGTCCCAATTGCCGTCGCCACCTTTCCATTCGACGCTTGTGTCCGCCCGCAATGAACTCGCAGCGGCCATGACCACCAATCCAACCGCGAGCGTAACTCGACAGAAGCAAGCCATACGCACCATAGTGGGCGGCATTCTGAAACGAGGCGCCAAATTGTCAAGTGGAGCCTCCCGGGCAGCGATGGCCCATCGCAAATGAAATGGTCAGGGGCGCTCGTGAGAACACCTCTCGACCGGGTTTAGGATCCGTTGATCAACTGTGGTTTCGCACCGAATCGCTTCACCGGCCGGAACACGAAGTTCAGCTTCGTGATGGGCGGAAGCGAAAGATGCGGTTCGGTTTGTAGCTTCTGCTATAGAGAAGTTGACTCCGCCTTCCGGCGTGGTGCGCTCCGGCACCTGCGTTCCTGCTCTCGGACGTAAAACTATTGCCTCCGCGGCGCGAAAGCGGGCACGTGAGATGGCCCTGCAAACTAAGGCTTTCGTTCGAGATCCCGCGGGAGCGCTTCCGCATTATCCTTTATGGGACATGAATCGCGGATTCGGGCCGTGACAGGTGGATCGCGGGTCTGCCACGAGCCTGGAAAATGGCAGGCTGCTTCGGTGCTGCCCCGAATTAGCTGAGTTTTGGCTTTTGTCGTGGGCTTCTTGCGGCCAGGGCCCGCAGGCTAAACCCCCGGGCATTATCAAAAGGCTCGATCCGCGCCTGGATCTCGAGCACCGGATAGCGCACCGTGGCCAAGCCATATGTCCGGTAGGTTTGTGCAAACAACTCGGTTTCCACGATCCCAGTCCAGTCGGCAATGGAGAGAAATTTCATCGGCTCGCCCGTGATCTGGTGGTGAGTGCGTTGTTCCACGATCAGCCCGCAAGTGGTGATCGTCTGGCCGACGAATTCGGCGAGACGGTTAACCGGGCAATAGGTATCCCATGCGATGTCCGCAAAAAGCTCCAATGGATGACCGCTGACGGCGTAACCAAACAACTCCGTTTCGGCTTCCAATCGTTCGCGGCGGGTGGGTTCGTTCAAAGGAATCGCCGGAAGCTGCTCCAAACCGGGGGGCGCGATCAGCCAGCCCTGGTTCTTCTCGACCTTGGTGGAGTACGCCCTGATCAAATGTTGCGCCTGCCAGAATTGCCGTGTGCGTGTTTCGCCGAATTCATCAAAGGCACCTGCACCAATCATCGTTTCCAATTCCTCGCCGGCGGGCGCCACCCGGTGAAAAAAGTCAGTTAACGACTTAAATGGTCCGCGTTCCCGGGCCGCGTTTATTGAATCAATGGTGCGGGTGGTCAGACCCTTGGCGCGTGTTATGGGCACTCGGATGGCCTTGCCATGAGGAACGAAGGCCGGCCCAGGTTCGTTTACCGAGGGAGGTAGAAAAGTCAGCCCAAGCCGGTGACACTCCAGCACATAGACCAGCGGGTGGTAAAACCCTTTCCCGTTGGTCAGCACTCCGGCCATGAATTCCGCCGGGAAATAACGCTTCAGCCAGGCTGATTGATAAGCCTCTACGCCGTAAGCCGTGCTGTGCGCCTTGCAGAACGCGTAACCTGCAAATCCAGTGACCAACTCCCAGACTTCCAGAGTCTTTTCCTGGGTGTGGCCCCGCGCCAACGAGGATCGGACAAATTCACCAAATATTTCTTCGATGACCGCGCGCTTCTGTTTGTTCAACGCGCGTCGCAATACATCGGCCCGGCCCGGTGGCAAACCGGCGAAGGCTTCACAGATCTGGAGAATGTGCTCTTCGTAAACCACCAGCCCATAAGTGCTCCGCAGGCACCCTTCCAGCGATGGATGAGGATAAGCGATCGGCTCCATCCCCTGGTAACGCCGGGTGAACGAGAGTTTCTTGCCTTCGTTGGCCGCCCCCGGCCGAATGACGCTCACGATGGCGATCAGTCCGTCAATTTCGCTCACGTTGCACATCCGGCACAGGCTGGTCATGGCTGGGCTTTCGATGTGATGCACTGCTCGGCCATGCCCGGTAGCAATCATTTCCCAGACCTTGGGATCGTTCCAGGGCTCAATGGCATCTGGATTGCCCAGCAGCAACTGACCATTGGCTTTGTTTCTGGCGATGCATCGTTCCAAGTCCACTTCGATGCCGCGCGCGTCCAGCATTTGTTTGACATCCCTCATGACGGCCAAACCGCCTTGGGCCAGAATGTCCATCTTCACCAAGCCAATTGTCTCGACCGCGTCCATGTCGAAATGAGTCGTCGCGTAACCTTTGTTGGCGATGAACGTGGGCGTCAGTTCATGCATCGGCTGGCGGGACAGGACCAAACCGCACGGATGCATCTTGGGATAACGAGGCATGCCATCCAGGAACTCCGCCATCTGAATCGCCGTTCGGTAAGGCTCCTCCTCGATCGGCAAATCACTGGTTTCAGGTCTCGCCTTCAGCAGTTCGATCAATCCATCACCGCCCTTCGGAGCCTGTTCATCCGGTACCCAGCCGCCGCCAAAGCCCCAGGGGAAATGCTCGGTAAACTTTCGCACCTCACGTTCGGCCACGCCCAGCACCTTGGCGACTTCAGCGAAAGCGCTACGCGCCTGGAACGTCGAAAAGCCGCCCACGACGGCGCAATGCCCCCGGCCATACTTCTCGAAAATGAGTTCCACTACGTCGTCTTTCACGTCGTGCGCGAAATCAATGTCGATGTCCGGGAGTTTGTGCAGCGCCATCCGTTCCTTGTTGAGGAAGCGTCGGAAATAGAGGTCGAAACGAATGGGACAGACGCCGCTGATACCCAGGCAATAGCAGACCAGGCTGTCCGCCGCGCTGCCGCGGGTGATCCAGTCGATGCCTCGCCGGAGGCATTCCTGCAAAAAATCCCAGGTGATTAGGAAATAATCCTCGTAACCCACATCGCTGATGATGCTGAGTTCTTCTTTCGCTTGAGCATGAAACTGACTTGCTCGCGATCCATATCGGGCTTGCAGGCCTTGCATGACCATGCGCCAGAGAAAGTCTTTGGCGGTTGAACCATCCGACGGGTGGAAGGCAGGAAATTGTGGTTTTCCGAAAGGCAGTTCAAAACGGCAGCGCTCCGCGATTTCATTTGTATGCCGAATCCACTCCGGATGCTCCTTGCAAGCGTTTGCCATCTCTGCGGGCGGGCGGAAATGCAACCGGCTGTTGATTGATTTATCCGGATGTTCCTCTTTCAAGAGGGTCAGTGTCCGGATGCTCTGGATGATGTCGTAGCGCTGTCGGTCATTCGGGGAAGTGTAATGAATGGCCGGGCACGCCACAGCCGGGAAATCTTCCGCGACCTTCGCCGCACTAACCATCCGGTAAAACCGTTCCGGAAACATCTCGGCCAATTCCAGATCGTTGCCGACGGCGATCAAACCGCTCGTAAAACCGTCGAATTCACTCAGGCGATAAGGACGACGTTGTTGTCCGACCACTGAAGCCTCGTCGCTATTCCGGTCAGTGCGTTCGGCGTGACGCGACAACAAT
Source organism: Limisphaerales bacterium (assembly GCA_052139695.1). Lineage (GTDB taxonomy): Bacteria > Verrucomicrobiota > Verrucomicrobiia > Limisphaerales > Palsa-1400 > PLGF01. The sequence continues at coordinate 12,697 of JBKQWF010000032.1, forward strand.
CGGCAGAGGTTGTGGTATCCATGAGTTGACTCCACGTAGAGGAGCAATCGATGATCTCCCACCCGCAATTCCACGCCAAGGATCGGTTTGATGCCGGCTTTCTTGGTGGCTTCGGTGAATTCAACGGCCCCGTGGAGATTCCCGGAATCGGTGAGCGCAACAGCCGGCATGCCGTGTTGCTTCGCGATGTCAACAATAGCCGTCGGCGAAAGCATGGAATCGAGAAACGAATAATGGCTTCGGATGCGCAGCGGGACATAGGGAGCGACGTGTTTTGCCGGAACGACCCGCGGGCGAACGATCGGGGCGACGGGAGCGGTGGAAATGGTTTCCGTTGGTGGGTGCAACAGCCGAAAATCGTGGCCGCGAAGGATGACGGAGCGCCCGCGAGCGTGACGAAGTTCATCAATCACGGCTGCGAGTCGGACGCGCGCGTCCTGGCGTTGCGCCGGAACATCCAGCGGCAGTTCGCTGCGAAACCGGCCATCATAAACGTTCGATAATTTCAACGACACCAAGCGCAAGCTCACCCGCCGCTTCCAAGCTCTTCGCAACATGCCATGCAGCCGGCCGTAAATATCGGTTTCAAGATCGCTCGGTTCGGCGAGACTCTCGCTGACCTGATCCTCGCCCATGTCGTTGTAACGAACCCGCACATTGAGCGTGCGGATGGTTCGCTTCTCACCACGCACTTTGGCGAACAGATCGTCCGCCATCCGACGCAGCACGGCTTCAACGTATTCCTCGTCGGTCAAATCCTTCCCAAATGTTTCCTGATGGCTGAAAGTTTTCTGTGATTCGCGGACGGGAATCAACGGTCGTTCATCAATTCCGCGTGAATATTGCCGAATGACGGCCGCTTGTTGACCGAGCAGCAATTCCAACATTTCCAATGGCGTGGCAGCGACATGGCGGATTTCCGCCAAACCGGCGGCATTAAGCCGGGTACTGGTCTTGGGTCCAACTCCTGGAAGCCATTTGTTGGGCAACGGTTGAAGGAAGGGCATTTCCTCGCCGGGTGGCACTTCGTCGAAAGCATTCGGCTTCCTCAACTTGGACGCCACGGCGCTCACGAGTTTATTCGTGGCAATGCCTTCGCTGACCGTGATCTTGAGCTTCTGACCGATGGCCTTGCGAATGGTCAGCGCGATCTCAACCGGAGGTTTCCGCGCGCCAGAGAGGTCAAAATATCCCTCATCAATGGACGTCTGCTCCACATCGGGTGTGAAGTCGTAGCAATAACTGAACATCCAATTGCTGAACTGCTCGTACCGTTCGTAATCCCCAGGCAGGACGATCAGCTTCGGGCAGAGTTTCCGCGCCCGCATGGTCGGCATGGGCGTGTAAACCCCGAACTTGCGGGCTTCATACGACGCCGATGCAATGATGCCACGTTTTTCGCCCCCGACGGCGATCGGTTTACCGCGCAAATTAGCGTCAGACGCCTGCTCGACTGCGGCGAAAAAGGCATCCGCATCCAGATGAACAATGGTGCGCATGGTTCATTCACGCGCCTTTCGGATGAGCGTCTTAAATACTCCTTGGATCATCAGTTCCTGGGCAGGAATGAGATTGGGATATTTTGGGTTCTCGGCCCGGAGGTAGGGCTTTCCGGCTTTGACGAGAAAGGTCTTGAGGGTGCTTTCTCCATCGATGAGGGCCGCAACGATGTCGCCGTTCCGGGGTTCGGGCCCGTGTTCCAGAATCACGATGTCTCCGCTGACGATGTGCCGGCCAATCATCGAATCGCCCGAGACCCGCAGCGCAAAAGTGTTCCGGCCCGGTTTGAACCCGAGCGTTTCGACATCTACAGAGACACATCCTTCCGCCGATTGCTCGCGATCCTGGGCAAAGCCGGCCGGAATTGAGCCGAAAATGGGAATGTGCGCGACGGCGCTTTGCAGATCGCGCAATGGAGAAATGACGCGCAGGCTGCGGCTCTTGCCGTCGAGAGCATCCAACAGCCCTTTGCGCCGTAATGCCTGCACATGTTTCGCGACGGCGCTCACGTTGGGCATTCCCAGTTCGTGGCCAATCTCGCGCAACGTTGGCGCGGGTTCGCCGAGGGAGCGTTGCCGCTCGATAACCTTCAGCACCGCCAGCTGCCGTTTTGTCGCATCCATATTCATGGTGGACAAATGTTCACCCATCGTATAGGTTCCGTCAATCTTGAAATGAAATTATGACAGCCACCTGTTTTGCAGAAAATGTCGTTGAAACCGAGACCATCATCGCGGCCTTCGGCGAAGCGACCCTAATCCAGAGACCGGAAGGTGGATACGCCTTGGCCGGTGGCTCGCTCGATGATCGCGTCGAAGCCAAAGAGTGGATCAGCCTCTTCATGCATGAGGTGCTAATCCGGGACAATTAGGAAGACCCCGCCGGTTGCGTTTGGATGCAGGGCGGTTACGTTGGCGGGATTACAGTTTATGCATCCAGACCAGCGACATTGGAGACTTCGTCCGCGATGCTCCTTCGTCGTGACATTCTTTGAACGGCATCCTGAGTTTGCCGATGTGCTCTAACCGCGACGTTTTCACGCTCCCTTTTTGTCCAGTCGGTTGGTAATGGTGGATGGCCAATTGCGATGAAAATTACCACATACAACGTCAACGGCGTAAACGGTCGATTGCCAGTCCTGCTCCGCTGGCTGGAGCAAAGTCGTCCCGACGTCGTTTGTTTGCAGGAGTTGAAGGCTCCGGAAGAGAAATTCCCGGCGCTTGCAATTCAGGAGGCTGGCTACAGCGCCCTTTGGCACGGGCAAAAGAGCTGGAATGGTGTGGCAATCCTTGCGCGCGGTGGCAAGCCGCGCGAAACAGCGCGCGGCTTGCCGGGCGATCCCGAAGACCTTCACAGCCGCTATATCGAAGCGGAAATCAATGGCATCATCATTAGTTCCCTCTACCTTCCGAACGGCAACCCGGCGCCTGGCCCGAAATTCGACTACAAGCTGCGCTGGTTCGAACGGCTGACGCTCCACGCCGCAGGTCTTTTGGCGAAGAAAGTTCCTGTGATATTGGCCGGAGATTACAACGTCATGCCGACGGAACTCGACGTGTATAAACCGGAGAGTTGGATTGATGATGCGCTTTTCCGACCCGAAACGCGCGCGGCATTTCACCGCCTCGTCGCGCAAGGTTGGACAGACGCACTGCGGACACTTCATCCGGGCGAGAAGATTTACACGTTTTGGGATTATTTCCGAAGCGCTTACGCCCGCAATGCCGGCCTGCGCATCGATCACTTGCTTCTTAGCCCGCAGCTCGTGGGCCGTCTAGTGAGCGCCGGTGTGGACCGCGACGTGCGCGGCTGGGAAAAGACCAGCGATCACGCACCCACTTGGATTACCCTTCGCGACTGACCGGATGTGGGCAGCGTGAAATTTTTGGAGATGCCATGCGGCCATATTACATCATGAACAAAAACAACTGCCTCTTCAACTCATGCTCGACCACGTCTTCATAACCGTCACGGATCTCGATCGATCAATTTTATGATCCCCGTTATTATGCTGCGAATGTTTTCGATCCCGACGGTTACAGTCTCGAGGCGGTCTATAAGAGCTGGCAGCACCGAAAATCGTAGAGGCTCGAAATCAGCTCCATGTCTTTCGGGCATCCCGGGAAACATATATTGGGGGCGAATCCTATTGTCACAGGCGACAACGCTGGTTCGTCTGGATTGGTATGAATGCAACTATGAAAACGGTGGCCGTCGAAACAAGACTCAAGAATAAGCAACTGGTGCAACCCATGCTCCAGGCCATGCTGGCGCTGCAGGGCGTGGCTAACCAAACGAAAATTGAGAAACCGCTGCTGGAACTGGTCAAAACTCGCGCGTCGCAAATCAATCGTTGCGCGTTCTGCCTGGAAATGCACACGCGGGAAGCGGTGGCGCAAGGGGAAGTTCCAAAGCGACTGCATTTGCTGGCCGCGTGGGAAGAAGTCGGCATTTACACGGCGCGGGAACGCGCGGCGCTTCGATGGACGGAGGCTGTGACGAAACTATCGGAAGACGGCGTGTCCGACGAGATTTTCGCCGAGGCAAGCGGCCAGTTCAGCGAACAGGAACTGCTCGAATTGACAATGGCCGTGGTGGCGATCAACGGGTGGAACCGTTGCAACGTGGCGTTTCGAGTGCCGCCGGGCGGGCTTACCTGATCGCGAGTCATGGAGGATTTCGACCAACGTCGAGCGCTGCTGTTCGGAATTGCGTATCGCATGCTCGGTAGCGTCGCGGAAGCCGAGGATATCGTGCAGGAAACGGGCCTGCGCTGGCTTCAGCAAAGCAAAGACGAAGTTCGTTCGCCTAAGGCATGGCTGGTGGCAACGACCACGCGCCTGTGCATCGATCAATTGCGTTCCGCGCGCCGGCAGCGCGAGGAATATTACGGCGTTTGGCTGCCAGAACCACTGGTCCAATCGAGCGCTCCCGCGGCGGACGAGAATGCCGCCATGGCCGACTCGCTGACGATGGCGTTCATGGTCATGCTGGAAAGCCTGTCGCCGGTGGAACGGGCGGCGTTTGTCCTGCGGGAAGTTTTCGATTATGATTACGACGCCATTTCCGAAATCGTGGGCAAATCGGAAGTGAATTGTCGGCAGATCGTGCGACGAGCGAAAACGGAATTGCAAGAACGTCCCCCGACGGAACCAATTCCGGATTCCCGGGCGCGCTTGCTCGCGGAACGTTTTTTGAACGTGTCCGCCACCGGGACGGCAGAAGATTTGATCCCGCTGCTCACAGAAAATGCCGTCCTGTATAGCGACGGCGGCGGCAAGGTTGTTGCGGCGGGACGCCCCATCGAATCGCGCGATCATGTGGCGCGTTTTCTGATTGGCATTCGCCGAGGGCGTCCAGCGGATCTGACGATGCAGGCGGCATGGATCAATGGAAGGCCAGGCACCATCACAATTAGCGAGGGGCGCGTGACGAATGCCATCACGTTTGATTTTAAGGGCGATCGCGTGCAAACGATTTATATCATTCGCAACCCGGACAAACTTGCCGCGCTGACGCGGAATCTGAATTTGAAAGGACAACATGACACCAATTGAAAAAGCGAAACGATTTCGCGAATTGCACGAGCGGGCCGGCGTCTTGCTGATTCCAAATCCATGGGATGGAGGATCGGCGCGCGTGTTGCAGAGCTTGGGCTTCGAAGCGCTGGCGACGTCGAGTGGCGCTTGCGCGGGAACATATGGGCGCATAGACGGCCGCATTACGCGAGAGGAATCACTGGCGAGCGCGCGGCAGATCGTGGCGGCGACGGATTTGCCGGTTTCGGCCGATCTTGAAGGAGGATTTGGCGCCGAGCCTGAGGCAGCGGCAGAGACGGTCCGGCAAGCATTCGCCAGCCGCTTGGCGGGGTGTTCGATTGAGGATTATACGGGAGAGGCGACCCGGCCGATCTTTGAACTGAGTCAGGCGCGCGAACGCATAGCGGCGGCGGCGGAAGCAGCTCGGGCGACTAGGTCTGCATTCGTCTTGACAGCGCGTTCGGAGAATTTTCTGCGGGGAGTGACGGATTTGAAGAACACGATTGAGCGGTTGAACACGTATGCCGATGCGGGGGCCGACGTGCTGTTCGCGCCTGCCTTGCCTGATATCGAAACCGTGCGAGAGGTTTGCCGTTCTGTCCAAAAGCCGGTGAACTTCATGGTGGGAATCAAGGGCAAGTCATTTTCGGTGGCAGAATTGTCTGAGGCGGGAGTGAAGCGGATCAGTTTTGCATCGTCGCTCTTCCGCGCGGCCATGACAGGGGCGCTACAGGCAGCGCGGGAGATCAAAGAACATGGAACGTTTCGCTATCTTGACACGACCATCACAACGCCGGAGTGGAATGCGATGATGACCAAAAGGTGACATGTCGTCCGTGTTTTCTCTGTGTTGAATGTCGTTCTCATCCTTCTTTTGCTGCTCGGCCCTTATTTCGGCTTGCCGTCTTCTTCCTTTTCTGAATCAGTCGAGGGGCGGACTGGGATTAGCTGCGTCTTTTGAGGGCGCGCTTGACCGGCTACGGCGCCAACTTTGAAAGAGCGAGGACGTGAGAACATCGGGCGCGGACTATTATCAAAAGAAACTGCGCGCGCCGAATCCAGAGGCGCGCGACGTCGGCAAACACGACCTCCCGCTGCAAAGCTCTCCCCCGTGTTGCAACCGCGATTCTTTCACCGAAGACAACAAATGTCCTGACCGCTCGGGCTCGTTCGTCTAAATGTATAGAAACAAGAAAGGATCATTATGCCGAATACAGTGCGACTGCATCGAGTGCTCCGCGCGACGCCGGAGAGAGTTTACAAAGCATTTCTGGACGCCGACGCCATGGCCAAGTGGCTTCCGCCAAACGGCTTTACGGGAAAAGTCCATCGCTTGGACGCCAAAGTAGGGGGCGGCTACGAAATGACATTCACGAATTTCACAACCGGCAAGAGTCACTCCTTCGGCGGAACGTATCTTGAACTGGTCCCCTACGAGCGGATTCTCTACTCGAACAAATTTGACAAAACCGGTCAGCCCGGCGACATGCGGACAACGGTGATATTGAGGAAAGTATTCTGCGGAACCGAATTGAACGTGGCGCAGGAGGGGATTCCTGACGTCATCCCCGCCGAAGCGTGTTACTTGGGCTGGCAGGAATCGCTGGCGCTGCTGGCGAACCTCGCCGAAGCTGAAATTCCAGATTGATTGATTATGAAAAAACTGCCGATGATTGCGAGTGTTCTGCTCGGACTGTGCTTCTTGGCGGCGAGCCTCCCCGTGCTGCTCAACCTGATGGCGATGCCAAAACTCCCCGAAGGGACGCCTGCGGCGCATTTCATGGCGGCGTTTATGCCCACGGGCTACATGAAGTTTGTAAAATGGTTTGAGTTTTTCGGAGCGCTAATGGCCTTTGTGCCGCGCTTGCGCAACCTCGCGCTACTCATTCTCGGGCCTATTATTGTCAACATTATCGGCTACACGGTTTTCGTGGATAATCCGGCGCATTTGCTCAATCCGCTTTTTATCATTGTCCTGGCGTGCGCGCTCTATCTTTTGTGGGACGCGCGCCGGAAATTCGCCAACCTGCTTAATTAACCAGAAACCAAACCAAAGGAAAACTATGCTCCCACTAGCGCTCGCCCTGGCCATTGTCGTCATTCTGTTCCTCGTCGTCGTTGCCGGCCAACCAGACCATTTTGCGGTTTCGCGCCAGACACGAATTTCCGCGCCGCTGGATCGAGTATTCCCGCTCGTCAACGAAGTGCGGCAATGGGAGGGATGGAATCCGTGGGCAAAAGCCGATCCGAATTGCGTCATGACCTACGACGGCCCGCCCTCTGGCGTCGGCGCAAGCTACGCCTGGAAGGGCAACAGCAAGGTCGGCGAGGGCCGCAACACGATTGTCGAAAGCAAGCCAACCGAATGCGTGCGCTTCCGCCTGGAATTCCTCAAGCCGTTCGCCGCCACGAACGCAGCCGACTTTACCTTCCAAAAACAAGGCGTCGACACCGTCGTGACCTGGACGATGACTGGCACAAGCCACCCGATGACCAAGATTTTTGGGTTGTTAATGAATTGCGACAGAATGATCGGCGCCCAATTCGAGAAAGGTCTGACGCAGATGAAATCTATCGCGGAATCAACACCGCCGATACCTTTGACATAATCGCCCTGTGGGCGGGACCGGAGCATAAACCTGCTGCCGAGGTTCATCGGTCGTGAAGGACAGACCTATCGCGGGCTCACCACGCGCTACTGGAGCGAGCTGGTGCCGAGATGGTTAGATTTGACGAGCCCGCGCTTTGAAATCCGTCAACCCGCGGTTTCGAAACTTCCTCAGTGATTTCCTTGCGACAATGTCGGCCTGCGCATTGACCACTCTCTGCTCAGTCCACAGCTCGTCAGCCGTCTAGTGAGTGCAGGCGTGGGCCGCGATGTTCGCGGCCGGGAAAAAACCAGTGCCCCTGCGTCCACTTGGCTCGAACTCAGCGAAATCCCATTACTGGAATTAGCGTGATGACCAATCAGAGCACACTGGTTGGACGCGGTTAAGCGAGTTGGTCTTCGAATCGGATGAGCACGATCTCGGATTGGGTTCCCACTCGCAGGGGAGGTCCCCAAGTTCCGACGCCGCTGCTGGTATAAACCTGCATCTTCCGCATTCGGTTAAGGCCATACCCAAAACCTCCGTATATGCGGGCGACCAGCAGGTTCCAGGGCCAGTTTTGGCCGTTGTGGGTATGGCCGGAAAGTTGGAGCGAGACGCCTTCCTCCTCGGCGATGGCCAGATTAATCGGCCGATGGGCAAGGAGAACGCTCGCACACTGGCGTTCAATTCGGGCTCCGATCAGAATTGAGCGCAATTTGTCAGGGTCTCCGGCTTCGGAATCATGGACGCCAATTAATTGCAGGCCGGCGATGGAAAGCTTCGCGTTGTCGAGGACGCGGATGCCTGTGCGCCTTATAGGTTCCAGGTACAAATTCCTCTCTGCGAACTCATCGTGATTTCCGGTCACGAAATAAACTCCGAGAAGCGACTTGAATTCGCGCCACGGCGCCACCAGGTCATCCAGGTTTTGTGTCGGACCATCAAACATGTCGCCGCTGATGAAAACCGCATCCGGTTGCAAGAAGCGCAGCCGGTCAATGACGCGGCGAAGAAATTTTGCGCCGTTAAGTGGGCCCAGGTGAAGATCTGTGATCAGGGCCGCCGTCCGGCCCCGCCATGCTTCCGGCAAATGCGGCAACTGAACGGTAATCCTTTTAACTCGAATCCGCCGGGCGTTAATCAGTCCATGCCCCGTTGCCAGAAAAGCCAGACCGAACAATATTTCTGCAACTTGGAAATGTGGCAATTGCCACCCGATCAGCCAGGCCATTCCGGCGACGATCCAGCACGCGATGGCCGCGAAGAAGGCGAAGTTCAACGCTCCCAGCCACGAGGACAGAAGAGCATAGACGATTTTCAGCGCCGGATGGGCTGAACGGAAGCGAAGCATCGTCGTCGGAATAAAAGCGATGGCCAGTGCGCCGGGCACAACCTGCCAGACAACCCATCCGGCCAGGTTAACGAAGTGACTCCAAGTGGCGCAGATGAGGGCGTTGACGGACAGCAGAATAATTGACACGATTGAAGCGAAACGCACGATTCTCTTCCAAGTAAAATGCGCGGGGAAAGTCGGCGCTTTCGACTCTCCCGGGTAAACGGGCTTCTCTTCTTCGTTCGATATAGGCGCAGTCAAAGTTGGATTATTACTTTGCATATCGGTGCAGTAAATCAATGCTTCGCCGCCGCCCTGGGGGCGATCCCGTCCAACTCCGCCAGAGTTTCCGGCGAGAGCGTCAACTGCCCGGCGGCCAGGTTCTCGCCGAGATGGGCGAGCGAGGATGTGCCAGGGATCAACAGGATGTTGGGCGAACGATGCAGCAGCCAGGCCAGCGCGACCTGCATCGGAGTGGCCCCAAGCTTGCCTGCGACGTTCGACAGGGTGGATGAGTGCAGCGGCGTGAATCCACCGAGCGGGAAGAACGGCACGTAGGCGATACCCTGGATGGCCAAGTTGTCGATCAGGGTATCGTCGTGGCGGTGGGCCAGGTTGTAATTGTTCTGAACGCAGACAATATCGGTGATGGCCTGCGCCTCCGCTAGCTGCGTGGGAGTGACGTTGCTAACGCCAATGTGGCGGATAAGCCCCTGTTTTTTGAGGTCGGCCAGCACCATCACTCGCTCGCCGATGGGCCCTTCCTTGGGGCCGTGGATCGCTCCCATTTCGCGGTAGTTAACGATGTCGAGCGCCTCCAGACCCAGGTTGCGGAGATTGTCGTGAACGGCCTGGGTCAATTCCTCACGGAAAATGGCCGGGAGCCATGAGCCGTCCGCGCCTCGCTTGGCGTTAACCTTGGTCACAATGACGAGATTGTCGGGATACGGATGCAGCGCCTCGCGGATGAGTTGATTGGTGATGTGCGGGCCATAGAAGTCGCTCGTGTCGATGTGATTGACTCCCTTCGCCACCGCCTCGCGCAAAACCGCCAGCGCGACATTTTTATCTTTCGGTGGTCCGAACACCCCCGGCCCGGCGAGCTGCATTGCGCCGTAGCCGACGCGATGAACCGTTAACGATGTGCCAGGGAACGTGAAGCGCCCTCCGAGCGCTTTTTCATTCACCGCCTTGGGATTTTGCATATCTTTGTCTTTTGTCGCCATATTGCCTCCTTCCGTTGCATTATGAGTGCTTGTCTAGTCAGTCATTATTCGAGCAAAAAATTAAATTAACTGATCGCTCGCCAAAGGGCGTCGAACCCAACTTTGCAATGCTTCTTGGCATGGGTTGGGTCGTGAATCATAAAATCCATCGTCGCATCCGCCAGCGAGGTCAAGATCGCAACGACAAAGCCCATGGGAACGTTTCGCATGGCGCCGTTGGCGCGACTCCGTTTCAGCAATTCGGCGACTCCCGCCATGGTCTTATGCGCCGCCGCGCGGCTTGCGGGAGTGATCTCGTCTGAAACGGCAAGCTGGGCGAGGGTGCGCCGCTTTTCCGGCTTCGCCACCGCCAAGCTCATCCAATTCGACCACATGTGAAACACTTGATCGCGAAGCGAAGCTCCCGCGGGAAGCCCCTCCAAGGCTGCTGCTGCCGCCTCGGCCTTCAGGTCAAGATACAGTCGGTTTAAAAGGTCGGCCTTGGTTTCAAAATACGTGAAAAGTGTGCCGTTGGATACGCCAGCCTTCTGAGCTATCGTTGCCGTCGGCGCGCTCAGCCCTTGCGCGGCGATGACTCGAATCGCCGCCGCCATGATCGCGTTCCGCTTGTCTTCACTTTTCGGCCTAGCCATGCCAATAGATTATAACCGACTGACTGGTCAGTCAAGGCCAAGTTTTTGGGTTTATGGGTTTTGAACCTTTTACGAAAGACAAGACGATCTGATTTGTTTTGCGCCCAATCGCTTTCCGGGAGTATGAATGATTCAGTTTCCACAAGGTCAATAAGGCGTTTTCCGAGCGGTTCTCCGCGTGCCAGGGTTTCTTACAAAGGATCGTCGCATTCTGACGAAAGCGAGCGCCAAGCTTATCGGTCGCGCCCCTCGCGGTCGGGTTTCTCAAAGCCAGCCCTCGCGACATCGCCAATCCTCGCCACCATGTATTTTGAGGAAAATCACCAGCGCCCGAATCACACCTCGCAAATCATTTTGGCGGAATCGACCGCTGACGTAAATTACCCCGCCGTGAGTTTTCCCTTCGCGCAACCGCTCTTTGAGAAAATCAGGAATACTGTTGACGTCGCGCGTCAGCAACGTCCTTTGTTGCAGGTCGAGGGCCGCCAAGAGTGGCCGGTCAAGCAACCCGGCGAGGTTCGTTTCGTGAATGCTTTGGACGTCGAACTTCGGCAATTCTCGCCGGACCGCATGGGCGATTCCAGCGGGAAAGTGTTCGTCGGTCAGCAGTTTCACGCGCGGGCTTCTCGACGCCGGCTCTCCGCCAGTTGCAAATCCGCGTCAATTTCCTCCGGGTAGGCTGCCGCATAATCCAGTGCCATTTGGACGAGAGCAGGCGGACGGTTCATATGTTTGGCCGCGGCCTCCACGTCGCTGGAGTAATCCTTAACCAGTTCCACAATCAGCCAGACCGGCCAGCGCGTGCCCGCGAGGTAAGCAACCCGGCCCGGCGATCCATTTCGAAATTCCACCGCCGGAAAACGGCTGCGTCGCACCCCCTCGGCAATGTAGTTCGCCGCCACGGTGCCGGTTGGGATGCCCTTCCGCTGCGCATCGGCTTCCAAACTCCGCTTTTCAGCGGCGGTGATCCGGACTGATACCGTCTCCTCTTTCGTTGTTGCCATACAATGTAAACAATCGCACTCGTTGGGCGCCCAAGCAAGGAAGAATTCTTCGGGTGGCCAACAGAGTACGGCGACGCTGTGGCGTGTTCCAAGGACCCCCGCAGCGGAAGGGGACCCGGATAAACCGGCAGGAGGCGGAAACTCTGTCAAATGAGAAAGAATCCACGTATATTCGTTTACCCTTTTTCTCGGATCGTTGAGTCGTGCTTTCCAGAATTCACCGTTCGGATTTGCCCGCGGTCCTTGCTCCGATCTCAGCGCGAACTGGCCATGAAACGTTTCAGCGCAATGCTCTCCCTGCTTCTCCCTCCTGTCTCAAGCCTTCCAGCCCTCCCGATTGTGCCGTCGCAAATACTGCGCGGCTTCGGGACAATTGGGCGATTTCATGTGCTTGCCGTCCCATTGCATCTTTTTGCCTGGACCGACGCGCATGGCCACGCAGCCCAGCAAAATGATCTCGGTCAATTTCGAGGCGATGGCGAAATTCGAGTACGCTGGAGTGCCGTCGCGCATCATGCGGAACCACTCCTCGTTGTGGCCCGGCGAGCGGGGGATGGTCTGGGGAACGGCGCGGACGGCTTCGTGTTGGTCTGTCGCGGTGTAACCTTTTTCTCCTTGCAGCTTGAGGACAGAATTGGCGCCGGAATCGGACGGCGAGTAATAGGCCCCTTTGTCGCCGACCACCATGACTCCTTCGGGAATTTTTGCGTAAATCTCCAGGATTTCCCTGGTAAGCTCGGGCGGTGGGCGCAAGGGCGCGACGGATTTGTCCTCGGGATTGCCGTCGTACCACCAGAATTTCAGCGGCGGAAGCCCTTCGCGTTCCGGAAATTCAAGCCGAATGCGGGAGGTCTTTGGAAAAGTTTCCGGGAACAAGGCCGAGGTTTCTTCGCAGACCACGAGACTCGGATAGCCCATTTTCAAGGCGCGGAACGGCATATTAACCATGTGACAGGCCATGTCGCCGAGGGCGCCCGTGCCGAAGTCATGCCACCCGCGCCAGACGAAATCGTGATAAACTTTTTCCTTGAACGGACGCGCCGGGGCGGGGCCGAGCCAAGCCTCCCAATTGAGGTATTCGGGCACAGGGTCCTCGCCCGGGGGACGGTTTAATCCCTGCGGCCAAATGGGGCGATTGGTCCAAATGTGCAACTCCCGCACCGGCCCAAGCACGCCCGCCTGAATGATTTCGACGCCGCGGCGCAACGATCTCGAGGCGCTGCCTTGATTGCCCATTTGCGTGGCCACCTTTTTCCCGGTCGCCAGGTCGCGCAATTGGCGCGCCTCGGCGATTGTCTGTGTCAGCGGTTTCTGGCAATAAACGTGTTTGCCCATGGACATGGCCAGGGCGCTGGCGGCTCCGTGGCAGTGGTCGGGAATGGAAACAGTGACCGCATCGATGGACGGGCCCAGTTCGTCAAACATTTTTCGAAAATCGCGGTAGAGTTTGGCTTGCGGGAACTTTTGCGCTTTGGCCTTGAGATGCCGTTCATCCACATCGCAAAGGGCGACAAGATTGCCGCCGCAGCGGGCGGTGTCATCCGTGTCGCTGTCGCCTTTGCCTGCCACGCCGATGCAGGCGCAGTTGATGCGGTCGTTGGCGCCAAGGACATTTCCGACAAAAGGAAAGGAGATGGCGGCCGCGCCGATGGCGGTCGTGCGGAAGAATTGGCGGCGGGAAACTTTGCTGGAGTCTGGTGGGAAAAGGACCTGCTTGCCGGGGTGAATTTTTCATGGGCCAATCCTGCCGCACGTCGCCGCCGCGCGTCAACCCCGGCGCACCGTGATCAAACGTAATCATCATCCTCCCCACACGTTTTTCGCTTTTCGCGATAGGGCGGGGACGGTAATTTGCTAAACAAATATGGTTGCCGATACTTCCCGCGTGATTGACCTGCGCAGCGACACTGTGACCAAGCCAACCCCGGCGATGCGGGAGGCCATGGCGAACGCGGAGGTCGGGGATGATGTCTTTGGCGAAGACCCAACCGTGAGGGAATTGGAAGCGGAAACCGCTGCCTTGCTCGGCAAGGAAGCGGCTTTGTTCACGGTTTCCGGCACCATGGCCAATCAACTGGCCATCCGCTCTCACACTGAGCCGGGGGATGAGATTCTGGTGGAGGCGCAGGCGCACATTTTTTATTACGAAGGCGGCGGTCCCGCGGCACTCAGCGGGGTGATGTGCCGTCTGCTCCCGAGTGAGCGCGGCGTGTTCAGTGTCTCAGACCTGGAGTCCGCATTGCGCCCCGTGGATTCGCATTTTCCGCGGTCCCGCCTGGTCTGCGTTGAGAACACGCACAACCGTGGCGGCGGCAAGATTTGGCCGCTGGAACAGATTCAAGAAGTGGCGGCCGCCGCGCGGCGGCACGGATTGCAATTGCACTTGGACGGGGCGCGTCTGTGGAATGCGGCGGCGGCAACAGGCATCGCCGAGCGCCAATGGGCGGCGGCGTTTGATACGGTCAGCGTCTGCTTTTCCAAGGGACTGGGAGCGCCGGTTGGCTCCGCCCTGGCTGGCTCAAAGGAGTTGGTGGCGCGGGCGAAGCGTTTCCGCAAAATGTTGGGAGGCGGGATGCGCCAAGCCGGGATCATTGCCGCGGGAGCACTGTTCGCGCTGAGAAATCACCGCGTTCGATTGGCGGCAGATCATGCCAACGCCAAGGCGCTGGCGGAAGGAATCAGCCGTTGCCCTGGATTTGAGGTTGCGCCGGCTGAGGTGGAAACGAATATGGTGCGGTTTCGCGCGGGGACGCCAGCTCAGGAGATCGTGGACCGGCTTCGGGAGCGCGGCGTCCTGGTTTTGGCGGCGGACCGTTTCACCATTCGGGCGGTGACCAGTCTGATGGTTTCAGCCGAAGACATTTTGGTGGCCATCGACGCCATTGCTCACGCGGCAGAACGATAGCGGTGGCGACGAGGTTGTAAAACTCTACTGATAAAAACGACCGTAGTCCCCAAAAGCTATTTTGGAAGCGGATATCCCGGGGTGTGTTCCGCCAGCCAGGTATAATCCCCTCGACCAACTGGCGTTGTGGCGGCCACGTCTTGATAGTTGCAAGGTTTAATCCAATGATTCTCGTTGAGCCATTTATGGATTTCGGAGTGGCCATCCGCAAAACTGAAGCCACAGGCATGGTTGTGGTAGCTCGCCGGGACGTCAACAAATTGGCCTGACTCGACTGGATAGGTCGCATTCACATAGAGCATCGCGTCGTTGATGCTGTCAGGGTCTTCGTCCACGAGGACCCAGGTCATGCTCGGCGCGGGGTTGTGCAAATCACTCATTTTTGCGACAGCTGGCCCATAGGAATAGTATTTGTAGCCCGCGCCCAACCACGCATTCATGGAGACGCTGCGGACACGCTGTGGAAAATGGGCTTGGACCTGCACCGGAGCGAGAAAGACGTCGGCAGGGCATTTGTAGGACTTCCACGAGTTGGCGTAATAGGGGGCCAGCAGAGACCTCGTTGGGGCTGTGAGCAAATTATAGTTGGTGTTGTCCGGGGAGGTGGTCCAGTCCAGCCAGCCATCGCACCAACTTGTGGGCACTCCAGTAGCGGAGCCTGAATCATTCTTATTGTCGTTGATGCACAAGCGGTCGGCAAAGTCATGAGAGTAACTTATCCAGGCCAAAGTGAGCTGGTGGGTGTTGTTCATGCACTGGGTTCCCTGGGCCTGGACCTTTGCTTTGGATAATGCAGGCAACAACATGGAAGCCAGGATGGCGATGATGGCGATCACTACTAATAGTTCAATTAAAGTGAAGCCGTTGGGGTTTGGTTGTTTGGCAGTTTTCATAAATCCTTTCGTGACCGATAACGTCTTAAAGCCATTATCCAAGTCTTTCAGCTCAAAAATGAGACCTCCAAAGGAGGCCGGTCCCGTTCTGTTGATGTCCATGATGGTAGGCGGCCTGACGCCAGACACAAGCATAAAAAAGGACCATCGTAATCCGGTTTGAAAGAGAAAATCTATTGTTGAAAGTGGTTGAGCACGAGCAGTTTGCATTAGTTTGTGAAAACTGGCGCAATCCACTGTATTTTCTCATTAGCGGTTGACGAAATCAGCCGTCAAGCGATGCTGTGAGCGTCGTTATCGCCATGCAAGCACCGACGCACATCGTTGTTTTGGGGGCCGGATTTGGCGGGCTGGAATTCTGCCAGAGGTTCCGTCACGCCTCCGTCCGCGTGACGGTCGTGGACCGTGCCAATCACCATCTCTTTCAGCCGCTCCTTTACCAGGTGGCCACGGCGGGACTTTCGGCGCCCGACATTGCGCAGCCGATTCGGTCTATTCTTTCCCGCCGGCCAAATATCACCGTCTTGATGGAGACGGTCCTCGATTTCAAGCTGGCGGAAAGAAAAGTCGTCCTCTCGAGTGGAGAATTGTCCTACGATTACCTGGTGCTGGCCTTGGGGGGATGCACCAGTTATTTCGGGCACCCGGAATGGGAGGAGCATGCGCCGGGCTTGAAATCGTTGGAGGACGCCCTGCGGATTCGCAGCCAGATTTTGCTGGCGTTTGAAAGGGCCGAGACGGAAACATCGGCGGAAGAACAAGGGCGGTTGATGACCATTGTCGTGGTCGGCGGAGGGCCAACGGGAGTGGAATTGGCGGGCGCCTTCGCGGAATTGGCGCGGCACGTCTTGCGGGCGGATTTCCGGCGGATTGATTCGGCGCGGGCGCGGGTCCTCTTAATTGAAGGCGGGCCAAGGATTCTGGGACATCTGCCGCCGGATTTGTCCGCCAGCGCGCAGCGGCAGCTGGCAGCGCTGGGAGTGCAAGTGCGCCTCCAGGCGGCCGTCAAACATATCGGACCGGGCGTGGTGGAGTTAGCGAGCGGCGAAATAATCCAGGCCGCCACGATTCTCTGGGCGGCGGGTGTCGCGGCCACGCCGCTGGCGAAGAAGCTCGGGGCGGAACTGGACCGGGCGGGGCGTGTCAAGGTGAATCCCGACTTGAGCGTGCCAAGTCATGCCGAAGTCTTCGCCATCGGCGACATGGCTCTGGTTTTGGGAGAGGATGGCAAGCCCGTGCCGGGGGTTTCGCCCGCCGCCATGCAAATGGCGCGGCATGTGGCACGCGTCATCGAAGAGGAACTCACGCCCTCCGGCGCGGCGGCCCGCCCGCCCTTTCGCTACCGGGACAAAGGGACGATGGCAACCATCGGGCGTTCGGCGGCCGTGGCGCAAGTGGGATCGTGGCATCTCTCCGGCGTGGTGGCATGGCTGGCGTGGCTGGTGATTCACCTCATTTTTCTCGTCGGCTTCCGCAACAAAATCATCGTGCTCTTCCAATGGTTTTATTCTTATATCACCTATAAGCGCGGCGCGCGCCTGGTGGTTGGCGGCAACCCGCCACGCCGCGCAAAGACGGCCGCGCCGCGGTGATGACGCCGCCCGGACGGCGATAGGGTTGCCGAGGAGACTCCGGGATAGAAAAACCGTATTCTATCGGGGCAGCGCTGGCTGGGTCGGCAATTCAAGAGTGAAGGACGCGCCTCTGGCCGGCCCGTCGCTCTCCGCCCGCAAGTCGCCTCCCATCGCCCGAGCCGCCAAGGCCCCGCTGTGCAGCCCAAAACCGTGGCCGTCCTTTCGGGTCGTGAAGCCGTGGTTGAAAATGCGGGTGAGGTTCTCGGCGGGAATGCCGACCCCATTGTCCGCCACCAGGAACTTGATTCGCCCATCTGCGTTGGCGGCCCGCAGCGTCAAGCACTTATCCGCCCGCCCGGACTCCTCGCAGGCATAGACGGCGTTCCTGATGAGGTTGATAAGAATTTGCAAAACTCGATGTTTATCCACATTGATCATCGGCAGGGAACGGGGATCGTATTGGCGGACGACCTGCACTTGATGGTTCTTGAGCAAGGTGGCGTTGATCCGTAAAGCATCGTCGAGCAGGTGGGCGGCGCTGACCTCCTCAACCACACCCCCGATCCTGGCATAGCTTTGCTGGGTGGCGACGATATTGTTGATGTGTTCGATATTGCCGGAAAGTTCCCGCAATTCCTTGAGCACGGTGGCTTGTTCCGAAGAGAGTTGTTGATCAAGGGCTTTGAGGTAGGCGATGACTTGCTCCGTCCGGCCGCCGACCGCAAAAAACCCCGCCAAGTCGCGGCGGTGCTCCTCCAGCAAGCCGGCCATTTTCGTGACACCGGATCGGCTGGAGGTCCGCATCATTCGGGCGACGATTCCGGCCGAGACATTGACGCTGTTCAGGACGTTGCCGACATTGTGGAGGATGGCGCTGGCCACGTCGGCCATGCCGGCTTTGCGCGACACTTCCCACATTTCACTCTGCAATCCCGCCAGCCGCGCTTCCGCTCTTTTTCGCTCGGTCACATCCCGGGCAATGACTTGCACCCCGGCGGACCCGAAACGCCGGCTATCGATTTCCAGGGTGCGATCGGATCCATCCCGCGCCGTGACCTTTAACTCCGCCATATCGACGCTCCCGGTTTTTGGGTTCGCGGCCAGAATCTGCTGGAGATTAGGAAGAGAGTCAGGGGCCACAAAATCCGATAAAGGTCGCGTGGTCAACTCCTGGCGCGAATACCCGAAGATGCGCTCCGCGGCCCGATTGGCCGAAGTCAAACGCCCGTCCCGGCTCAGGGTGCAAATCATGTCGTTGGCGTTTTCGATCAGGTCTCGAAAGCGTTGCTCCAACTCCGCTTCCTTTTCGAGCCGCCGGCGGACCTCTTCCGTCTTTTGGCGGACTTGAGAATTCAAGAGCATGGCCCACGCGGAAGCCAGCAAACAGGCAGCCGTCAGCGCGCTCACCACCAACAGGATGTGTTTTGAGGTCCACCAACTCGGGGAATGCAACAGCCTTGCGTCGGCGGCGTCCCGCAGCCGCAGACGATACCTGGAATCAGGATCGTCGCCTTGCCGTCCCAGCCAAATACCTGTCAATCGCAGGACGCTGTCGGGCTGGAAGGCCGTCAGCGTCCCGGCCCGGTTTGTGGTCCTGAGTTCGGCGGTGAAGGTTGTCCCGAGAGCCGCGACGGTGAGGAATTCACACTCCTGCTGTTGAACATGGTCGAGCAAGCGCGCCTCCAGCGTAACCAAGCGGGCCTCGGTTTCCCTGTTCCTGGCCTGCTGAAGCGAAAGGGCCAGAGGTTCTAACGGCAAGCTTGTCCCTAATTTCCGAACGATGGCGTCTTCCAGCAGGGCGCCATGTCCATTGGGAACGATATAGGCGGCTACTTCCAGATCATCCCCGGTCCGCACGTCCACCCCAGGGCAGGGCCTCACCTCAATTCCCCTTTGGCCATCGTCCAGGTAAAAGGAGCCATTGCTGAGGACGGCAATGACTGTTCCCTTGGTGCGCACCCACGGATCGTTGTCGGTGAACCGGACCTGCTCGAAACAGCCGCCGACGGAACGCAAAGGCGCCTCGAAAGGTCCCTCGGCGGGGCAAGCTAAAACCTGGAAATCCTCCGCTGCCGCGGCAAATAAGCTGGTGGCTTCGATCCGTCCTTGGCGATCAAACCGCTGCACACAGACTCCTCGCACCGAGACCTGGGCACGCAACAAACCGGTCAGATTCGTGGGTGGGAATGGCTGAGGGACGAGCGCGACAGCCGCGGACTGCTTGGGGCCGAATCTCAGCGCCAAGTAGGGCTTGTCCCACCAAGCTCGCCGAACGGCGCCCGTCAATTGCACCCACTGCTCGTCGCTCCTGCCAGCCAGGATGATCTCCAGCGAGACTGGCCGCGGCCTAATTATGGGAGGCACAAATTCACTGGCGGAGAGCAATCTCACCTGGGGACCCAATAGAATGGGAGTGCCGCGCCCCTTGCCAGTGACGCCTTCAACCTCGACCCATTGGCCGCTGCGCACATCGGGATGCGGCACCTCATCAAACAGATAGACGCCGCCCGTTGGGTCCTGCACGAAGAACAGGGACAAATTGGGCTGATAAAGGCTCACCAGGCCTCGCAGTCGAACGGGCAGCCCGGTTTCAGCCTCTTCCGGGCTCAGGGAGAGCACCTGAACTGCCGAAGTCAGCACCCTGGGCTTTGCCGGTGCGTCCGCCCCCTGGGCCGGAATGAAGGCCAGGAGCATCCCAAGAATCAAACAGGCCCAAGCGGGGCGAAAACCTTGGCGCTCCGGGGCAGGATTAAACTGAAGGGATAATTCGGAAAGTCTTGTGCAGGTTGCTTTGTAATACATATTCCGGAACGGCATGGACGCCCGCTAACATGCCAACCCCGACATTGAAATTCAATTGTCAAATCCCTTGAGCGCGCGTTGGGGGCGCGCGACAAGATTCTTCCAGTCGAAAAGAGAGAGCGAAGGCATCGCGGCAGGGCGCGGCCCCCCCCGGGGGGGGTCACAGCGGCTCAATTTACCTCAATTGGGTTCAATTTGGTTCGGGATGGCCTGGACTTCCGGCATCTGGTTGAGCCAGGAGAGGAGGATCTGGGCCAGTTGGCGTTTTGGAGGCGCCGGTTCAGCTGCCGGCGGGGGGACCAGCGGGAGGCGGACGATTCTGCCGTTGCGCGCCAGCGCGGCCCTCGAAAGCATTGCTTCGTTTCCATGCGCGGCAACGATAGCGAGAATGGGTCGAGATTAAAATCCTACGGAAGGTTTTTTGAACAGGTTTATTCCGCCCCAATGCAGGAAAGCTGTTTTACGGTCATTCCTGAGGAGACTTGGAATACAGTTTGCCGCCAGGCAATTTGTGCCAGGGCGAGGCGAGAGCGACGGGCACCCCTCTCTCCGCCTCTCTCCCCGCTCGCGCGGGGCGAGAGTGAAATAGGCTCTGTATATCTATGTACGTATATATACGATTCCCGGCTTTTGCCCGGCACAACCGCTTCCAAGAGAAGAATTGTGGCTCGCACCCGGTGAGAAAGCGCAGTGTTTCAATGAAGCGTAACATTAGCATAAGTCATGCCCAATCCGCTTTCCGTCGGGCAAGCCTGTAGTCTTTTTCCTTACATTTTTTTGTTGAACCGCTGCCGGTGCTGGCGTACGTTGGGTTCATGCCCGTGTTTGGAAAACCATCGGCGGCTCTGGTTTTGGTGTGCCGTCCTCGTATGGTCACTGCCTCCCAAAGTGACGCGTCCCCTTCCTTATCTTTATCTTCATCCAGTCAAATTTAGGAGATTTATGAACCGCAAAATTCAATCAATCCTCCACCGGATTCTCGCCGCTGACAATAAAGGTAAAGGCCGCCGAAGCGACGCCTTTACCCTCATTGAACTGTTGGTGGTCATTGCCATCATCGCGATCCTCGCCTCGATGCTCTTGCCCGCCTTGTCCAGAGCGAAGGACCAGTCACAGAGAACCATCTGCACCAACAACCTTAAGGAATTAGGGGTATCCAACCATTTGTACGCCGACGACAACCACGACGCCATGTGCTTTCCCAATTGGGATGGTGGCGCGTACAGCGCTGAAGGACCGAACAACCCAGGATGGCTTTACACCTTGAGTA
This sequence comes from Limisphaerales bacterium, assembly GCA_052139695.1. Classification (GTDB taxonomy): domain Bacteria; phylum Verrucomicrobiota; class Verrucomicrobiia; order Limisphaerales; family Palsa-1400; genus PLGF01. The sequence goes on from JBKQWF010000032.1 coordinate 33,966, forward strand.
CATCGCAAAATACCATCCCGGACCCGATCAACGGGGTTGGTTTCACCAACTCTCCCCAAACAGCGTGGCAAAGCGGTGCTTATTTCCCGTATGTGCATAATATGAAGTCTTATCTCTGCCCAGTGGACATTCAGAGCAAGGACTACGCGCTGTCAGCGGCAAGGGGCGGGCGCAACAATAAGCTGTCCAGCTACGTCATGGACGGCGCAGTGGTAGGGTACGGGGCAGCCCCGATTAATGCCACGACTCCGCCGTGGAAAATGGCTAAACTAAGCCAAGTCTGGAGTCCTTCCTGCTATCTGCTTTGGGAGCCAGATGAAAATACTTTGAGCAGCAGCCCTCCAAACCCCGGCGCATTTGAGTTTAATGACGCAGGCAATTTTCCTTCGGCTGCCCCCCCTCGTGCTGGGATGCCTGCGGCAGACTATCCCACTGGGGGCGAAGGTATTGGCCCGCTTCATAACAAAAATGGTGGAAATATTCTGGCTATCGACGGCCATGTGGACTTTATTTCGACCAATTCCTTCCAACATATCGCCCTCTATTACGGGTCCGGCCCGGGAAAGAAAGGGTTGTTATGGTGGAATCCGTGGGTTGCGGACGGCTCAAATTAATCTCGCTTTTATATGGAGCAATGGCCAGTGGCTCCATTTCTTCTTTTAGGCCGCTGTTTTCAAGCTTCCTGGCACGGGCGGAAAAGGACTGTCTCTTCCGCTTTCCCGCAGCCGCAGATCGTCAAGAGGGCGGCTGAAAAACAAATCCCTCCAAGCATGGCAAGGCGCTTTTTCATAATATCAAGTGCGATGAATAATTCTTGTCGCAAACAAGCGATTTTGCAAGCCGCTTTTGATACCGTAGGACTCGCGCGGGGTGCTTTTAACCACAGAGACACCGAGGCACAGAGAGGGAATTCAAAGCGGCGGACTCTTCTCTGTGTCTCTGTGCCTCTGTGGTTTCGATCCTATTCCGCGGTCCGCTCGTTTCTTCTGTCATCTTGTTTCACGCATCGGCAGACCCGCCTGGTATAAATGGATTTCTTCTTGCAACTTGCGTGCCAGACCATCTTTCTTCGCCGCAGCAGCCAATTGCTCCGCGGCCCGAGCCGTCTCCCGCGCTTCCGCATAACGGCCGGTTTCCGCGTAAGCTGCCGCCAGGGTCTGCAAGATCATCGGGTTATTGTCCCCTCCCAACTTCACCGCCTTTTGCGCCAAACTGAGCGCTTCCGCGCCGTTCCGCACCCCGGCATCAGCGGCGGTCGCGAGCCACCAGGCAAGGCCGTTGAGGATGTAAATATTGGCCGGCCTCAATTCCAAGGCTTCCCGATATTGGACGATGGCCGCAGGCGACTCGCCATGCGCTCCCAGCGCATTACCGAGATTAAAATGGGCATCGACATCATTTGGATTGGTTTCTACTGCCTTGCGGAATTGAACGATGGCTTCCCCCAATTCGCCCTCCAAAGCAAGGGCGTTCCCCAAGTTGTTCATGGCCTTTCCATCGTCAGGTTTGATTTGCAGCGCCTTGCGGAACTCCGTGATCGCTTCCCTCCACCTGCCCTTGTGGGCCAAAAGGATACCGAGATTATTCTCCGCCATCCAACTGCCAGGGTTCAGCGCCAGCGTGGCGCGCCAGAGCGTTTCTTCGTTCGCGTACATTCCGCATTGCCGCCACGTCAGAGCAGCGAGTAGGACGAGCAAAGCAACGCAGAAGACCGGCTGAAGAACTGGCCGCCGTCCTGCCCAGCGCGTCAAACCGGCGGAAACCAAGGCGATCGGGCCAAGGCACGCCAAATACTGATAGTGATCCGCCACAAATGAGTAAAGAAAGGTCACCATCATGACGAACCCTAGAACCGGACTTAAGGTCGCGGCAAAAAAGACCGCGGCCACTTCCACTCCGCGCCCCGCCCATTTCCGCGCCCACCCTATCCCGACGCCCAAACTCGCCGTTGCCAGCAGCCAAAGCCAGGCCAGCGGGTCATGCGGAGAAACGGTCCAGCGCGGGTAACTGAAACTCAGATTAGCCGGCCAGAACAGCTTCCCGGCGTAAAACCACAGCGCCCGGCTGGCGATGAGAATTCGCTCCAACGGCCCAATCGCAAAATCCGTTCCGTGCGTCCCCATCTTATTTCTTTCCCACCAAATGGTCACCAATCCCATCCCCAGACCCAGGACGACAAACGGCGCGACTTGTGCCCAACGCCGCCAGTCGGCGGGCATTTTTTTCAACCACAATATGAGCAAAAGCGCCGCCGGCAGAGTGCAGGCCGTTGTCTTGGCGCACAGCGCCAGCCCATACAAAACCAACGCCAGCCCATAAAACCTCCAGGGCCGTTTCGTCCTCTCATCGATGAACTTGGTCCACGCCAGCAATGTCAAGAGAAAGAACAAGGCCATCAGCAGGTTCTTACGCTCCGTGATCCAGGCGACCGATTCCACTTGCACGGGATGCAGCGCGAAGAGGGCCGAGGCCAGCCACGCCCCCGGCACGGCCAGCCGCGCCAGCAGCCACCACACGAGCAGCGCGTTGCCCACGTGGAGGAGCAGGTTGACCCTATGGTAACCCGCAGGATTCAGCCCCCACACCGCCCGTTCCGCGTAAAATGTGCTGTAGGTCAGCGGGAAGTATTGCGAAGGCGAATCGAGCGAGAACCAAATGCGGCGCAAGCCGTCAGGCGCGGTGAGCAGCGGGTTTTGTGTGACGTACTTGTCATCGTCCCAGATGAACCCGGCGTTCCAGGCCGGACGGTAGGCTGCCAGCGTCACCACCACCAAAGCTAGCGCCAGAAGCCATGGACGCGCCTCACGCCCGCGGCTTCCCTCTAAAGATGGGTTTTCGGGACACGCCATGATGATGCGGCAATGGCGCGGAAAATAAAGATGAAAGGAAAGCCCCCAAACCCAGCCTAACAGGAGCGAATTTCAGGTTTGGGGAGCGCGACCGGCGTCCCGCCGGTAACATTTTGCCCGTCCTATAACAAGCGGTAATGCGTCGGTGACGGACGGTAGGGACGCCTCGCCGAGCTCGCCGAGGCGTCCGGGGGTTTTCTTGCCGGAGCGGTCGCCGCAAGGCGCCAGTTCATATGGGTTTGACGCTGGCTCTTTTCGTCCTTACCCTCGCTCCCAAGCTTGGCCATGAAAAAATTACACCTCTTCCGCTTGTTTTTAGGAACCGCGCTGCTGCTGACGACCGCCGCGACAACTTCCCCCACCGATGATGGGATGTTGCGGATTATTTGCTTTGGCGCCCATCCCGATGATTGTGAACTTGCGGTGGGCGGCACGGCCGCGATGTGGGCCGCCAAGGGACATCATGTCAAACTAGTTTCCGTGACCAATGGCGACATCGGCCATTGGCGCGACGCGGGAGGGCCGCTGGCCCGGCGGCGCAAGGCGGAGGTGCAACGGGCCGACCAGATTCTGGGCGTCACGACTGAAGTTCTCGATATTCACGATGGGGAATTGCTGCCCACGATAGAGAATCGCCGCACGATCACGCGCCTCATCCGGGAGTGGAATGCGGACATCGTCATGGGGCCGCGCCCGAACGACTATCATCCAGATCATCGCTACACGGGCGTCCTGATGGAGGATTCCGCTTACATGGTGACGGTGCCGTTTTTCTGCCCGGACACTCCGGCGCTGAAGAAAAATCCCGTCTTCTTGTATTACGCGGACCATTTTCAAAAACCGAATCCCTTCACCGCGGATGTCGCCGTTGACATCGATTCAGTCATTCAAAAGAAACTGGACGCGCTCGACGCGCTCGTCTCCCAATTCTATGAGGGAGGCGCTAACGGCTCGGAGGATTTGGTTCCGAGCGATCCCGCGAAACAGGTGGAACGGCATCGCCAGGTCCGCGACGGCTTTGACCGGCGCAATCAAGACGCGGCGCGACGTTTTCGTTCCAAACTGAATGACTTCTACGGCCAGGAAAAGGCAAGCACAGCAAAACACGCCGAGGCATTTGAGGTCTGCGAATATGGACGGCAACCGGACCAATCCGAGCTGCGAAAACTATTCCCCTTTTTCGGGGAATAATTCGGTTTCGGAAACGCCAATGCCCCACTAAAAAACAGCCGTGATTCCCCCGTAAAACGCCCTTCTCGGACCGTAGGCGGGGGCGGCGATTCCGACCCCCGTGCCGTTGCGCAGCTCGTAAGGTTCATCCAACACATTGAGACAATCAAAACGGAACCTTAATTGGCGAACCCCTCTAACATGCGTCTTCCAGGCGTATTCGAAGCCAAGGTTGACCGGACAATAAGGGGACAATTCTATGTTGTTGGCAAAGCCAGCGCGCAATCCAGAGCCGTAAAGGAAATCCGCGTGGGCATTAAGGTTCTTGATCAATTCGTAAGAAATACCGCCGGAGCCGGTAAAGCGCCCCTGGTGATCCAGTTGCATCGGATTTGACGTCAAGTAGGCCAATTCATTGTTGGGGAATTCGTTTTCAACAGAGTCGATATCGCGCGCCCAGGTTTGCACGTAAGAATAGTTGCCATAGGCGGAAAACGGACCTCTCTTGCAAGTGCTGCTCAACTCCGCGCCATAAACTGTGCCCAAACTGTAGTTGAAGTTATTGAGAATGACGGCACTGCCAAATTGCCCGTCGTCGAGGAGATTTTTGGCCAGCTTGCAAAACGAATCACCGCTGATTTGCCAGGCCGGAGTGATTTGCCGCGACAGGCCGATGTCAAAGTAATTGTCCCGCTCCACCTTGGGCGGATCGTCCCGCCCATTGAAGGGAGCGTCGGTCGTATATTCGACTTTCTTAACGACGGATAGGGGAGTGTATTGCAAGGTGGGCGGCATAAAGTAGCGCGCGTAGCCGAGGTGGAAGGAGGTGGCATCGTCTATTTTCCATACCAGGTTGGCCCGCGGGCTGATTTGCCACTCATTATCAAAGGAGACGTCGAAGATGTCATAACGAGCGCCGTAGTTCAGGGTGAGGCGATGGTTCAATTGCCATTCGTCTTGCAAGTAAAAGCCGGCAGTCAACCCGCTTTTGCCCCCATTGGCAGTGAGCGAGAACGGCGTGGGCGAGGACTGGGGCGGGTTGCCCGGCAAAGGCAGGTTGTCCCCTGTTGGACTGGTGGTGAACTGCGATGTGGCCGGAAAAACCGTTGACGACGTGTCGAGCCGTTCCAAGTCGTAAGTGGCTAGCATTCCCGAGCGGAGGGTATGGTAATCCCCCAATTCATAAGAGGCATCCGCTTGCAGGCCATTGGCCAAATCGCTATTCTCCACCTCAGCGGCATTTCCGCCCAACAGAAGGCTTTGCCCGGGGTCAGGCGTAAAACGAATGTCCGTATACCGGCTCAAGGCGGAAACCTGGTAGGAAAGATCGCCCGCCAGTTTCTGGTAGGAGAGGACCGCATAATAGTTCTGCTCGTCCTGAAAATTGTTGGCCGCGGCTGAGTTCGCCGCGGGGCTGTTCGTTAATTGATAGATTGGCGCAAGCCCCGCCGTGTCCGGTATTTGAAAACCTGCATCGGAAGTGCTCACGAGCAATGTCAGTCGGCTGGTTTGGTCGAAACGATGGGAGAGATAACCAAAGAACTTTTCCTGGTCCGTCACATCATGTAGCGGATCGGGATTGGCGGTCGTGTTGTCAATCCCGTGGTTGTCGTGCAAATAGGAGCCCGCCAAAAAGAAGTCCAAATTGCTAGTCGTGCCGCCCCACTGAAAGGAGGGATTTACCGTATCGTAACTGCCACCGTAAAACGAAAGGTCAGCACCGTTAAGTTGCAGCCCGGTCTTGGTGGTGACGTCAATGATCCCCGCGGTGCGATCCCCAAATTGGGCGGGCAATGTACCCGTGATCAAGGTGACCGATTGGATGATGTGAGTATCGATTTCCTGCCCAAAACCATTAAGGCTCTCCGGCAGCAAAACGCCGTTGACTCGATACTGCACATCGCCATGATCGCCGCGCACGTGGATTTCTCCGAATTCTTCCTGCACCACCCCTGGCGCATGCAGGATCACCTGTTGAAAAGAGGAGTTTTCGCCTTGGCCGGTGGTTTCTATCTGATTAGGGCCGATCGCGTAAGCCACCGCCCCCAAGCTCGGTGCGATTTGGTCGCGCTCCCGGTCTAAATCCGCCGTCACGGTCACCGTCGCCAGCACGGTGCTGGCGTTCGTCTCCACCCCAGGCACCGCCGCGCCGTTGGTGGAAGCCGGCGCGGCCCCGGCAGCCGGAGCCCGGTCTTGCGCCGGGGCAGCCCATTCGACCAGCCAACAGGCCGCGAACGCGCTCCACCACAAGACGGACGGGAGAAATCCGGGCTTCGAGTTGAAGGCGCGGGCAGAATTAGCCTTCCGATGTAACAATAGACAACTCATGTATCTCTTACTACATTATATAGCGTGTATGTCAAGCTTGAATTTGTGGCGCATGGCGCAAAAACGGCACATCGCTTTGGATTTCCATCTCTCCTTCGTTGCAAAAACTGTCCGTGAGAATTGCTGAATATCAACTTCATCTGGCCTTAGAATCTCACACCGGGGCGGTCGTCCGCTGCCTGCCGCTTGCTCTTTTTTGTCGATGCCTTGCGCCAGGGATGCGCAAGACTCGTGGTAAAACTGACAAAAAATCTGCCGCTCCCGGCGAATATTAGAAGAAAGGAGGCGGGTCAGATTGCGCTGGCCGCTGTCCCCTGCTCCGCTCTTTTCAACGGATATAATCCCGGGCAGCAACCCATCGTCTGGCAAAAGGCCTGGCTAAAATAGCTCAGGCTGGAATAGCCGACGGCCATGGCGGCTTCGGTTACGTTGTATTTGCCGCTGCGCAACAGTTCCGCCGCGCGCTCCATCCGCAGCCTGCGCAGATATTGCGAAATCGTCATCCCGGTTTCCGCCGAGAAGGTGCGGCTCAGATGAAACGGGCTGCACCCCACTTCGCGGCCAATTTCTTTCAAACTCAACGACTCATCCAGTCGTTTCCGCAAAATGGCCACGACCCGGTCCGCGCGTTCCCGCGCCAGGCGCTTTTGCCGGTCGCAGAACAATTCATCCTCTCCTTGGCGCTCGAAGAAAAACTCCGACATTAATTCCAGAACCTTGGCCTCATACCAAAGCGGACGCGCTCCCTGCAGGGCCGTCGGATCGCGCAAGTCGGCTAACCGCTGCTCCTGCCCCGCGGTCAACCGGTGAACGCCGCCCAGAAAAGAGGCAGGCCGACCGCCCCGCGCAAAAGCCTCCACGATGGGATGGAGCGCGCCGTCGCAGGTGCCCAGGCGACTACGGAGAAAAGGGCGTGAAAACTCCACGCTGATAAAACTCTGGCGCTGATGGGGAGCGCGTGAGGCTTGCAAGGACCGCTTTCCTGTCACGTAGAATCCGGCGGTCAGGGGCTCAAATGCCATCTTCTCCGCCCCGCACTGGATCGAGCCGTGTCCCTCCAGGTTGAGGCAAAGCTCCAAACTGTCCGGATGGAAACTGCGCGACCAGTCGAAGGGCTGCGGCGATTGAAACTCCTGCCATTCCAGGCTCACCCCCAGATCGTAGAATCCGCCGTAAAGCTGCCGCCAGTCGCTTCCCGGAACGGCTTGCCAGACGGGCGCCTCGCGCCACAGCGCAACTTGCCGCTTCCGGTCCAGCGTTCCCGTGCTCGCTTCGGCGGCGGCTTTGATGTTTGCCGTTTCCTTCATTACCGCGGCTGATGCTAACCGCGGACCGGCCTTTCGCTCAACCTTTATTGCTTAAGCATGGACATTTTTTGGCTATGCTCTATTCGACAAACTCCAGCAATCCGAATCGCTCAGGCACATGAAATGAGCCCTCCAACGTGGGCCGCCAAGCGAGGGATGCTCTGTTGGCGAGGTCACCGCGATAAAGATTCAAACCCCAGCGCGTCCCGGTTTCCGGTCGCGCGGCGCCCAGCGACATCACCGGAATGCGCACTTCGCACACCCATGTCTTGGCCTGCTCATTCACCCGCACGGCGGAGTGGAAGTCGCTGCTCCAGTCCCAATCTTTATCTGGCAGGTTGCACATGAGGTCCAGCCGCTCGTTCGTCGGGGCGATTTCAAATTCGGCGTAGTGCCGGATATTCCCCGGGTCCGCGCCGATGAATGCCTCCACCACGTCGCGGTCCCAGAGGCTTTGCCCATTGTTATTGTTGTCATGACGTTTCCCGGCGGTTTGCGCCGGTTCAAACTGGGTCAATTGGGTAAACGGACATTCGTAGCGCAAATAAAGAAAATCGCGCGACCACAAGGCCCGGACGGTCGTGGACATCTCTGGCCGCGGGGTCCCGTCATGGGATTCGCATTCCAGGCAGACGGGAACGGCGGTTTGCCAGACGGTCCGGGTCAAATCGCCGTCCGGCTCGAAATCGCGAGTGGTGCGCCGGGCTTTGAGAACGGGCGTGGGCAGCGAACGCGCCAGCAGCCGCCGCGCGTTGTCAAAATAGATTTTCCGCAGCACAAGCTCCGGCAAGCCGATCGAGCTGATGGTCCAACTGCCTTGGATGGGAGTCATGTGCGGCCAGTCCCGGTCCCATGTCTCCAGCCAGCGATATTCCTTGCGGAAAAACACCTCGGCGTCGGCTTCGGACGGCGGCGGCTCATTGCCGCTGGAACCCAGAATCATTCTCTCCCGCAAGGATTGGAAGTCGGTGCCGAAAAAGATACGGTCCTGATATTTGACAAAAAGATCATGCGCTTTTTGGGGATTATGCCGTCCGATTTCAGGAATGCGGGCGGCCAAATCCACCATCATGTTGGGATGTTTAGCCAGCTCCTCATCGACCCATTCCAGTTCCTCGGCGTTGTTGCCGAAATGGACGCAAACAAACGTCGTCCCGGGATGACGGCCCATGACGCGGCTCAAGGCGTTGAGCAGGTCTTTCCAAGGCGGATATTTGTTGGTGTCGCCAAACCACCAGCTCTTATGGTCCTTCAGTTCCGCCCAGCGCTCATTGCCGGGAGTGTAAGGTTCGAAGAAAGCCTTGGGATCGGCCACGTGGATGGAAACGGGCATTTTCAGTTGGCCAAGCCGTTCCCACATCGGGTCCAATTTGGGATCGTCGATCTTGATTAAATCTCCTTTGCCATCATGCAAGTAGAGACCGAACCGCTTCCATTCCTTGTAGCCGGCGGCGCCCAGGCGATGCCCCTCTTCCACCTGCTTCACCGCCTGGTCGGCGAAGTCTGGCTGGTCCCAATTCTTGTAGTCCAGGTTCATGTATTGGATCCAGCGCCCCGGAAAGAGCGTGTCCTCCATCTTTTTGTTGCGCTCAAATTCGCTCGGCTCGCCATTCGGCCCAGGCGTGACCGTTCCTGGAGTCAAGTCGATTCCCAATCCGACGCCCGACGCGTCCATCACGCGAATGGCGCGCGCCAGGAGTTCCGGCGAATAATCGAGGTGTTGGTGCAGGTCGATAATGCGGTGGTCCGTCCGCCACTGTTCCGCCTGCCGCACGACTCCCGCGACGCTATCCTCGGCTCGCGCCATGCCCGCGAGCAAACAACACGCCCCGACAATGAAATCCAATGGCAAGTGATGCATCCGCGCTATCTTCAACTTCTTGCGCCCTCAGTCGAGCAAAAAAAGGCAGCCCCTGTAGTTCCTGTAGTTCCTTGGTAGGGTCGCCTCGCCGAGACGACCTACCGCAAAATCGTCCCCGGCAGGGCGGATCGGGTCGAGGTGACGGGATTGCGCCCGCCACCCCTCCCACACCACCGTACGTGCGGTTTTCCGCATACGGCGGTTGAACGTAGCGATTTTATGGACTCGCAAGGTCTGATGGCATAAGGAAT
>JBKQWF010000033.1:0-5508 GCA_052139695.1 Limisphaerales bacterium
ATTCCTTATGCCATCAGACCTTGCGAGTCCATAAAATCGCTACGTTCAACCGCCGTATGCGGAAAACCGCACGTACGGTGGTGTGGGAGGGGTGGCGGGCGCAATCCCGTCACCTCGACCCGATCCATAAAGTCGGCCGACACTTTTTTTGGTCACGCCCCCCCTGCTTTCCAGATTGACAACCAACACACTTCAGCAATCCTTATTTCAATGAGCAAGAGATGTATTTTGGCTATCGCAACGGTCTTGGCTGGAACGCTGGCCACGCGCGTTCAGGCGGTGGATTGGTCCCAATACCGCGGTCCGAATCACGATGGAACTTCTTCTGAAACCATATCAACCAGTTGGCCGGCGACGGGCTTGACTCAGATTTGGAAACACCCGCTCACAGACGGCTTTAGCGCGATCACCGTCGGCGGGGGCAAAGCTTTCACCCTGGTCAAGCGGGAGGTGGATGGCGCAGACCAGGAGGTGTGTCTGGCCCTTGATGCCAATACCGGCAACGAGCTTTGGGCCGTGCCTCTTGGCATGGCCAAATATGATGGAGGCGGCGATAGCGGAACGCCCGACAATAAGGGCGGCGACGGACCCCGCTCCACCCCGGCGTACGACAACGGCAAAGTCTATACCTATTCGTCCAAGATGGTCTTGAAATGCATGGATGCCGCCACAGGCCGTGAAATATGGGCATCCGACATCATCCGCGAACACGACGGCCATAACATCCATTGGGAAAGCGCCTCCTCCCCGGTGATTGATTTCAATTTGGTTTTTGTGGCGGGCGGCGGTCCAGGCCAGGCGTTGCTGGCGTTTGACAAAAATGACGGCCATGTCGTTTGGAAAACCCAGGATGACAAATTGACCCAATCCACTCCGATCGTGACCACCATTCTAGGCCAGCGCCAGGTGATTTTCTTTACCCAAAGCGGCCTTGTTTCTGTGCTGCCGGCGACGGGCGATGTTCTCTGGCGCTACCCCTTTAAGTATTCCACCTCCACGGCGATGACCCCGGTCGTGTCGGGCGATATTGTGTACTGTTCAGCCGCTTACGGCGTGGGGGCCGGCGCGTGCAAAATCACCAAGACCGACGCCGGTTTCAAGGCAACCCAACTGTGGTTTGAGCCGGCCAGCGTGTTGCAAAGCCATTGGAGTACCCCGGTAGTCAAGGACGGCTATTTATACGGAATTAGCGGCCAGGCGCAATATGGCAAGGCGCCTTTGCTCTGTGTGGAACTGGCCACCGGAAAAGTCATGTGGTCGCAGGCAGGGTTTGGGCCCGGGGGTTGCACGCTGGTGGATGGTTGCGTGCTGGTGTTAAGCGACGCCGGCGACTTGGTCCTGGTTAAAGCGTCGCCGCAATCCTTTCAGGAAGTGGGCCGAAGCCATGTCCTCTCCGGCAAGTGCTGGAATAGCGCGGGCGTCAGTGGCGGTCGCATTTACGCCAGAAGCACAAAAGAGGGCGTCAGTTTGGATGTTTCCCGGCATTAGCTGGGGCAGGGCGGTTTTGATCAGTTGTGCGAATGGCACAATAGTTGCATCTCGGACAACATGGAAGTTGCGCCGACGCGCGTGGAATGACGTTTTGCGTTGGGTAAGCAAATACCTGTTGAGTCATGCATTCGTTGATCACCAAAGCAAGCTTGGCCGCCGCCCTCTGCGGGGGGGCGTTGTTGGCGCCGTGCCAAGGGCAGGTGACTTTAACCTGGAACCCATCACCGAGTTCCGCGGTGACAGGATATTATCTTTGCTGGGGCACCAACAGCCGCGTCTATACCCAGACCAATAAATACTCCAGTGGCCAAACGAATGGCACCGTCTCCAATCTTTTGGCGAATCAAGGCTATTTCTTTGCGGTGCAAGCTTTTGCCGCGAACGGCTCGGTCAGCCCGTTTTCCAACGAGACCGCATTCACAAATGGGCCGCCTTCCGGGGGGACGTCGCCATCTCCGGCCCCGACTTCTTCGACCAACACAGCCCCTATTTTCGTGGCAACGACCAACACGCCCCCCATTCCGGGCCAGAACGGACCTTCACCGGGCAACAGTGGCGGCGGCACTTCCACCGTGATCTCCGGCAACGGCGGGACCAGCGTCAGCACGATCGCCGCGCCGACCAATTCCGCGGCCAATTTCTGGGGCGTTCCGCCCTTCTTGACGATGATTGTGACCAACGGCCTGCCGAACATCAATATCGGCGGCACGGTCGGAGCAACGTTGCAGGTCCAGACTACAACCAATATCACCTCGCTTGACAGGTGGGAAACTGTGACCAATGTCACCCTGACTAATCTCGCGCCGATCGCTAAAGGCAATCAGGGTTCCCAGGCACAAGACGTGCTGGATTTGGCCTTCGTTCCCGCCGAACAAGCGATTCCGATCACCCCAGGCAACTCGGCTCCCTGCCAACTCTACCGCATCGTCATGCCCTACGATTACGTCATCCTGGCCAGCATCGTCCTCAAGGGGCAAGACTACACGCCGCGCCTTATTCTCATTAACATGCCCGGGATCAACCGGGACGACGTCTGCTACGTTAACGAAGCCTCCAGCTATATTCATTACAACTGGACCAACGCCGTCCTCCAGTTGCACTCCTCCCGTCCCTCCATCCGGCAAATTGCCAATGCCCTGGCCAATTCGCTTAGTTTGGACTGGACATCGGCTTCTGAGTTTTCTTACTCTAACGGCTTGGGCCAAATACTGGCCACCGTTGTTGAAACCGAACCGCCATCTTCCGATCCGGTGGCTGGGCAAGTCCCACCCAGTCAGCCAATGGTCATTGATTTTTAGCCCTCTCTCCTCTCCATTTTTCACGCCATGAAAGAGAACATCATCAGGCGTGTCGTCCCTTTGTTTCTCCTCATGCTCGTTGTCCTGGCTTATGTGGCCGTGTCAGCGGTGCGCAACATCCAACAATCCATCAAAAGTGAGGATTGGGTCAACCATACCCATGCCGTCATCATGGACGTCAACGACATCCTCTCTTACCTGCACGCCGGCGACGCCGCCTTGCGCACGTTCCTCATTACCAGTGATCGCCGCGACCAGGACGCCTACCGCCTCGACTACGGCACGATGGTGGAGAAACTGATCGACGCGGAAGCCTTGACCCGCTCCGGGGATGAAGAGAAACCGTTGCACGAAAAAATTATTGACCTCCAGGTCCTCGTCAGCAATCGGAACGATGTCGCGCGTTCGCTTGTCAGGTCTTTTGAACAAGGCGGCCTGCCCGCGGCGCGCGCTCTCTTCACTTCCAATCCCGATCTGGAGTCCATTGGCAAAATCGAGCGCGCGGTCGGAAACCTCATCGGCTACGAAGAGAATCTTTTGCGTGAGCGCGACAAGCAGGAACACCTGCAGGCGCAAGCGACCCGCATCACCGTCTATACCGGCGTCGTCGCGAATTTTGTGCTGCTGGGCATTATGTTGTGGCTGATCCTGGATGATCTGGCGGCGCGGCGCAAAGCGGCCCAGGCGTTGGAAGAAGCCAACGCCCAACTCGAAGCCAAGGTGCAGGAACGCACCGCCGAGCTGGTCAAGGCCAACCTGACTCTCAAACAAGAGAATTTGGAACGTCGCTGGTCCTATCAGGCTCTGGACCATCAGCTTCGCTATAATCAGCTCATCATCAATTCCATTGGTGAATTGGTCTTCGTCGTCAGCCGTGCGCTCAACATCAGCCGCGTCAACCCGGCCGTGGTGCATCAAACCAAATGGGAGCCGCAAGAACTCATTGCCCAATCCATTGAACGCGTTTTGCAGTTCCCCCCGGACGCCGCTGCCGGCGCCCAGAATCCCCTCCTTGCCGCCATGCGAGACGGCCGCGAAATTCAGGAACGATCCGCCACGCTTCTCAACCGCGCTGGCGCGGCCATTCCGGTTCATTTCAGCCTGATTCCGCTCCGTGACCAGGACAAGGTTGTGGGCGGCGTTGTGACCGTGCGCATTCAAAACGGCGCGGCCATGCGTGCTTAACCCTAACGCCTAATCCTATGAAGAAGCACATACTTTCCATTGACGATGAAAAAGACATTCGGGAACTTTTGCAGGAGGTTCTGACCATTAAAGGCTATCGCGTCACCGCGGTCGCCGAGCCGGACAAGGCCATGAAAGTCGTGCAAGAAGACCCGCCCGATTTGATCATCATGGATTTTCAGATCGAGGAAGGGGACGGCTTCGTTTTGATCGAAGACATCAAGAAATTGGGGCCCAACATTCCCATCTTGCTTTTGACTGGGGCCGTTTTCGACCGCACGGTCGTCCGCGACACGATCGAGAAAAAAGTTTCCCGCTACTTGGACAAAACTTCCTCGCTCAATACCATCGTCACGGAGATTCAAAAGCTTCTGGGAGATTCACCCCGCTCCCCCGGTGATGCCGCCATCACCGGCCGCAAACCCTGACCTTTTCCGGGCTGGGCGGCCATGTCCGGGCGCAAAATCCTTGTCATTCGCGGCGGCGCGCTGGGTGATTTCGTTTTGACACTTCCCGTGCTGGCGGCTCTCCGGCGTCATTTCCCTGGCCGCTCTGTGGAAATCCTGGGCTATCCGCCCATCGCCTCCCTCGCCGTCGCCGCCGGCCTGGCCAGCCGGGTTCTTCCGCTTGAATCCCCTGCCTTGGCCGGCTTTTTTGTGGACCACGGCTCCTGGCCGGCTTCGCCGGCTGCCTTCTTTGCCCAGTTCGATCTCATCGTGTCTTATCTCTATGACCCGGATGGAGTTTTTCAGGGCAATGTGGGGCGGGTAACCTCCGCCAAATTCTTAGCGGCTCCGCATCGCCCAGACGAAACCTCATCTTTGCACGCCACCGAGTTTTTCCTAAAACCGCTCGCTTCACTTGGGATCAAGGGCGCTGATCCTTGCCCGCGAATTATTCTGCCCGCGTCTGCTTCTCTTGCCGCGGGCCGGTGGCTCGCCGTTCATCCCGGCAGCGGCAGCGAACGCAAAAATTGGCCGGAGGAGAAATGGGCGGAGCTGCTCCCGCGGCTAGCCAGCCACAATTCCTGGAACTTCTTCTTGATCAATGGTGAAGCCGAGGGCGGCCGCGGCCGGCGTTTGGCCGCTCTCCTTCCAGCCGGCCGTGTTTGCCTGGCGCACCACTTGCCCTTGTTGGAATTGGCCCAAAAAATGAAGACTTGCGCCGCCTACATCGGCCACGATTCCGGCATCACACATCTGGCCGCCGCGCTCGGCTTGCCGGGCTTGGTCCTGTGGGGGCCGTCGTCCGCTACCCTCTGGCGGCCGCGCGGCGACAGGATGCGGCTTCTTTCGCAAGCGGCGCTCACCACGGATCAAATTGAAAATGAGCTTCGCCAAATCCTGGGTTGAAAGTGGCAGTGCGGACGTCCGCGCTCCCCAGCGAGATGGCTCACGAGAAAGTGAATCCCAAATCCTCGCCTAAGCCGACGAATTTCACGGTCCGGGGAGCGCGACCGTCTCGGTCGCTGTGGTCGGCGTCTCGCCGACCACATGTTTCCAGTCCTATACAATTCCTATCGAAGCATTCAGGT
>JBKQWF010000034.1:0-5467 GCA_052139695.1 Limisphaerales bacterium
CGCGTGATTCCGTCTCGGTTCCCGGCGAAGCGATCCGTTCAGTCCTCCAAAACCTCTTCAAAAACCTTCCGTAGGATTTTAATCTTGACGCATTCCTGTTATCATTGCCCCGCATGAAAACAATGCCACGCTCTCCAAGACCCCGATGACTCGCAACGGCAAAATCGCCCGCCTCCCGCTGGCCATCCGCCAGCAACTCAACCCGCGCCTCCAAAACGGCGAGCTGGCCCAGGACCTCCTCTCCTGCTCAACCACCTGCCGGAAGTCCAGGCCAAGTGAAACAGGAGCGCATCCGTCAAATCCCTGACATCGGTGCCGAGTACGGCCCCGGCGCCGCCCCGGAAAGCCTGCTTCCACCCAAACCCGAACCCAATTGAGCCAAATTGAACCAAATTGAGCCGCTCTTACCCCCCGGGGGGGGACGATGCGCAGAAGCGCAAGAAATAATCATGCCAATGAACCAGACAACTAAATTATGTCAAATTAAGACCCCGCCGAACCAGGCGCCGCACCGTCTCCAAGGGCGTCGTCCGATGAATTACCTGCCCACCTGTTCTCATTCTGATTTGCGGATTTGCCGGCCACGTCGCTACAATCAACCATGAAATCTTTCGACCCTCTCTTGCGGCGCGGCTTTCCCAGTTTAACCATCCTCGCGGGTATTCTCTTCTCCCCGGCTGCCTTCGGCTCCGCGGCTGGCTTGATCCTGGCCGAGCATGGCCGGAGCCACTACAGCATCGTCGTGGCCCCGAACGCCAGCGCGACAGTCAAACACGCGGCCCAAGAACTGGCCGACGATCTCAAGCAAATTTCAGGCGCGGCACTGCCGGTCGGCCACGAAAAGCCCCGCGGGCCGGCGATCTTTGTCGGCGAGAGCGCGTTTCTGCCTTCCGCTTTGAAAAAAGTGCGCCTGGACACTTTGCCGGACGAGGCTTTCGTGGTCCGCACCGATCGGCGCAACCTCTATCTTGCCGGCCATGACGATCGGGGCACGCTTTATGCCGTCTATTCTTTTCTCGAAGAACAACTGGGCGCGCGCTGGTATGCTCCGGACGCCGCTGTGCTCCCGGCCACGGACGTGGTGCGCATTCCGCGTCTGAATGAGACCGAAACCCCTGGCTTTAGCTATCGGAATACGGACGAAGTAATTGTTTTCGGAAATGCGGCATGGGACGCGCACCTCAAGCTCAACGGGGTCAGCGTCCCTGGCCAGGCCGACTTGGGCGGCATCAACCGCCTTTTTAACGGGGCGGAGAATTTTTACGACCTTGTCCCGCCTAAACGCTATTTCGACGCCCACCCGGAGTATTACAGCCTCGTGGGGGGAAAGCGAAAATCTTCCCCGGACTCACAGCTTTGCCTCAGTAATCCGGACGTTTTGAAACTGGTAGTGGAGGCGCTGGTGGCCGAGGCGAAGGCCAAGCCAAAGGAGTTGACCCTGGGCCTCTCTCCCAATGATGCCGAACGTGGCAATTGCGAGTGTGATGCCTGCCGCGCGGCGGATGCAAAGTTTGGTTCGCCAGGCGGCACGCTCCTGGACTTTGTCAACAAAGTCGCGGCCGCGGTGCAAGCCGCCCTGCCGGAACGCAAGATTTGGGTGGAGACGCTGGCCTATCAATACACGGAAAAGGCCCCCGCTCCTGGCGCCATCGCTCCCGCCGGCAACGTTTTGGTCTGCCTGGCGCCGATCTATGCCTGTGATGGTCATCCGCTCGCCAGCGACCCGCAGAACAAGGTTTCCAACGAAGCGCTCCTCGCCTGGAATAAGGTGGCTCCAGGCCATCTGCAAATCTGGCATTACGCCGTCAATTTCGCGCACTACGCCCAACCCTATCCCGACTGGGACGAACTCGGCGCGGACATGCCGTATTACCGGGACAATGGCGTTTCTGGAATGTACTGCGAAGCCGACTCCGCGGGCAATTGCGCGCTGCAGGTGATGCACGCCTGGGTCATGGCCCACCTGTTCTGGAATCCGCGACAGGACGTTTGGAAGTTGATTCAGGACTTTTCCGGCGGTTATTACGGCAAAGCCGGACCGGACATTTACGCTTACGCCAGGCTGTTCCATGACCGGCTGCAACAGCCCGATGTCCACTTGCACCTCTACGATCCGCCCACTTCTTCGCTCTTCAGCGCGGCATTGCTCAAGTCGGCCAATGATCTCTTCGACCATGCCGAGACCGTCGCTGAGACGCCTGAAATCAAGAACCGCGTGCAGGAAGCCCGCATGGGAATCCGCTACATCGATTTGGCGACCCATGTTCCT
The DNA here is from genome assembly GCA_052139695.1 of Limisphaerales bacterium. Lineage (GTDB taxonomy): Bacteria > Verrucomicrobiota > Verrucomicrobiia > Limisphaerales > Palsa-1400 > PLGF01. The sequence goes on from JBKQWF010000034.1 coordinate 2,270, forward strand.
GGCAAAGACGCCGCGGTCACCGAACGCGAGGCCTTTCGCGCTCGTTTGGACCCGTTCGTCGCCGACCTCAGCCGGTTTAAGTTCAGGTCCCTCTCCGAAGGGCACGCTACCGATGAATGGATTCAGAAAATGAAAACAGCGGCCGGGGAAAGGTAGGGTCGCCTCGCCGAGGCGACCGCTGCACCCGTGGACGGCTCGGCGGAGAATGTCTCAAAACGTCGCGCAGAGGAAAGGTAGGGCGCGCACTCCGTGCGCGCCGGAGCCGGCATTCGGACAAACGGCGCGCTCGGAGAGCACGGCCTGCCCAGGCTGCATGTTCTGGTCCCTTTTGAGACAGCCTCGGCGAGCCGTCCCTACCGTCCACGGCTGGCGCGTTACTGCCGTTGACGGTTCGCTCTTGCCGCTAATGGTCATCGCCCCCAAAATAGCGCAAACAATGAAGCAAAATCACTCTTTCCGATCCGGCAGAACGGCCTTGTTTGCGCTCTGGACAGGCGCGGTCGCGCTGGCCGCAATGGACCGTACGGAGGCCGCTCCTAACCTGGCGCTCTGGGACACCGTCGCGCCGCTCTCCGGCAACTTCAGCACGGACAATAGGACCGCCTGGAAAGCCGTGCCCACCGATCTGCTTTTGCTCGAAGCCGATCCTCCCAAGGCCCGGTCTGATCCCGGTTATTATGGCCGCGAATACGCCTTCAAGGGTGATGCGGTCGTAGAGAATAAAAATGTCACGGTCGTCTTTTCGCAAAGCAAAGGGCGGGCGGTCATTTACGCCAAGGAATCCGGCAAGGAACTACTGGAGATTTGCCCGCTGGAAGCGAAGGCCAGGCCCATGATGATCAGCCGCTATTCTGTGCTGCGCAACACGGGGGACGAATTTGCCTTGGAGATCCGTTTCGCCGCCACAGGCGCCCCTGAGGTGGCCGAGACATTTATTTTTGACAGGTCCGGCGTTCTTGAGGTCAAGCCTGTGTCGGGCGGAGAGGGAGTCGCCCTGTCCGGCCCCATTGCGGGAGGCGTTGTGCCCAGTTTCATCGGAGACGACCTGATTTATAACGCGGCAGATTACCCGGAGGCCAAATCGCTCCATGTCCCGTCAGAGAGTTTTTTCGTCGGATTGCTTCAGGGTGAAGAGCATGAGTTCGTCATGACCTGGCCCAAAGGCAGGCAGCATACGACCCTGCAATTGTCACCCGCCCAATCCGGCGAGCGTTCAATCGAATCAGTCGATTTCGCCAACGACGGCCAAAGCCTCTATCTCGCTTTCCTCGATGCGCCCGGCCTCTGGCACAAGGAAGTTCTCAAGCCCGGTTACCTGGAGAAAGACGTGGCGATCCAATGGAAGAAGCCTTTCCCCGCCCGGTGGAAGACGCAATTGGACGAAGGCGGAGTAAAGACGACATTCACTTTCAAAAACACCAAGGAGGACATCTGGCGAGGCGTGGCCGGATCTTACATTTATCCCGTCTGGTTTTCGGACGATGCCGCCAACTATCACCTCAGCAAGAAAGTGCCGCCCCAAGGCGAATCTCTCATCTACTGTCTTGAACCGCGGGACACGCCCCTTTCGATCACCACACCCGCTGACATTCTTACGGCCACGCTGGGACGTTCCATGTCCGAGTCCATTCTCGATTTGGAAGGCCGCAAGCTCAGCACCCATCATCGCCGCGGCGGTGAGGGCGTCCATCGCGCCTGCACTTGTGGCTGCACGGAAGCCATCCAATCGGTTTTCGAGGCGCATGAAGAAACAGCCAGGAAAGGCGAAATCGCCGGCGACATTGATGACATGATTTATTTCATTCACCGGCACGTCGAGCGGATTGACCATTACCGGTCTTTTGCGGATGACCTGATTCGCTTCCTGCAAGCCCAGGAAGGGTCAACCCCCGGACTCAAACCGTACGTGGACAACTTGGTCGAAATCGCGGGCCAAATCTCGCAGGAATACAACGTGCAAAAGGAGAACATGGCGTCCTTCGCCCACGCGGATGATTTAGCTCGGCAAACGCTCGCGCTCGCCGGCAAAGCAGATCCAAACAATTTAAAATCCTATATGGAGCTTCTCGAAGCCTGGAGGAAAATGGGAGGGGCGCAGGACTATGTGCTGGCTCAATGTCATGTTATCACTCGGAAACTGTGCCAGCAGGCTGGTTATACCTGTGTCGATCAGCCCAAAGCCGCCGCCTTGGCGGAAGAAATCAGGGCCCGCTGCCGGCAATGCTTGCGCCAGCCCGACGGCTATGAGATTTGGTCTGATTATTAGAGGTTCTGAAACGGCTATGAACCCTACCCTTTGCCCGGTGTTGCTGCTCGTGGTAACGATGGCGGCACTTTCTGGTTGCAAACCAAACAACCCGCCCGCTGCTCAGACGACCCATAACGCGGCCGCTTCGCCGCCGTCGGCTTCATCCAACTCCGATATGGTTGAAGTTCCCGGCGGCCATTTTTCGATGGGCGATAAGAGCCAGGTCGATGCCGCTCCGCACGAGGTGGTTGTCAGCCCGTTTCTCATCGACAAATACCTGGTGACGCAAGAGCAATTTCAAGAGGTGATGGGCAAAAATCCCTCGCGGTGGAAGGGAGAGAAGAACCCAGTGGAACAACTCCGCTGGTCGGATGCGATTTCCTTTTGCAATAAGCGCTCTGAAGCGGACCACCTCCAGCCTTGCTACGACCTCAAAACAGGCCATTGCGACTTTCAAGCGAACGGCTACCGCCTGCCCACCGAAGCTGAGTGGGAATACGCCTGCCGCGCCGGCACGGCCACCGCCTATTACTTTGGCGATGGTTCCGCAAAGCTGGGTGAGTATGCTTGGTATGATAAGAACGCCGGCGGCCATCCCCAGCCTGTGGGACGCAAATTGCCCAATGCCTGGGGCCTCTACGATATGTGCGGCAATGTCTGGGAATGGTGCAACGATTTTTATAAAGTCGATTATTATCAGGAATCTCCGCGTCAGGACCCCGCCGGGCCAGCTTCGGGTGACACGAAGGTCCTCCGCGGGGGCGCTTGGCGGTTCAGTGCCGAATCGTGCCGTTCCGGCTACCGCTATAACGAAAACCCTGGCCAGGCAGATGTTTGTTTCGGTTATGATATCTACGGCTTCCGATGCGTGCGCGCCCTGCCGGGCAAGGCCAGCCATTAAGGTTTCGCAGCGCCGGAGTTGGGAGCGCGACCGTCCCGGGACGGTCGCG
>JBKQWF010000035.1:0-12825 GCA_052139695.1 Limisphaerales bacterium
ACCTGCGCCTTGCGGCCTCGGCCTAACCTTCCGCTACGGTTGGCGTCATCGCCTCCGTCGGGTTCCTTTCATCCCGATAGTTCACAACACCTGCCAAGCACACTAGGGTCGCCTCGCCGAGGCGACCGCGGACGGCTCGGCGAGTCCCGCGCGCTGTCCCTGCCATCTATGGCTGAAGCATTACAAACTTGCCGAGCCCGGCCCACCGCGCTATGGATGAAACATGGTCATCGATGCCAGGAACGATCATCCTCGTCATTTAAGCGCTTTGTTGATGGAACGCGTTTCTCCCATGAAGCGCCGCCGCGCTCGAAAGGGGAACTCGTAAGCTCGTCCACGGCTTTGACGGCTTGTGCTCGTATGGGGCCATCCAAATCCACGACCGCGGAAGCAGGCCCAAGTCTCATCGCACAGGGTTCCAGCATGGGAAAAAGCGCGGCCGTTGTTTTGCCCGTCTTCAATCAACTGGAATACACTCGCGGTTGCGTGGAAAGCCTCGCCCCCGACGTCGCCGGCGGCCTCGAGCTGATTATTGTCAACAATGGTTCCACCGACGGCACGGGGGCGTTTTTGTCTTCCGTCGCGGGCGCGAAGATCGCCGGCAACGAGAGCAACCTGGGCTGTGCGAAGGGATGGAACCAGGGAGTGCGGCTGTCCACCCGCGAATGGACCGCCATCATGAATAATGACGTCCTAGTCTCGCGCGGATGGCTTGACGGGCTGGTCGAATTTGCGTCCGAAACGGGGGCGGAGATTGTCTCCCCGGCCTTGCGCGAAGGGCCGCTCAATTACTCTTTCGCGGGCTACGCCGCTGATTTTGTCCGGCAGATGCGCGCCGTCCGCCGCTGGGGCGAGGCTCATGGAATTTGTTTTATGGTGCGGCGCAGGGTCTTCGAGGTCGTGGGAGAATTTGATGAGAATTTCCGCGTGGGTCAGTTTGAAGACGCCGATTTCTTTCTGCGCGCCCGGCTCGCGGGAGTCAAAATGGCCGTGACGGGCGGCTCTTTTCTCCATCATTTCGGTTCCGTCACCCAGAAGGCGATCCGCCAGACTCCGGCGATGCCGGGAGACGGTTCGTATTACGCGGAAAACCGAGCCTACTACCTGCGCAAATGGAAATTGAACCGGATACGGCGGACCACTCAACGCCTGCGGAGGAGAGCCAGAAACTGGCGCCAACGCACGACCGAGCGCCTGAGGCACGGCCACTCGTTGTACGAGAAATGGCTCGACGGACGGTTGCGCTATTATTGACTTTGGTCGGCAGCCTCCCGTTTTGAACGGGAGAGGCATAGCGCCGCGACAGCGAGAGCAGTGACCTCGTCCGCCCGCCTTTTGGCCTGGTTGCGCGCGACCCGCGCCTGCCAAGCCAGGGGATTGAGAACCCACGGTATGCCGCGCAGGCGTTCCTGGTCCAGCTTGGCCTGAAAGCGGATAACCGTTTCCAGGTTCTCCTCCAGTTCGGCCCAGCGAACCTCGCTCAGAATCCCGGCCACGGCGGGGTTCCCCTCCCGTTGCGAGGCGATGACGCGCTGGGCCAGCCGAAACACCTTCAAGACGAGCGCTTCGACATGGTAATCCGCCGCCGTATAGGCCTTTTCATGATAACGAAAAGAGGAAAAGCGCTCGGGCGTGATGGCAATTTTCGCCTCAAAAATGTTCTCAATCCCCCACCCCAAGTCCCCCGACGTCCCGTAATCCGCCGGAAAAGGCCGCTGCTTTAGGAAATCAGCCCGATAGAGGTCGCTGGCCGAACTGCCGAGGATTCCGCCCCAGAGATTGGTCACGGCAAAAAGAAACTGCTCCGCGGCAGTGAGCAGTTGGGGGTTATTTATTTGCAGGCCCTGCAGGATGACATCGATCGGCCAGCGCTCATCGGGCAAAGCAGCTCCGGCGGCGTTGATAAAACTTGGCTTGCTGATGACCACGTCGCTTCCAAACTTTTCCGCCAGGCTGAAAAGATGCTCCATGCCGGAGCGCGTCATGCTGTCTCCCACCGTGGCAATGTAAATGTACTTGGCACTGACATTTTGGATGCCAAAATTCCAAGACTGGTATAAGCCGGGCGGGTGGTTGAGGAACTTGACGCGCGGATGGGGGGCCAGACCGGAGCGAAGGAGCGCAACGGTGCCATCGCGGGAATCACTGTCCACCACCACCACTTCCTCTGCCAAATCCATCCATGTCCGCAGCGATTGGATGTGGCCTGGCACGAGCGCGGCGCAGTTGCGGGTGGGGATCAGGATGCTAATGGGGAGCATGGCTGGGGCGTCTTCCAACAGTTTTGCGCAACAGGTGGCGAAAGAAATTCACGGATGGAAAGCGGCGCGCCCGGCGTTCCCGATCGCGCGTCTGGCTGGCGTTCAACTCGTGCGTCACTGTGAGCCAGTCCACGCCGTGTCGGTGGGCGAATTCCTGCATAGCGGGAGCCATGCGCTCCGGATAAAAGGTTATGACATCATTCAGGACCGTCACGCGATGGCGGGAACTCAAAGGCAAAAGCGCCGTCAGGACCGAGTGGAAATCCGGCCAGTCAGCATAATGGTGCGGATGAGGCGGAGCGCACAGGTAAAGCCGGGCGTCATCAATGAGCACAACACTGTCCGGATGCAGGCTCCGCAAGGCTCCCAATTCAGCCAGCAGCGGACTTTGCGAAGACTTCCCCGAGACATTCTCGGACACACACCAGTGCGCATCCAGCCAGAAGAGGACCGGTTGCGCGGCAAACTCTGCCTCGTGCTCACGGAGGAACGAAGGCGAATCACCCCGTTGCACCTGGACGTTTGGTTCACCCCGAAATCGCGCCGCCACCAAGTCGAATAATTCCGGGGACATTTCGACCGAGCGGCACTCGGGAATAAATCGTTTGGCCAGGGCGAGCGAATCGCCGTGGAAAGCGCCCGTCTCGACAAACAGCTTGAGGGGCAGCTCCCGCGCCAGGAATTCCACCAGCCTTTCATCCAGCGAAAACGTGATGGCTCCCATAATCAGCCCGCGTGCAAAAACCGGCGCAGCCCCTTGCCCAAGACACTCTTTCCACCTTTGCCCACCCTGGCCTCCGCCACGGTGGGGCGCGGATCGTTCGCCGTCGCCACCATGCTGAAAAGCTCCCGCGGAACAAAACAGGCGTCGTACCAGGCCAGCCAGCCACTGGCGGTGTAATACTCATTGAATATCGCAGCCAGGAAGTATTGTTCGCCCTCCAGAAACTGCGTGATCTCCAGGGGCGAGGCCTGGTTGACAAACCGCGGCGTGGCCAGCATTTCGACCACCACCCAAGGCCGGCTGTTTTGCAAAGTGCGCCGCGCGCCTTGCAACACCCGAAGGTCGTTGCCTTGGGTATCGATCTTGAACAGGCCCGGGGGCTTGGAGAATTCCACGGCGGAGAGCAGTTCGTCCACGGTCGTCACGGTCACGGCGTGCTCCGTCCTGGCTCCGGGCCGCTCGTTTTGATAGGCCAGCAAAGACCCGGTATAACGTTCCCCCTGGCAATAAAGTTTGGCGTCGCCGGAGCGGTCCGCGCAAGCCCGCGCTTCGAGCCGAAAACGTTTGTCGGCGGAGAACCTCTCTTGCAGGACGCTGAAGTTCTCCGGATTAGGCTCAAAGAGAATCGCCTGAAGAAAGGGACTCTGAGGCGCTCCGGCAAAGCGCCGGGAAAAATCGCCGTGATATGCCCCGACGTCCAGCAAGAGCGGGCGCGTCTGGAAGAAGGAGGCATGGCGGACTATTTGGCTTTCCAACCAATCTTCCAACGACCCGTCGAGATTTGAGGAAGGGGCGGATGAATTCATGCCAGGTAGCCCGTCTTTCTCATCATGGCGCTGGCTTCGCTGAGAAAAGCCTCGCGCACGGCGGAAGGCATTTCGTCCTGGTGCGAGCCGATCTGGCCGCGGCGGATGAACTGTTTGTTTTTGGGGATTTGCGGATTTTCCCAGGTGAATGTAGTTTCGCGCTGCCGCATGGCCTCGAAGGAGGAGGCTTGCGTCGCGCGCTGCAACCGGGCCGAATCGCAGGGCAGTCCGGCAAATTCGCCAATGCGCCGCAACTGCCCCGCGGGGTCCTTCTTTAAATCCTCATAACGCACCGTGATCATTTGCGCGGCGTAGGGGTTCAACTGCCATTTGGCCACGTGCTCATGCCATTTGCAGGGGAACAAACCGTTGCCGGTTCGCACTAATTCCAGAAAATCCCTTTTTTCCCCAGTCAAGCCTTCCAGGTAATGCCAGTAAGAAACCATGACATCGCGCCCGTCGCGCAGCAGATAGACGACTTTGCGATAATCCGCACGAGGCAGAAAATGCGACTTAAAAAAAGTAACTGGAAACCACGGCTTGAAGAATTTCTTGAAATGCACGTCCGGCGCCATGTCCTGAATGAGAGAGTCGGGTGCGACCTGGAGATCGAGGCCGTAAAATGCCCCGGCCAACAGATACTGCATCCACGTATTTCCGGACTTGGGATAGCCGACAATGAAGACATCGTTTTCGGTGAATTGATCAATGGGGCGAAGCCCGGTGACGCCACATATTTCCGCCACGGCTTCGGACGAAGGTGCCGCCGCCGGCGACTTGGCGGCGCTCGACCACAGTTTTGTTATTCGGTTAAAGTGTTGTTTTGGCGTCACGGGACAACGGGATGGATTGCGCTTCGTTCCGGTGAGCATGACATGAGAGGCGCTGGGTTGTAAAGTTCTGGTTGCCCCTTCTGTTCGGCGGCAAACGGGATCAAGCTTAACGAACCGGCGCCATCGAGTAATACCAGCGCCAGAGACGTTTGCCCAGGGACCGCCGCAGTCGGCGCGATAAGCTGGCAGACTCACCCGCCGCCCAAAAAAACGGCCGCCAGTGCGCGGGAACGGACTGCCGGTACCGCGCCGCCAGCGCGGCCGCCGGCCCGTCCCGCGCGATTCGTGCCGACCGGTCCAAATAGCGGGCAATGAGAAAACGTTCGCGGGCCGAAGTCTCCTCTCGCAGCCACGGTTTGTCGTATTTGCGCAACAAGCGGCCATGCTCACTTTCTCCCACCTGCCGCGCGGCGTTGGACTTGGATTGCTGCCCGGCATGCAGTCGAAAACAACAGAGCGCCTCCCGTGTGTAAGCCAGGTTTCCCTGCTTCAGAAGATGAAACCACATCTCCAGGTCCACCAAATGCTGGAAATCTTCATCGAAGCCGCGCGCCCCCTTGTCGCGACGGAACAACACCGCGGAAGGTTCCCCGATCAAATTGGCATTGCGCGCCAGGCATTTTAGAATGCCTTTCTTTCCAGGGTAGCGGCCCGTGGCGCCAAAGGGAGCCCAGCGATCCAGGCGCCGGGACCGTTCATCCAGGATGATCCGTCCGCTCGCGGCCAGCGCCAAAGAGGGGTCGGAGTCCAGCATCGAAGCCAACTGGCCCAGGGCGGTGGGCCCCGCCAATTTGTCGTCCCCAAAAAGGTATTTGATATACAGCCCGCGGGCGGCGCCCAGGCACCGGTTCCAATTGGCCACCATGCCGAGGTTCCGGGGATTGACTTCAAATCGAAAGCGCGGATGCCGTCCGGCATAATGCTTCCCCACCGCCTGGCTGTCATCGCCGGAGCAATCGTCAATAATAATCAACTCATAATCTTTGAAATCCTGCGCCAGGACGGATTCAATGGCTTCCCCCAGAAACCTCCCGTAATTAAACGTCGGCATCAGCACGCTGACCTTCGGCGGACTCATCGAAGCAAAGCCTCCTTCCCGCCGAGCGAGAGAGCGGCCTGGATGGCGGGCGGCACATCGTCCTCTTTGGCCAGCGCCACGCAGCGCACATGCGGGGCGTGGTGGTGGTGCATCCGGTCGCCGCCGCGGAAAAGGGCCAAAGTGGGAACGCCCAGCGCCACAGCCATGTGATAAGGGCCGCTGTCCGTCGAGATAAACAGGTCGCAGGCGCGAATCAGCCCGCTCAATTCCAAAAGGCTCGTTTGCCCCGCCAAATCAAAGAGCAACGGCTTCCGGTCTCCTGGCCAGAGATCGGCAAATTTTTGGTTGACATCGCGCTCAAAACCCGCCCCTGTCAGCACCACCGCCGCCCGCCGCGCCGCCTGCGCCTCCCGCACGACGGCGCACAACAACTTAAAGTCCGGCCTTTTGCCCGCTGCGTCCGGCGTGCCGCAACCTATATTGACTCCGATCATTTGGGGCCCCGTCGGAATGTGAAATCGTGGCCGAATATTCTCCCGGAAAACTCTGCCTTCTTCGGTTTCTTCCAGTTCGATTTGCAGCCCCTGGCGTTCAATCCCAAACGCCGACAAACAAACAAAATCGCGGTTGGTATATTCCAGGGGAAAGTCCAATCCCCGGGTGCGGGCAAACCTGGCTTTCGCGACGGACACCACGTCGTAAAACGCGCCGCGCAACGGGAATTCAGCGATGCCCGCTGTCACCGCTCCAGCGGCGCGACCCAACCGCCAGGCCGCAAATGCCGAATACAGGCCCGCCCACTCAAAATCAATCACCAGGTCGGGCCTCACCTTTTGCGCCGTTTCTGAGGCCCAGGCCGAGAGCTGGGGCCATCGGCGGAACAAACCCATTCTTTTGTCAGCGGTAATCACTCCCCGCAGCAGGTGGTGGCGGGCGATGAAGGAAAGCGATGCATAACCCGGGTCCGGCGTAAAAAGCGCCAGATGCAACTGGCTTTGCGGAAAGGCGTTCTTCAAGGCCCGCCAGGCCGCCGAACTTCTCAAAATATCCCCGATGCCCGCGCTGTGGCCTTTGAGCATCAGAATCCGTTCGGGAAGCCGGCCAAATCTTTTCTGGTAACTTTCCGCTGGCGTCATGCTCTCCGTTTGTCGGCGCTGCAAGGTGCCAGCCCCCTGCCTTTACGTCAAACCAATTTTCCATTGAATAGTTGCGGTTTGACAACGCGGGCTTTTCCACCAAATATAGACTGCCATGCCAGCGTAGCTCAGTTGGTTAGAGCGTGGGACTCATAAGCCCGAGGTCACTGGTTCGATTCCAGTCGCTGGCACCAAATCATTTTTTCCGTGTTGAGATCGGCATTTTTCGGAGGGCTGGCGCTGGCCGCCGCTCTTTGTTCTTCCTGTGCTTCTTACCGCGTCCCCACAGCCGCCTTCGGCCCGGAACCGGATGACCCTGCCTGCGCCGTGCGGAAAAAAGCGGTGGAAAGTCCCCTCTATCATTATGTGCCGAGAAAAAGGGCGCAACTCCGGCCCCTGGACGCGCGCTGGCTGGCCTGGGCCCTGGCGGGCAATGACGACGATGGCATTTTCGGCGAAAACGCCGGAAAAATGCCCTATTCGACCCATATTGACCTTCGCACTTTCTTTTCCTGGTCCGTCTGCCGGAACCCGCTGCATAACCTGAGTTTTTATGTCATCGGCAGCGCTTCCTGGAAGCGGCATTACGACTTTTCCCTCTTCAGCCTGGGGGGCAAAAAAGCGGCGCGGGCCTTTTCCAACGCGGGCCAATGGAAGGAGGGCGACCGCCCCTATTTTGACCTGGGCTTTAACGACTTTAAGCCCTACCTGCGAATCGACCCTTGGACCGCGGACCTGTTTTTCGGCTGGAGACGGAACGGCAGTTTTGAAATCAAGATGCGGAAAGAAAAGCCTCCTCCGAAGGGCGGAGTCAAGAATAGCGGTTGAGAATCAACTCCGAACCCTGGGCATAGGAGGAACGGACGCGGCGCAAATTAAAAAGGGCTTGCTCCAGCAGGGCCTTTTTCTCATGGGCATTGCGTTGGCGCGCCGCCAGCAATTCGCTGTGCCGCGTTTCCAAGGCCAGCAAATGTTCGACCTCCTCGCGGAAAGGTTGTGTCTCGGCCTCTTCCGGAGATTCCTTCCGCCAGAGGGTGACGGCTTGGCCCAGCGGCTCGCGCAGCCCGGCCTTCGATTTCTGGATCTCGCGCAAGCCGATAATATTGCCATTTTGAATGGCTTGGCTTTCCTCCAGTGTCATTTCCAGCCACTGTTTCAGAATCGCGGCAATTTGCTGGCGGGGATTCATAAACCGGGTGGTGGAAGGAACCGGGTTTAAGCGTTCGCCGTCTCCATGACTCTCTCCGGCCGGCTTTCGCCGCGGTGGAGCATTTCAGCCCAACTGTTGCGCAGGACGCGCAGGCGCTGGATGGTTTCCTCGATCGGTTCGCGTTTCTTATGGCGGTTGGCTTCGCGCAAGCGGCGGTGCAGGTAGTTATAAAGACGCCGGAAATTTTCGGCCACATCTCCCCCGCCTTGCATGTTGAGCGAAGCGTTCATCTGCATGATGATGGCCTGGGCGCGCAACAGGTTATTATTGATGGTTTGATTGAAAGCGAGCGGGTCCTTGTAATCAAAACCGACGAGGGCCTTTTCCAAAAACCCGAGTGCGCCATCATAGAGCATGAGAACCAATTGCCCCGGCGTCGCGGTTTGAGTGGCCACTTTGCGATAGGATTCCCACGGTTTATTGCGTTGCATCATATCTCACTGCCAATTAATGGCTTACTGATTGTCCGACAAAAGAGCGCTGGCGAATTGACGCGAAAGCGCGGAGAGGCTTTCGCCCGACGGGTAGTTTGGATCCGCGATCAGCGACTGGGCCCGCGCCACCACCTCGGGGCGGCTGGCGGGCGTGTTTTGTAAAGCTTGGTCCAAGGCCGAGGAGTTGGTCAGGGAGACACGATCCGAAGGCATGTTAGGGGTGGGCGCGGAGCGTTTTGCCGCGATGGAACCATCCACGCCGGTTGTGCTCAGATTTGTATTAATTTCCATACGTTCACTGCGCCGTTAAGTTACTCTTGATTTGCCACCTTCTCTATCGGTGCCCGGCTTAAAAACTTTAGTCGGGCCGCCGGCTCAACCTACCTCTTCGGCAGCCTCGTAAATAAGGCGTAAAGCGTGTATTGCCCGAACCGGCTGGGCGAACTGAGAATCGCGTTCGGGTCCGGCAGCGGGGACTGCGAGGTGATGTGGTCCGACTCATAGACGCGGGCCGCGTTGGCTACCGATCCTTCTCCCGCGTCGAAAACCTCGTCCGCCGCCCAAAAAATGTCGTGGCCCTTGTTCAGGACCAAAGTGATCTTCCATCCCATCGCCACAGGCTGATAGGGCTGATAACGCGTCAGTTCATTGAACAGCACGGCTTGACAGCCCGTTTCTTCCTGCAGCCGGTCAAAAAAGTCGGGCGGCAGTTGGTCTTCGGATTTCCAGACGCCCTGGCCGGTCCAGCGGCGCAGTTGTTCTGGAGTGATGACGATGACCTCGAAACGCTTGGATTTTTCCAATTCCGCTCGCAGCACCGGTTGCAACGAATCCACTCCCGCTTGAAAGGTCTCGGTGGACAAAAGCGGGGCCATCGGGAGAAGCGCGACCCGTTTGACGTCCGGATCAAGCACTGGACCTTTGCTAAAAATGTTGGACGGCTGGTAACGGGCTTCAAAAGGAACATGCGCCGGCCGGGTCTCGCAACCTGCCAGCAATAAAGAAATCGCCAGGCCCGGCCAAAACCTTCTCAGGCGACCGAGGCTTCCTCGCTTCATCTCAGATGTATCTGTCATTCTGCCTGCCAACATTCATTTTATCGGCAGATGCCGAAAAAACCTTAGTCGTCTAATTCACAGCCGCAAGCGCCATTCTGGCGCTCTCCCGTCATAGCGCCGCGTTATCGATCAAGCGCGTCTTGCCAATGAACACGGCCAGCGCCATCTGGACCCCTTTCGTGACCTTCGGGGCGGGCGCTAAAGTAACGGGATCGAAGAATTCGACGTAATCCAGCCGGGCTTCGGGTTGCGTTTGGACCAGGGCGCGCAGCTCCTCCTTCAGCCGGGCGGCGGAAATCGCGCTCCGGGCCTTGAGCGAAGCTTTCGTTTGCTGGATCGCGCGCCAGAGAATGATTGCCTGCGCGCGTTGCGGCTCCGAAAGGTATTTGTTGCGCGAACTCAACGCCAGGCCGTCCGCTTCGCGCACGGTCGGGGCCACCACCACTTTGACAGGAAAATTCAAGTCCCGCGCCATCCTCTGGATGAGCGCCGCCTGCTGAAAATCCTTCGCGCCGAAAACCGCCACCGTCGGCAGCACGATGTGGAAGAGCTTGGCCACAACGGTCGCCACGCCGCGAAAGTGCGTCGGACGCGAGGCCCCCTCCATGCTCCGCGACAAAGCCTCCTCCACCACGTAGGTGCTGAAATCGTCCGGATACATCCCGGCATCGGACGGGACAAAAAGCACATCGACACCCGCCTCGATGCAGAGTTGTTTGTCCCGCGCCAGGGAGCGTGGGTATTTGGCCAGGTCCTCATTCCGCCCAAATTGGGTGGGGTTGACATAGACGCTGACCACCACCTTGCCCAGCGGGCCGACCAACTGCCGCGCCCGTTCCATCAGGCTAAAGTGGCCGCGATGCAAATAGCCCATGGTCGGCACAAATGCGACCGGCAACCGCTCCCCCTGCCATTTCCGCCCCAGCGTTTGCATCGCCGCAACCGATGGGACGGTTTTTATGTTCTTCAACCTGCGCATAATCGTCATCTTTTATCCCTTTCCCCTCTTTTGAATAGTCTTTTTCTTTCATCAAATCTAATTTGCACCGCAATGATGCGCGCGAAAAAGGGATACAATTTGGGCGGCGCGGCCGCGCCGCCCCACCATCCTTGGGTAGGGCGTTGCTGCCGCAACGCCCAAATTTTAATATCTTTAAATAGGATTACGATATGATGGAGATTCGCGAGAATAGGGCGTGTTGGGCGACATTCACGATTTTACTGTGTTGTGCCTGCTTCTCTGGCTGGGCGCAGCCCCACCCGGTTCCCCTGGCTTCACCAGACGGCGCCTTGGCCATGGAATTCCAGACCATGAGTGGAAACCAGCCCTCGGATGCCGGCGGCCAGCTTGTGTATGCCGTCACTTTTCACGGCAAACCATTGGTCGAACCTTCGCTGCTCGGCCTGGACCTCAACGGCCAGCCCACCCTCGGAGCGTCCGTGCGCATCGTCAACAGTGTTGCCTCGCAAGCCGATGAAACATACCGGCTGCTGACCGGCAAAGCCAGCACGGTCCGCAATCATTACAACGCCCTGCGCTTGGAGCTGGAGGAAATTGGCGGCAGCGCCCGGAAACTGGTGATGGAAGCGCGGGCCTACGATGATGGCGTCGCCTTTCGTTACGTCGTTCCTGAACAGCCTGGCTTGAGCGAATTTCGCCTTGAACGGGAGAGGACGACCTTCCGCCTGAGCAAGGACCCAATCGTCTATGCCCTGATTCTCCCCAATCAGCGAAGCATGTACGAGAGCGAATTCATCAAACTCTCCGCTACCAGCCTGGCCAACCAAGGCGGAGTGGCGAGCAAGGTGCTGGTCGGCCTGCCGCTGCTAATGGATGTCCCAGGGACGGCGTGGATGGCCATCACCGAGGCTGATTTGCGCGACTACGCCGCCATGTACTTGATAAACCCCGGCGGCGGCTGGAGCAGTTATCAGTTTGAGTGTCAGATGGCCGGCAAGACGAATGAAACCAACGTTTGCGTGACCGGCACCTTGCCCCATCATTCAGCGTGGAGAGTGTTGTTGGTGGGGGCTGAGCCAGGGCGGCTGATGGATTCCAGCGTTATCACCAGTTTGAACCCTCCATCGGCGCTCCAGGACACCTCCTGGATTCACGCCGGAAAAGCCTCCTGGAACTGGTGGAGCGGCGGCATCGGACCCGACGGCCGGGCGGCCTTTACCACCGACAATATGAAATATTACGTGGATTTTGCCGCGCAATCCGGCTTCGAGTACATGCTGGTGGATGCGGGTTGGTCCGCGGGCCGCGACATCACGCGGATGAACGGGCGCGTGGACATCCCCGACCTGGTCAGTTACGCGTCCGCCAAGGGCGTGCGCGTCTGGATTTGGATTTCCTACGACGAGGCGGAGCGTCAAATGAAGGATGCCTTTGCTCTCTATGAAAAGTGGGGGGTAGCCGGCGTGAAGATCGATTTCATTTCCCGTGACGATCAAGCGGGAATCGACTTCTACTATCGCGCGGCGGAGGAAGCGGCAGGGCATCACTTGATGCTCGATTTCCACGGCGCGACCAAACCGACCGGCATGGAACGCACCTATCCGAATGTCCTCGGATACGAGGCCGTGCTGGGCATGGAGCAGTCCAAAGGCGGCAGCCGGGACAATCCAGACAATCGCGTGATGTTGCCCTTTACGCGCATGTTGGCCGGGCCGATGGACTACACTCCCGGCGGCTTTGACAACGTGACCCAAGAAGATTTCGTCGCGCGCGGACAGCGCCCCATGGTTATGGGAACACGCGCGCAACAATTAGCCATGTACGTGGTCTATCTCGCCCCGTTCCAGATGGTCTCAGACCACCCTGGCGCTTATGAGAATCAGCCCGCCTTCGAGTTTATCAAGGGCGTCCCCGCGACGTGGGATGAAACCCGTACGCTCAACGGCCAGCCTGGCCAATATGTCACGATGGCGCGCCGCCACGGCAACGATTGGTTTTTGGGGGCGATGAGCAATTGGGAAGCGCGCGCCTTGGATATATCGCTCGATTTTCTTGGCGACGGCCATTATACGGCGGAAATTTACGCCGATGCGCCCGATGCCGGACGTCTTCCCAAAAACGTCGCCATCGAAACCAAGCAGGTGGATCGCACGATGCGGCTCACCGCGCATTTGGCCCCGGGCGGCGGATACGCCGTCCGCTTCCGGCCAGTGAAGTAACGAATGTGTCAGTAATGGAAGGATCGGGTCGAGGTGACGGGATTGCGCCCGCCACCCCTCCCACACCACCGTACGTGCGGTTTTCCGCATACGGCGGTTGAACGTAGCGATTTTATGGACTCGCAAGGTCTGATGGCATAAGGA
>JBKQWF010000036.1:0-11734 GCA_052139695.1 Limisphaerales bacterium
TCATGGAGAAAATAAGCCGGGCGCGAAACCAGTTGGATCAAATCAAACCGGGCTGGGCGCTGCGAAAAAAACGGAAAAAACGAAAATGAGGAGGATATGTATAGTCATTTCCGGGACACTACACTAGTTCCACCGTGCAGCCCGGACCGTGGGCTGGCTACCCAATGACGGGCAGTTCGACGAATCCAGGATGGGGCTTAAGCCGAGACCGCCGTGGCGGCGTTGTTGCCTCCGCCCGCCGTTTGAGTCCGTTGTAATCCAAGCCCGACCTCTGCGAGACACGGCTGATACCGTGAATGCGGGCCAACGCCGCTGCCAAATCCCATAGCGAGGGAGGAATCCGTTTTCCGCGCGAGCGCGATTTTCGCCAAGCCTCCAACTGGCGGTGTGCCTCTTCATTATCTCCCGAGAATGACTGGTTCGATTTCATAGCTGTCTCCACTACGTTTTGTTGTGGCAGAGGCTAGCGCCGGGGCACTCGGCGGTCACACAATCTTACCGGAGCGACACGATTAAAGCCGCAAAATTACGGCTGCATGAGCAGGCGGAAGAAGGAAGTCTTGTTGGTCACGCTCAGGTTCACAGTGTACTGATTGCCGTTGATCTCCGGCGCAGGGTTGGTGACGGTGATCCAGGCTGCCCCCAGGCTGGAGGCGCTCTGGAGAACGTAGTTGGTATAGTAGAACGGCCAGGAGAGTGTGCCAGCGGCAGGAATGTTGAATTCCGGAAGCCCCGGCGTGATTTGCAAACTCAGTTGCGGCGGCGGGTTATGCAGGATGAGCAGACGCGTCACGGCGCTGCTGGTCAGGCCCTCGTTGTCCGTGGCTTTGACGGTAATGGTATGAAGCCCTTCGCTTAGAGTGATGGCGGGGAAATTCACCACCTTCCCGGGGCCGAGCGCTCCGTCCCGATCGGAAAACCACTGCACGTTTGTGCCACTCAGAGGGCCATCCTGCCTGTCGTTGACTGTCGCGTCGAGAAACACCTGCTGGCTGCCGATAAAAATCGATCCGTCCAGGGGCGCGTTGAGGTTGATGGCCGGTGGATGGGGCTGGACAATGAAGGGAGCGGCAGATTGGACGGTGGTCGTGTTGATTCCATCGCTGGCGATGACGTGGATCAGCCCTTGTGTGGACGCCGCCAGAAAGGAGCTATTGATCGCGACGCTGTTGGTGGCCAAGTCCACGAAGAGGGTTTGCCACGCCGCCCCGTCGTCCGCGCTATATTCCACCGTGTACGAGAGCGCGCTTTCACCCGGTTCGCTCCCCGCCCAGGCGAGGTTGACCGTGGCGCCGTTGGTGAAGTTCTGGCCGCCGTTCGGCGTCGTCAGGGCGAGCGCGGGATTGCTGGGGCCCGCGGTAATCGCTCCCCACAACGCCCCATTGTAGGACAGCGTCAACGTGTGGATGGATGAGTTGGCTGTCAGATAAACCGTGAAATAGGCGGTCTCGTTCGTGCTGTTTTCCGCGAAAATATTGGGTTCGAGTGAAAAAGCGGTGGAATCCAGCACGTCGCCGGTCGCATCCAGCGCCTCCAGCACGAAGTTCGTCCCCGATGGTTCCGTGGGCGGAGCATTGGTGGTCGTCAGCGGGGTGCAGGGGAAGAATTGGACGGTGGCGGTTTGAAAATTGACGCGGCCCTGCACCACTAAATAACTCTCAGGGCTGTTATCCGGGGTTGGCCCCGGAGTGTGGGGCAGGCCGAGCTTGGGAAACGGCCTTTCTTTACTTGGTTTGCCCTTGCTGTTCGAGAGTGGCGCAAACGGCTGGCACGCCCCACAGAATGTATTGTTGATGTTGGCCATTAACGTTGCGTAGGTGACCGAGGAAGGCCAGGCACCCTCAGCGCCCGATCCGTGAGCGGGGTAGCAATAACTCATCAGATCGAAATAGTAGTTTGCGCCGTTTGGATTGTCGTTCAAGGGGGCCAAGACAGGCTCCATATCGAGTTCGGTCCGGTAGGTCAGTGAATCAAAACCAAAGACCACGGAATTGTCCCCGCTGCCCAACGGGCCGAGCGTGGGCGCTCCTTTTGGGTACTCGTCGAATGGTTGGAAGAGTGAATAGTCGTAGAACTGGGGGCCTTGTTCACCACAGGCCCCGGCAGCGACCAGCCTGGTCATCGCGGGATAAGAGCCAAAGAGGCTGGCGTTGACATCGTGGTAAATGCCCAGATTGTGTGCCAGTTCATGCGCCGCAGCTTGCCGGGTCTGTCCATACGGCGAGGATCCAACCATGACGCTGTAAGAGACTGGTCCTGGAACTAAAAGCGTGCTTCCGTAAATGTGCGTCCCCTCACCCGTGTAGTTGGCTGGATCACCGGGCACGACTCCGTGAAAAATCTGGTTGAATCCAGGCATGGGAGGATTTCTGGCCAATTTGACGAGTTCATCCAGCACATACTCTTCCGTTGGCTCTTTCCCGGTGGAAGAAATCGGCCGTGGGGTAAAGAACGCCGCGTTCACGCTGGCCACCGGGAAGCAAGCCAGCACGCGATCCGGCAAGCCATTGAGAAGGCCCGGGTCCACCAGGTGTTGTGTTCCACCGCTATCGACCCAGTTGAAGGTAATGAAGGTGATCCGCGGGACGGCGGCGCCCACAAAAGTCACCTGGACGGAGCAATCGGCGGGCAAGACGTTGGCGGCTTGCAAGCCGCCGGGCCACGTCAACTGCAAAGTGATCGATCCCGACAGCCAGGAATCGGGCAGGCGGAAGTTCAGACTATTGGCAAAACTGGCGCGGGTGGACGGATCGGACGCGATCCCGGCTGTCGCGGTTGTAAGGTCCAACGAACCGTTCGGGTTGATCGGAGTCAATGGCGACCCCGGAAGCGGACCACTTGGGCCAGTGCCCACAAGTTGCGCGCCTGCAACCGTGAGGTCATTGGGAGCGTTCTGCGCCAATTGCAGATGGGCCCGCACATAGGTTTCTTTGCCGGCAATGAGCGGGACGCTGTTGTTCAAGTCCTGCACCGCTTGAATCACTTCCAACGCTACCGCTTGGACGGCCGGCGCCGTCCCCTCTCGGATGACGCAGTTGTCGGTATCTCCCACGTAGAGATTGCCTTGTCCATCCACGGCAATTCCCACCGGGTCAAAAAAACGCGCGTCGCTGCCGGACCCGTTGTTAAAAGCAGGGGCATCCGATACGGGGTAAGTGTTGGCGAAGGCAGGCTGTCCGCCCAGAGTGGTTACCTGCCCGCCAGGCGTGATCTTGCGAATCTCGCTGTTAAAGCTGTCCGCCGCATAGACGTTGCCCGCGCTGTCCACCGCCACGCCGGAGGGGAAAAAGAAACTCGCGCCGCCGCCCGTGCCATCATTGTTGGGAAAAGCAACGCCGGCATAGTACAGTTGCTCTGTCACGAGCGTCGGCGCAAACCCCGCCAGGGTGGAGACCACGCCGCCGGGCGTGATCTTTCGAATCTCGTTGTTATCCGTGTCCGCCACATAGACATAGCCCTGAGTGTCCACCGCGACGGCCCAAGGATAGTTAAATTGTGCTCCCTCCCCCGTGCCGTCATTGGCGCCGATGCCGGTGGTATTCGTCGAACCGGCCAAGAGGGAGACGTCCCACACGTTCACGGACGACCCTTTGGTCAATTTGCGGATTACATTGTTGTAGTTGTCCGCGACATACAAGTTATCCGAACTGTCCACCGCTATGCCCGTGGGAAAATTAAACAATGCGCCGCCCAAACCCGGCCCATTGACGTAACCGCCTATGGGAGAGCCGGCGTAAACCTGGTAACTGCCGGCGATGGTGGAGACGACTCCGGCCGAGGTTATTTCCCGGATGACGTTGTTACCCGAGTCGGCGACGAAGACGTTTCCCATCGTATCCACAGCCACGCCGCGAGGTTGGTTAAACTGCGCGCTGCTGGCGGTTGGCGAATCGAAGTAACCGGAGACACCGGGCTGGCCGGCGAGCGTTGCCACCGCCCAATTTTGTCCCCTGGGAGTCATTTGGCGGATCACATGATTGTATCTATCCGCCACATAGAGGTTGCCCTTGGTGTCCACCGCGACCCCTTCCGGGTAGTTGAATTGGGCGCTGGCACCGGAGCCATCCATGTAGCCTCCCGTGAAATCAACCTCGAGCTCCCCGGCGATGGTGGTGAAATTATAGGGCACAACGGTGGATTGGGCCGAAGATTCAGAAGTGGAGAGGGCGAGGCCCAGCGCGAGAAAAAGGCCGGTTGTCGCCGCGTGACGCGAGAACCAGAACCAAGTCCTCTTCCGGCAACGTGTTTTCATGTGTCTCGTCATACTTGGGAGGGGCGCAGGCGCGTCTCATCTTTGATAAGAAGAAACAAGTATGGAGGATTACAATAATTCTAATTTCCGGCGCTGGAGCCGCATGAGCTGGCTTGGGCCTGCCCCAGCCGCCGCGGGCAGGGACTGCCCGCCCTGCCATGAGGTTGATCGATGCTTTTAATCGCACCGACGTTCTACGGAATAATCAGAACCGTGTCGCCTGGTTCGAGGGTCATATCCTCGTGATGAAGGAGATCGATGCCTTTGAAGTCGCCGACCATTTGGCCGTCGCGGAAAACGCGGATAACCATCGGATTCATGAAGCCCGTGTAAACAGCCGTCGTGATAGCGCGGCTGAGGGTGAGGCCGTCCTCCCAGGGAACGGACGGATTTTGCACCGGTCCCTGCACCATGACAATCGGATGCAGCGGGTCCATGCGGAAGGGCTGTGGTGGTTGCTGCTGGGCGGCGAAGTAGGCTTGCCGCGCCTGGGCTTGCGCTTTTTTCTTGCTGACGCATCCAGCGGCTGCCAGGAGCAGAATAAGGACGGGAATCAGGAAACGCGAAGGGCCGGTTCGCGCGCGCGGAGTTCGTCTGGAGCGCCCGGCCGGAAGAGTTCTCTCATTGTCTGTCTGAAAGCAGCACACTCTTCTGCCATTCAACCACCGCGGCGCGCATTTGTTGCGCAAAATCCCAATGTTTTTTGACGTGCCGGGGGATAAATCCGGGAGACGTTCCCAGCAAATCAGTCGTGACCAGAATTTCCCCGTCACAGCCTGAGCCGGAACCGATGCCGATGGTGGGAACGGAGACGGCGGCGGTGATTTCTCGCGCCACGGGGGCGGTGACCAATTCGAGGACGATGGCGAAAGCGCCGGCCTCCGCGACGGCCTTCGCGTCCGCGAGCAACGCCTGGCGTTCCGGATCGCTCTTGCCTTTGATATGGTAGCCTCCTTCCAGAACTGACTTTTGCGGCAGCATTCCCAAGTGGCCGATCACGGGAATGCCGGCGGAGAGAATGGATCGGATGTGGGGCAGAAGGTCGCGACCGCCTTCGATTTTCACGGCTTCAGCGCCCGCGGCCATCAAGAGGCGGGCGTTGGCCAGCGCGCTTTCGGGAGTGGCGCAACTGCCGTAGGGAAGGTCCGCGGCCCAGAGAGCGCTGGGTTTGGCACGCGCCACAGCCGCTACATGATGTTCCATGTCCGCCATCGTGACGTGGGTCGTGTCGGGATAACCGAGGACCACCATTCCCAGGGAATCACCCACCAAGAGCAACGGAACGCCCGAGCCTTCCAACATCCTGGCCATGTTGAAGTCATAAACGGTCAGGGAGGCAAAGCGTTCGCGGCCTTTGCGGCCGCGGATTCGGCTGATTTTTTCAGCAGTTGTCACGGGGCAAACTCGCGGTGAAAACTGGCCAGCAATTCTTCCGGCGTGATGGTGGCAGTGCCCAGTTTGCCGACGACAATCCCGGCGGCATGATTGGAAAGAACGGCGGCCTCGAGGGGCGACGCTCCCGCCACAATGGCGAGAGTGAAGGTCGCGATGACGGTATCCCCCGCGCCCGAAACATCGAAAACCTCGCGGGCAACGGTCGGAATCAGGAGCGGCGGCTTTGCCCGCTCGCAAAGCAGCATGCCACTTTCGCCAAGGGTGATGAGAAGCAAAGCAGGCTGCAGCTCGGCCAGCAGTTTTTCGGCCGCCTGCAAAAGGCCCGCATCCTGGGACGGAAGCGCGCCAGGCGTCCCGTCGAGCACGCCGGCCATTTCAAAGGCTTCCTTGCGGTTGGGGGTGAGCAAGGAGACGCGGGATAAATCCAAACGATGGGCTGGCTTTGGATCGATGCTTAACCAGGCGCCCTGCTGGCGGCAGAGGGTGCGGACGCCGTCGAGCAACTCCTGGGTCACGACGCCCTTGGCGTAATCGCCCAGAATGACGGCGTCGCCTGGCTTGAGGTTGCGCTTCAGTTCGGCCAGCATCCGCAAGACAGCGGACTCATCGATGTAATGGCGGGTTTCGCGATCCACCCGCACCACCTGCTGGCGATGGGCAATAATGCGCGTCTTGATGCTCGTGACCCGCTCCGGGCAGCGCAAAAGGCCTTCGCAGCCGACGCGGTCCTGGCGGAGAATCTTCCGCAGTTGGTCCGCGGCCGCGTCATCGCCGACCGCGCCAATCAAACGCGCGGTGGCGCCCAAATGGGCCAGGTTGCGGGCGACGTTGCCGGCGCCCCCAGCCATGAAGCTCTCGCGCTCGAATTCCACCACGGGCACCGGGGCTTCCGGTGAAATTCGCCCGACTTTGCCCCAGACGAACTGGTCCAGCATGACATCGCCCAGCACCAGGACGCGCGCGCGGCGCGCCGCCTCCAGCAATTGGCCCGCCCGCGCCGCATCCAGTCCGGGCGGAGTCACGACTTTTATTTTATGTTTTGCGTCCATAAAATGATTGACTAGCTGAGGAAGGCGGTTAGGGGGCTCGTGGCCTGCGCCGTCAAAGACGGCGCTCCCAATCCCACTTCGTAAGCTTCGCGTCCGCATTGCACGGCGGCGGCAAAGGCCCGCGCGATGCGGCAGGGGTCGTCGGACACGGCAATCGCGGTGTTGATCAGCACGGCGTCGGCGCCCATTTCCATGGCCTCCGCCGCTTGACTGGGGCGGCCAATGCCCGCATCCACCACCACCGGGACGGTCGCTTGATCGATAATGATGCGAATCTGTTCGCGCGTTTCCAAACCGCGATTGGAGCCAATGGGCGAGCCCAGGGGCATGACCGTTGCCACGCCCACATCTTGCAAGCGCTTGGCCAAGACGGGGTCAGCGTTGATGTAGGGGAGAACGACAAAACCTTCGCGAACGAGCGTTTCCGCGGCGGACAGCGTCTCGATCGGATCGGGCAGCAGATAATGAGGGTCCGGGTGAATTTCCAATTTGATCCACTTGGGCAATCCGGCGGCCACGGCCAGGCGGGCGAGGCGGACGGCCTCGGCGGCGCTGCCCGCCCCGCTGGTATTGGGAAGAATCAGGAAGCGTTGCGGATCGACGAATTCGAGGATATTGGCGAACCGGTCATGTCCGCCGCTTAAATCCGCGCGGCGCAGGGCGACAGTCACAATCTCCGTGCCGCTCGCGACCAAGGCGGCCCGCATCAATTCGGGCGACGAGAATTTGCCCGTCCCAACCAGGAGCCGGGAGCCAAATTCTTTGTCCGCGATTCGCAATGTCATGGTCTGGCTCACTTTCCAAAAACCTGATAATGGGCCGAGGCCCCGGAAGATTAAAGTTAAATTAATTTTTCACTTGGACAGCGTTTGTCCATGCGCCCCCGCTAAGGTGGCGGCAAGAAAGGACAAACATGAATACAGCGGAGATCAATCAGATGGAGTTGACCTTGAATGCGCGGGCCATGCGGCTGTCGCGGATGGCGCGGCAAAAGCGGCGGCAGCGGGCCCAGTGGTGGTTCGGGCAGATGCGGCAGGTGGTCGATGCCGCGATGGAATGGCGGCCGGGGACTATCGCGCGCCCGGAACAAGTCTATTTGACGCTGACGTCGAAGAAATCGTGAGGGAAGAGAGGGCGGGAGACCGGCCATGGGGCGAGGTCGCGCTTTGGAGCCAGACAAACAGGCCCATCAGCGCGGCCAGGGCCAGGCTGTGGAAAAGGACAAAACGGAGGATTTTGCCCTCATGACCGTACCAATTGGTGGCGGTGCTGGCGACCACGATGCTCTGGGCCGCGAGCATTTTGCCCATGCCGCCGCCTGAAGTGTTTGCCGCCGCCATCAGGACCGGGCTGAGGCCAAGCTGGCCGGCGGTGATGGTCTGCAGCGAACCAAAGAGGACGTTCGAGGCGGTGTCAGAGCCGGTCAATGCCACCCCTAACCAACCCAGCAGCGTGCCAAAGAACGGATAAAGCGAACCGGTCCGGGCCAGGGCCAAACCCAAGGTGGCGTCCGTTCCCGAATAGCGTGTCACGTAGCCCAGCGAAAGCATGGCCGAGATGGTGATCAGTGAATAACGCAGGCGCCAAATGGTCCGCATGTAAATGGCGGCCAATTGCCGCGGCCGATAGCCCATAAACCAGCCGCCGGCCAGCGCCGCCACCAGGATGGCTGTGCCCGTGGCGGAGAAGGGCTCTATTTGATAGATGGCCTTTTCCGGCGGTCTGCCGGGGCCGACAACTTCCGCGCCGCGCGCGACCTGGTTATGCAGGTAATGGACCGGCAGTCCCCAGGTCCAGGGCGCTTTCGGCCCGCCGTTGAGGGTTTCATGCACTTTGGGCAGGCCCCACACGAAAATCGAGAGTGTCAATAATAACCACGGCGCCCAGGCACGCGCCAGCGCCGCGCGCGATGGGGCCGCTGCGGGAGGAGGGGGGGCATCTTCCAATTTCCAGATCGTCTTCGGCCGCCAGAATCGGAGCAGGACGACCATCGCGACAATGGAACAAAGCGAGGAGCCAATATCGACCAGCCAGGGACCGTGAAGGGTCGCAAGGAGGAACTGAGGAATGGCGAAACAAGCGCCGGCGGTCAAAGCCGCGGGCCACACTTCAATCATCCCGCGCCAGCCACACATGGCCCCCACCAGCCAAAACGGTATCAAACATGAAAAAAGCGGCAGTTGCCGTCCAATCATCGCGGAAAGAGTTACCGGGTCGATGCCTGTGACGCCCGTGAGCGCGATGATCGGCGTGCCCAAAGAGCCGAAGGCCACGGGCGCGGTGTTGGCGATGAGGGAGAGGCCCGAGGCCAGCAGAGGTCTAAAACCCAATTGAATCAGAATCGCGCTGGCAATGGCCACCGGTGTGCCAAATCCCGCCGCCCCTTCAAAAAACGCGCCGAAGGAAAATGCAATCAGCACCACTTGGACCCGCGGGTCCGGCGCCAGGGTTGCCAGGCCGGTCCGCAAAACGGCGAAGGCGCCCTTTTGCAGGGTCAACTCATAAAGAAAAATGAGATTGAGGATGATCCAGCCAATGGGGAACAGTCCGTAAGCGCCGCCAAAAACAGCGGCCGCCACCGCGGCGGAAGCAGGCATGTGGTAAATGGCCAGGGCAGTCGCCAAGGCCAAGGCCAGCGCCGCCAGGGCAGCCAAATGAATCTTCACCCGCCATAGGGCAATGGCGGCAAGCAGGACGACAACCGGCGCTGCCGCCACCAAGGTGGACAGCGCCCTGTGGCCGAGCGGATCGTAATGCTGCTGCCAGATCGGTCGCATCGGCCGGCAGCGTTGCTACCGGAAAACTGTCGCGACGGCTTAGGCTTCCCAACCGGAACGGTTGTCCCGCTGCACGAATCGGGCGGCTTCGTCTTTAAGGTTCGGCGAAGTCATGTTCGGTCCATCCCATTCCATGCGGCGGCCTTCACCGAGGCGCTCGGCCACGCAGCCCAGCAGAATCACTTCGGCCAGGTAGGCGGCAATGTCAAAGTTGGAATAAGCCGGCGTGCCGTCCTTCATCATGCGGAACCATTCTTCCATGTGACCGGGCGAACGAGGAATGGATTGAGGCACGGCCTTGCAGGCCTCGTCTCTGTTGCCTTCGACATATTCCTTGTCGTTGGTCGTGATGAAGAACTTCGCGCCGTAGTCGTCCGGAGAAAAGATTTTGCCCTTGTCGCCAATGATTAAAGCGCCGCTGTGCGGCAGCTCTTCATACGTGGCAAGAATTTCCTTGATGGATTTGCCGTCGGGACGCAAAGGCCGCAGCGGGTCATCGGGATTGCCGTCATACCACCAGAACTTGAGCGGAGGCAACCCTTCGCGCTCTGGAAACTCAAAACGGATGCGCGAGGTCTTGGCATAGGTCTCTGGATAAATGCGCGAGGCCAATTCGCATTCCACGACGTTTGGATAGCCCAGCTTGAGAGCGCGGAACGGCATATTGACCGTGTGGCAGGCCATGTCGCCCAGCGCGCCGGTGCCAAAATCAAACCATCCGCGCCATTTGAAGGTATGATAAAAGTCCTTCTTGAAGGGGCGCACTTTGGCCGGGCCGAGCCACACATCCCAATCCAGCGATTCCGGCACCGGGTCTTCACCCGGGGGACGCTCGATGCCCTGCGGCCAAATCGGCCGGTTGGACCAGACATGGCATTCGCGCGGCGTGCCGATGACGCCGGCTTGAATGACCTCGACCGCGCGCCGCAGGCCGGTTTCCGCGCTGCCCTGGTTGCCCATCTGCGTGGCCAGATTCTTTTCCTTCGCCAGTTGCCGCACCATGCGCGCTTCATGCACCGTTTGCACCAGGGGCTTCTGGCAGAAACAGTGTTTGCCCAGCTTCATCGCGCGAATCGCCGCCACCCCGTGGTTGTGGTCGGGGGTGGATACGGTCACCGCGTCGATCTGGCCTGCCATCTCGTCCAGCATTTTCCGATAATCCTGGTATTGCTTGAATTGGAAGGCGGGATATTTCTTGGCGAACTGGCTGGCCTTTCCAGCAAGGGTGTTTTTATCCACGTCGCAGATGGCCACGATATTAGCCCCGCAACGCGCGGCGTCGGAACTATCGCTGTCCCCTTTCCCGCCCACGCCAATGCAGGCGACATTGATGCGGTCGTTGGCGCCTAAGACCCGGCCCACGTAAGGAAAAGAGATGCTGGCGGCGCCCAGGGCGAGAGAGCCGCGGCGCAGGAATTGACGGCGATTTAGTCGATGAATTTTCATGATTGAATTTGTAGTATTAGAAACATGGTGGGAAGAGGTCATGGAATTGTCAAGGGGCTTTTGCCGGGAAATCTTTGCGCAAGCTGTCAAGGATATAAACTTTCGCGGCCGGAGCGGACCTCCCGGCGCGCCGCGTCGCGCGATTGTAACCTGATTTTGCCCGTGCCGTCGTTGTCTTTCCGCCCGCCGCCTTGATAATCAAGGCTGATGAGCAAATTAATTCTTCTCGTAGCGCACCAGGCCGATGTGGTGCAATCCATCCCCATCACGTTGCGGCTGGCGGGCCACCGTGTGATGCTGGCCGGCACCGGTCTCGACGCCATCAAACGCGCCGGGAGCTTGATGCCTGACCTGATTTTGGCGGACGCCGCCCTTCCGGATATGGACGGCCCCACCGTGATCGATATTCTGCGACGGCTGCCCTCCACCGGAACCGTGCCTTCGATGCTCATTCATCCGCGTCTGCAAGGGTCCGCGGACCAAGCAGGCGAGGGAAAATACGGCCGGCTAAACTCGAGCGCGCTCCTGCAACACGTCGCCGCCGCCCTGGCCGCCTGCGGCGCGAAAGATCAAGAACCGCTGTCGGCGTACAGCCGCGAGCAGATGGATTCCGCCCAGAACCCTAGTTCGCCCGTTTAGGAGCGCCTGGAAAACGCGGGACTAAGGAGCCGCGCAAAAATAACTATCACATATTGTCCGCTTGTGCTATGCTAGTTGCATGTTGATCGATATGAAGAGGTTGCGCGAGAAATACGCCGCGTTGAAGGAATGCTTCGATGAAGCTCGGCTCAGGTGGTGGGCGGCTGCGGAAGCCC
>JBKQWF010000037.1:0-27799 GCA_052139695.1 Limisphaerales bacterium
ATTCCTTATGCCATCAGACCTTGCGAGTCCATAAAATCGCTACGTTCAACCGCCGTATGCGGAAAACCGCACGTACGGTGGTGTGGGAGGGGTGGCGGGCGCAATCCCGTCACCTCGACCCGATCCAAAATTACAATTGACTCAAAAGATCGGCTGCCAGGGCGTGATTGGGATCGCGCCGCAGCACCGTGAGAAGAAGAGATTTGGCTTTGGCTTTTTCGCCGAGACCCAGACGCGCCTGCGCCTGCAAGAACAACGCGGTGGTTTGCTGGCGGGCCTGCAAGTCGTCCTCGAAGAGCAACATCGCCGGCAGCGACGTGGCAAAATAATCAATCCTGGCCGGCGCCTTGAATAGTGTTCGGGAAAAAGCCAGCAACTGGCGGAACAGTTGGCGAGCTTGGCGCGGTTGTCCAAGTTTTTGCCAGGCCAAGGCGGAACAAAAAGTCATTTCGCTAAAGGCGCGAACGCTCATTTGCTGAAAATCACCCTCGAAAGTGGCGGCGGCCGTCCAAGCCTGGCGGGCCCCGGCTTGATCGCCCAGTCCAGCCAGGGCGCAGCCGCGCCAGTAATGGATGTCGCTTTGGTTGGCCAGCAAATGCCGGGCTTCACTGAGATTTGGCGGCACGTTGTGGGCGAGGTCGAAATGGGCGCGCGCGCCGGCAAAATTCCGCGCTGCCAGAGCGGCCTGGCCCAAGGCCAATTGCGCGCGGACATGCTGGCCAAGCGGGCCGCCCTCGCCGCCTTCCCACGGCTGAAATCGGCGGTTCGCCAGCAGTTCCGCCGCTTTTTGAGGCTGGCCGGTTTGATTGTAGAGCGCGCACAATTCCACGCTCAGATCATCGCGCTGGCGCGTCAAATCGAGGCGCCGTTCCAGCTCGCGCAATCGCTTCGCCGGCTTGTCGCCGAGGCGTTTCCAGAGTTGGTCGCGCTCATAGAGCAGGCGAGCATCGGCCGGGTTGGCCCGGAAAGCCTTTTCGTAGGCCGCGCGGGCCTGGCGCGGATTTTTGCGAATGTTGAAGCAGCCGATGCCCAGATTGCGCCACACAATGGAGAAGGCTGGATCGAGCCGGGCGCCGCGCTGCCAAAGCCGGATGGCTTCCTCATGGCGGCGGCGGTCGTAAAACAGGTTGCCCAGGTAATAGGGCGCGCGGGCGTCAGCCGGGTTGGCGCGCATGGCGGAGTCAAGAATCGCAATTTCTTCCAATCGCGCGGGGAAACAATAATCCGGCGGAAGGGCGGCGGCGCGCGCGTATTCCTTTTTTGCCGCTGCCGGGTTGCCGGTCCTTTCCTTGAGCCAGCCGAGGGTGTAGTGAAGCATCGGCAAAGCGCCCCAGCTTTGGTCGGGCAGGTCGCGGGAGTGAAACGAGACGGCTGTCAATACCTTAATAGCGTTGGCAAAGAACCCCGCGCGGGCATAGTCATGGGCCAGATCGAGGCGGGTCTGCGAATCGCAACGCGGTTCTTCGCCCCGCAGATGGCGCGCCCACCAATCCAGCGGGTCAAGCGCCAGGGTTTCGCGCAAAAGAGAATCCGCCCGCGCGCCGGCCCCCGGCTCAACCGACGCAAGCTGCCGCAAGACCAGCGCCTGCAAATTGCGCGCCCGCGAATGATCGAGGTTGCAACGCAAGGTGATATTGAGATGCTCCCGCGCGACCTTCCACTCAGCGCGGCGGCAATCCAGCTCCGCCAAGGCGTAATAGCTGGCGCCGGCCCAGGCCTGGTTCCAAGCCGCCTTGTAAAAAGCGGCATAGGCTTCGTCTTCGCGCCCCATGTATGTCAAACATAATCCCAAATTGTAATAGGCTTCGCCATCGCCAGGATTGGCGTTGCGGCGGGTGAGCCGGGCGATGGCGTAGCGCAAATGGGCCTCGGCCTGGGCAAATTCGCCGCGGCGGAGATGCCAGCGGCCCATCGCGTTGTTGCAGCGGCAGTCCAACGCATCCCGGCGCAACGCTTCCTGCCAATAAATGGCGGGGGAGCGCGTCGCGTGGCGGTATTGCTCAAGGTGCAAGCCGGTGACGTACAATTCGTCCGCGCTGGCGATCTCTTGCGGAGGAGGCGGTTCGGTGGCGGGCGCGGGCACCGGGCGATTGACGCGGGCTTGGGGTTGATAAACGATCAACTCCTTCCCGGAGTGATCGTTGACGATGACGCGCAAATCGGCCAATACGGCGCCTGCTGGCAAAACCAGGGTCTCGGTCAATGGTTTGGCTGGCGAGAGATCGCGCTGCCAGCGCGCGACCCGTTTACCTTTCGCGGAGACGATGACGGTCGCGCGCGGTTCCGGTTGGGTCACCGCGACGCCAAGACGCCATTGGCCGTCGCTTTGATTCAAACTGATGGCGGCAGCAAGATTCGCTTTTTGCGGGGGGCCGATCTTCTGAATGGGATACCAATATTGGCTCCAGCAGCGCGTTTCGCCCGGCTGGAGAAAACTGAAATCAGGCTGATTGTCAGTATAAACGCCGGCCATGATTTCAATGTAAGGAGCGAAGACGCCGCGCTCATCGGGATCGGTCAAATTGCGGTCCCAGGCGCAGCCAAAATCGTGATTGCCCCAGGTCCACTGCTTCTTGCCGGGGGAAATGTGATGGTTGGCGTAATGGACAATCCCAGCCTGGGCAAAGTAATCGTAGCCGCCAAAGAAATCCTCTTGACTCTCCATGCACATATAGGAAGTGGGCACGGGAATGTTGGCGTAGAAAGAGAGGTCGTTGGGCGCGTAATGGGGCAGCCTGGATTTGGACTTCTCAACGGCTGCGGCGGCCAGGCAATGGGGCGGGACGAACTGGCTGGGAATTTCCGCTTTCGGAATCCCGCGCCGGGCGCGCTCGCGGTAGTTGATGCCGTAATATCGGCCCTGGCAAAGCGGATATTCGCTCATCGAACGCCTCGCGTGGTCGGCGATGTAATCAACATCCGGCGGGAAAAAACTTTGATAAGCCTCATGCACGCGGGTGGCGACATTGGCCCACCAGAGAAAGGTCTGCACAAAAGGCGTGCGATTGTTCAGTCGGACTTTTACTTCCAGATAAGCGCGGCCAGGATGCAGGCAAACGCCGTGCATTCCTTTCATGCGGCATAACGGGTCGTGATCGCCGCACCAAATGGTTTTCGAGCCGTCGGCGGATTCCTCGATTTCAAAGTCCACCGGCAGGAAAGTGGCGGGGCGATGGTGCTGCGGCCAATTGAATTCAATGCCGCCGGAAATCCACGGGCCGGCCAGCCCGACGAGCGCCGGCTTAATGACGGCCTGGTGATAAATCAGGTCGTAACCGTTGCTTTTGTCCCGCAAGGCGTGAATGCGCCCGCCGATTTCCGGCAGGACCATGGCGCGGAGAAATTCGTTCTCAATCCAAATGGCTTTCCATGTACGAGCCACTGGCTTTTCCGCGATGCGATCCGTAAACGGCAGGGGATAAACTTTGCCGCTGCTGCCCTGGTACACCCGTTTCTCCAGGAACATCGGATTTTTGTCCGGCAAGGCGGGCAGGTAAGTGGGGATGACCACGTCTTCGACGCGCACCTGGACTTGAGAAACCGCGCCGGCCGGAGAGTTCACATCAACTCTTTCTCAATTTGTTCGAGCGATTTGCCTTTGGTTTCGGGCAGATTGAATCGGATGAAGACAAATCCCACCAGGCAAATGATAGCGTAAAGCCAGAACGTCCCCGCCGAGCCGAGTTTTCCGTTCAGGATCGGAAAGGTGTAGGTGAGCAAAAAGCAGGCAATCCACAACGCGGAAACAGCGGTGGACATGGCCGCGCCGCGAATGCGGTTGGGAAAGATTTCCGAAATCACGACCCAGGTAACTGGCGCCAGCGACATGGCGTAGCAACCGATGGCGGCCAGCACCAGCAAGAGCATCGGCAGGCCTTTCACGCCGCTGTGATAGCAAAATCCCATGACCAGGTAGATGGCGAAAAGCCCAGCGGCGCCAAATAACATTAACGGGCGCCGGCCGCGGCGATCGACCAGGCCCAACGCCACGAGCGTAAAGGCCAGGTTGACCGACCCCGTCCAGGCAATGTTCTTGAGCACCGAGGAAATGTCGTAACCGGCGGCGCGGAAAATCTCCTCGGCGTAATTAAAGATGACGTTGATGCCGCACCACTGTTGAAAGACGGCGAGGACGATGCCCAGAAGCAGGGCCTTGCGCAGTTTCGGCTCCAGCAGATCGGAGAAACGGACGTGCTGGACTTCTTCGGAAGTTAATGTTGACTCGATTTCCCGGATCGCCGCGGACGCGTAGCCAGCGCCGCCGATTTGGCCCAGAATGACGCGCGCGCGCTCGGTTTTGCCATTCTTGGCCAGCCAGCGCGGACTTTCCGGCACCAGCGACATGCCGGCCAAAAACAATAAGGACGGAAGGCTGGTCAAGCCGAACATCCAGCGCCAGCCTTGCTGGCCGAACCAGGAGTTGCGGATGAATTCATCGCTGGCGCCTTGCGGCAAATTCCGCACTAAAAACCAATTGAGGTACTGCGCCAGGAGAATGCCAATCACGACGGTAAGTTGATTGATGGAAACCAATTTGCCGCGAACCTGGGCGGGGGCGACTTCCGCGATATACATCGGCGAAAGATTTGAGGCCAAGCCGATGGCCACCCCGCCGCAAATCCGCCAGGCGATGAAAACACTGAAACTCTGGGCCAGAGCGTTGCCCAGCGAAGTGACGGCAAAAAGCAGGGCGGCGAGGATGAGCAAACGTTTGCGGCCAAATCTGTCGCTCAAGGCCCCCGCGGTCAAAGCGCCCAGCAAACAGCCGATCAGCGCGCAACTATTGGCCCAGCCAATCTGCGCGTCACTGGTCAAGTGGAAATACCTTTGAAAAAAGGGCTTGGCCCCGCCTATCACCACCCAATCCCAGCCAAAGAGCAAGCCGCCCATCGCCGCCACGCTGGAGATGAGCCAGACGTAGGCCACATTGTAATGGGCTTCGAGAGCGGAGCTTTGAGATGGTGAGGCAGTGATCATAAGTGCTGGCGGGTCACAGGCAGCTTCGGTAGGGCGCGCTCCCCGAGCGCGCCGTTTGTCCGAATGCCGGCCCCGGCGCGCACGGAGTGCGCGCCCTACCTTCCCACTGCTCAACGTTTTGAGACAAACTCAGCAGCGCCTCCCTACCTTCTTTGGGTGGGGCGTTGCTGCCGCAACGCCCTAATTTCAAATGTTTCTGGTTAGTCATCGTGGCAAACATAAATTGCTGTTGGGCAGGACAAATGACTTGTCCGCCGTCTTTTTGCAATTTGAAAAACGCTCTATGGGCTGATGCGGGAGGTGTTTTCGACGCCGCCCCAAATGGACTGGAATTCTCGCGTGCAATGAACGGCTTTTCCGTCCAGGCCGCGCAATTCCGCCTCCAACATGCTGGGGCCGGTTGACGCCGGCAGTGTAAAGTCGAAATAAATTGTGGTCTTTCCCAAGGCGTCCAGGTGTTCCGACTGGCTCAGCTTCAGGACCTCGTGGCCGGCGCTTTTCATCCGCAAGGTGACTGGACCGTTCCAGGCCTCGTCCAGGTCATTGATGAGCACAATGGGCAGGTGAACCTTCGTGCCGGCGATGGCCTTATCGCTCCAGAATTGGATGTTCAGGCCAACGGGTGCGAACGAGTCCCTGACGTAGCGATAGAACTCAGGCTCCCATTTCAGTTCCTTCACGTCCAGCCAATGGTCGCTGGTCTGGCCGTCGGGGCGGGAATATCCCAGCGCCGTGAAATGCATCACCGCCGCCGCCGTGCGCTGGCTGCGAAAGAACTCCGTTTCCGCCGCCAAATAAGTGGCGTAAAGATGGCGGCGTTGCGCCGTGGTGGATTGCGGTCCAAGGAGGTTCTGGTAGAGCTTTTGCGTCAGCGTGGTGGGGGTGCCGTCGCGATTGAGCCAGAGCCAGCCATATTCATTAATGACCACCGCGTGTTTGCCGTCATTAGGGTTGGCGTTTCCTTGTGGGACCGGATCAGCCGTCGCCAGGCCGGCCAGTTTGAAGTCCGCATTGTAAAAATGATAGGGATGGGCTTCGAACATATCTCCCGGCTGCAACGGGGCGGTGTAACTGTTATCCCACGGACGGTCGGACAGGTCCAGGGCCCGGACTTGTTGAATGGCGGGAGCGGTTTCCGTGCTGCTGGTCTCGTTGCTGGCATCCCAAATGACGACGCAAGGATGGTTCCATTGTTCCCGCATGCCCTCGGCATATTCGGACGCCAGTTCGTCGCGCTTTAATTGCGGCGGCCATTTGCTCCAGCCGGTGCCGCCGAACCAGATGGGGAATTCATTTTGAATGAGGATGCCTTCCTCGTCGGCGATGCGGTACCATTCTTCGGGCGGAAAGCCGATGCAATAGCGCAGACAGTTCCAATGCATATCCTTCACCTTCTGATGCAACTGACGCACCCATTTCCCGTTCCAAGGCAGGTCCTGGCACGCGCCATCTTCAAAAAAGCGATAAAGGGTAAAATTGCTCCCGCGCATGAAATACGGTTTGCCGTTCAACATCGCCCGGCCTGTGGCGGGATCAAACTTGAACTCGCGCATGCCAAACCGCGTCGTGAATTCATCGCCGGACGTGCGCGCGCTCAACTCATAGAGAAACGGGTGCTCCGGCGACCACAGTTGGCAATCAGAAATTGGCACGACCAAGTCCACCACTGCGTCTGCCGCCGTGATGCGCCTTGATGCCTGGCCCGCGACTTTGCCGGATTTTGCTTCGCGAATTTGAATCGTGACATCCCCGTCTTTGGCGCCCTTCAACCAGAGACGGACCCGCGCCTGGCCTTTGGAAATGTCCGGCACAACTTGCGCGTTCAGGATGTTTGGGGTTCCGGAGAGGATCAGTTTGACCGAATCGAAGATGCCGGGGATATACCGCTCCTTTTCGAAATCAAAGCCGGAGGGAATAGCCTGGGTCACTGAATCGCGGTCCGCGCCCACGCGGATGAGCAACTCGTTTTCGCCGGTTTTCAGCGCCTGTTTGGCATCAAAATATCCCGGCGTGAAGCAAGGCAAATGGTCTCCCAATAATTGACCATTGAGAATGACACGGGCGCCAAACATGGCTTTGCCGACTTTGAGCGTGGCCGTTTCTGGAATTGACCCGTCAACCTTAAAAGTCCGGCGATACCAAAATGCATCGCGGCGCGGGTCCTTCTGCGGAACGCTTTGCCGGTCGGCAACCTTTGGGCCGGGCTCAATAAACGCCGGATGGGCCAGGGAGACCAATCCCGGGACCGCCACGGTCCGGTCGAACGCGGTGGGAAGGGCGTCCATCTTGCCCTCGGCGATTTGCCAGGTTCCGTCCAACGCGACGACGCGGCGATGGCCGGTATTATCCTTTGCGTTTCCTAGGACGCATGAAACGCACAGCACAATGGCTAAGAGGGGAAATGACCGTCTTTGGGGGGCCAATGGCTTCATGAATTCCTCCCTTCGCCGCTGGCGGGACGTTGGAAGTCGTCCTCGAAGCGCGTGATGTCCGCCTGTTGCCAATTGCCGAAGGCCACTTCCAGCACCCGAACAGGTTTGTCGCCGGTGCAAGTCAGCCGGTGTCTTTCATTGACGGGAATCCAAACTTCATCGCCAGCTTGACAGACCGTGAGGGATTGGCCGATCTGGATGGCGGCGCCATCGTCCATCACAATCCATAACTCGGCGCGACCGGTGTGAGACTGAAGACTCAAGCGCTTGCCAGGGTTGACGGTCATGAGGCTGACGGTGCATTCGCGGTTGTTGGCGAATTGTTTAAAGGAGCCCCAGGGGCGTTCCACGAACGAAACTCGGGGCTTTTCTGGCGGGATAGGCTTGGTGACGTAGTTCATAATGAGTTCCTTTGGATAAGAGCGGGCTGGCCATCGCGTTCGATGACCACGCACCGAAAATTTCTGCCGGCAATCGCGGCATAATCGTGGCCCGCCTTGGCGGGATAGACACCGAGATAGGTCAGAGGCACGCGGCCGGTATTCATGGTGCGATGGGCCGTTCTGCCCGGGACATAGACCACGGAGTTGGGCCGCAACGGCGCCATCCGGCTTTCACCGGACACTTCATCTTCCAGCAACATGGCGCCCTCGCCGCTCAACCCGATATAAAACTCCGCCGCCTCACGCCAGGCATGCAGATGGCCTTTGGTCATGAAATACTCGTCGCCAACGCGTCCCGGCATGAGGATGCCCGCGCCGTAATGCAAATCTCCATCTCCCTTCGCCGGTTCGACTGCCGCGACGCGGTAGAGCAGGGGGTTGCCGATGCTCAGAGCTTTTTCGTAAGCGACCGGGTCATGGAAACACCCCCGCAGATCGCTCAAATGCCGCTCGACTGCCGGGGCCCCGGGAATCATTCCCGTCAACGGATCAAAACTGGAGAGAATCCAGGTTGAATTCAGCATACTCATTTACGTTCTGACAGATGCTTTGAGGGTCGCGCATTCGCGGCCGACGGACGTTCCGTGAGGACGAATCGTATAAGGGCCGACGGCAGCGGGCACAATAAAGGTCTCGGCGTAATGAACGACAAACGGCGCAAAGGCGCGGTCAGGGCTTTCCACCACGGCTTCGTCGCCTTCCACCAGGTTCAAAACATTGACTCCGCCCATGGTGTGGTGCGAGACAGGCTTGGCGAACCAATGCCGCCGCGTTTCAATAAATTCGAGTTCGTGCAGGCCGGTTCGTTCTTCCCGCCAGCCGTCGCCCTGTGCCAGCGGCTCAAGACGGTTGATGAGATTCTGTTTCGTCCATTGAGTTGTGCGGTTCCATTGAATATTGGCCAGCCCGTGCTGGAGATGGATGGGGCGAGGTTTGCCATCCAGCCCCAGTCTGCCCCAATCCCACATTTTGAAAGTGAAGATGTAGGGGGTGGCGCTGATCTCCAGCACCATCGAATGGGCGCCCGAACAATGCACCGTTCCGGCAGGGATGAGAAAATGATCGTGCTTCCTGGCGGGCCATTGGTTGGCGTATTGCTCTGCCGCGAAGGGCTGGCCACCGGCCTGCGCCGCCTCCAGGTCTCGCGCCATCGCGGCGGGATCGACGCCATCTTTCAAACCCAAATAAACCGAAGCGTCCGGGCCGCAGTCCAACATGTAGTAACTTTCATCCTGCGTGTAATGCATGCCGAAGTGATGCTGGATGTGCTCCGTCAGAGGGTGAACCTGGAAGGAGAGGTTTCCCCCGCCCATTGTATCCAGGAAATCGAAACGGATGGGGAATTCGTCGCCAAAGCGGGCGTGGACCTTTTCACCCAAAAGCGCGCGCGGTCGATCAAAAACCAAGTTGATCGAGGGAATCTCGAAGCGAAGTTTGCCGAAGCCCAAAAGCAGGCTGTTTTCTTCCGGCACGCAGTCGAAGCACCAGCCGTAGTTCTTGACAGATTCATCCAAACCGCAGGCCTTTTTCATCCATTGCCCGCCCCAGGGGGCCGGGTCAAAAAAGGGGACCACTCGAAAAGGCTGGCGGACCGCTTCTCTCCAGCCGCGCCGCACCGCGTCGCCCTCGGCCAGCTTCGGTTCGCGCGGGTTGTTGGTGTCCAAGACAAAGTCCCATTTGGAAATCAGCGAACGCTTCCAGAGATCGCATACCCGCCAATCGACAAAGAAGGCGCGCTTGTACTGCAAGGAAGCGGAAAGGCCGCGGTTTTCCACGCCGAGGTTGCCGCATTCGTGGCGGCGAAAGCGGCACTGCGCTTCCCACCGCGCCAGGTCGGCATAGACGAGAATATCGCCATGGACGATCAGCCGCGCGCCACAGCCCACGACGACAACCAGCCCTTGCTCCACCGAAGCAACCCTGGCCCGCAGTTGTGCCACGCGCGCGGGATCGAAGAATTGTTCCAAGGTCAGGCCGCAGAGGAATCCAAAGACCGGATCATCGCCTCCCAGAAAGGGCGCAACGAGAGCGTCGATTTGCGGCGGCGGGAGCATGGCCTCGCCGGAGTTAATAGAACAACTCGGCGAAAGCCCTGTTTTTAGCCGGGCCAGAATCTCTTTGCCGTCCACCCCGGCATAACACTCCACCACGAGGACAACCTTCTTCCCGGCGCGCTCTGCCAGGGCTTGCCGCAGGCGCCAGGCGATTTGGTCCCAACCTTGGACCGCCACGTTTTCGCTGTCAGACAGAGCGATGAAAGGGAACTTGTCGTAATTGGAGGAGAGCGCGTTCACAGATTAGGAAATTGTTCTTGCAGCAGCCATTCGCCGGCCACCAGCGCCGCGCTGTCGCCCAGTTCGGAAGCTTCCACCCGCACTTTTCCCCACGGGGTATGGGCGTGGCGCCGGACATATTCGCGCACCGCCGGCAGGATCACGTCGGCGCTGGCCATAATGCCGCCGCCGAAAATGACCAGCTCGGGATCGTAGGCGTGGATAAGGCTCACGGCGAGCGATGACCAGACCAACAGGCTTTGCTCGCGGATCGATTTCGCGCACGGGTCGCCTGCGGCGGCTTGGCGGAAAATCGCGGCGAAATCCAGGACTGGCTCTTTAGCCAGCGCGCTGGCGGAATAGTCCGGGCGGGAGCGCGCCAGTTCCGGCAGAAAACCGGTGGACGCTTCTGCTTCGGCGCAACCCACATTGCCGCACCCGCAGGCTCGCCCGCCATAGCGAACGGTCAAATGCCCGCCCAAACATCCCGCCTGCCCATGTGCGCCACGAACCACTTTTCCTTCCATCACGGCGGAAGTGCCCAAACCGGTGCCCAGAGTGATCATGACCAGGTTGTCGCAACCGCGCCCGGCGCCATAGCGCCATTCGCCGATGGATGCCATCCGGGCGTCGTTCTCCAAGGCCAGCGGCAATCCCAGGCGGGCACTGGCCCAGCCGCGCAGGTCGAGCGAGGGCATGTCCCGGAATCGGCCATAGTGCGAGAGCAGACGGCCTGTGGCAGCGTCCACCAAGCTCGGCACCGACATGCTCACCCCGCGACAATCGGCCAGCGCGATACCGCCGGCGGAGCAGAGGCGCCGCAACGCGCTTTCCAATTCCGGCAACCGGTCGGCCAGCGCCATCTCCGAGCGCGAGGGCAAAACGTCATGGGCCAGGACCTGGCCTTCCCGCACCAGGCCCAGCTTTAGCCGGGTCGCTCCCATATCGCAGCCGAGCACGGTCATACCGGAGTGTGCGCCTTCTCTTTCGCGGGGGCATTGGGAGCGGCCCACATTTTTTCGATCTGTTCCAACGTGCGGCCTTTGGTTTCGGGGATGAAGAACAGGACAAAGAAAAACGACAAAAGGCTGACCGCCGCGTAAACCCAAAACGTTTTGGCCGGGCCGATGGCCGGGCTGTCGTTCAACATCGGAAAGGTCTGCGCCACCAGAAAACAGGACGTCCAAACCGTAAAAGCGGCGACGGACATGGCGCGTCCCCGGACTTTATTGGGAAAGATTTCCGAGCAAAACAGCCAGCCGATCGGTCCCATCGCCATGGCAAACGCGGCGATGAACAAGACAACGCAAACGAGCAGGGAGACACCGTGATGCTGGCCATGAAACATCCAGCCCACCAGCCCAAGGGCCAGGGCTTGAATCGCCGTCCCCACCAGCAGCAGCGGCTTTCTTCCAGCGCGGTCCACGAACGCGATGGCGACGAAGGTGAAGAGCAAATTGATCAGCCCGACCCACACCGATGAGGTAAACGCCGCGTCTTTGCTGCCGCCCGCGGCTTCGAAAATCTTCGTGGAGTAATACATGATGGCGTTAATGCCGCAAAACTGGGAAAAGGCCATTAAGACGACGGCGGTGGCCAGGGGGCGAAAAAATGCGCCGGTAAATAATTCGGAGAAATGCCCCTGCTCCTGCCCCATGGCCTCGCGGATCGAAGCCAGTTCCGCCGCGGCGTGATCGGGGCCGCCGACTTTCTCCAGGATGTGGCGCGCCTGATCTTCGCGGCCATGGTTCACCAGCCAGCGCGGGCTTTCCGGCACGGCAAAGAGCAGCGCGACGAAGAGCAGGGCCGGCACCACTTCCATCGCCAGCATCCAGCGCCAGCCCGTCGCCGCGTTCCAGGCCTCGTCGCCCATGCCTTGAATCGTCTTATTGACAAATAAGGTGATGAAGATCCCCATGACGATGCCGAGCTGAAACAACGAGCCGAGGCGTCCGCGCCATTTTTCCGGCGCAATTTCCGCGATATAAACCGGGCAGATCATGGAGGAAGCGCCAATCCCCACGCCGCTGAGAATTCGCGCCCAGAGAAACTGGGTGAGCGTGTGGGGAACGGCGGAGAGCACGCCGGAAACCGCATAGAGGAGGGCGCAGAGGAAGAGCAATTTCTTGCGCCCAAACCGGTCGCTGAGGAACCCGGCGAACATGGCGCCCGGAATACACCCCACAATCGCGCTGGCCCCGGCGACGCCTTCTTGCGCGGGAGTGAGGTTCATATACGTTTTCAGGAACGAATTGGCGCCGTTGATGACGGCTGTGTCGTAGCCGAAGAGAAAGCCGCCGATGGCCGCGACGCCCGTGACGAAGAGGACGAACCGGACGGATTGGTCGGAAGTGTTCATAGTGTTGGGCATGAAAAAAATGTTCGGGTCCCTATTCTCTTCTGAGGCGCAAAGCCAGGCGAAAGCGGTCGCAGCGGTAATGCACGAGCGCGAACTCCATGGGCCGCCGGCCTCGATCCAAAACCGTGCGCTCGCGGCGCAGCAGCGGCGTCCTTATCTTGACATGGAGCAGCCGCGCCAGCCGCCGGTCGGCGGGGAGGGCGCTCAATTCTTCCAAGGACTGGTCCGCCACCATGCCGCAACGACGCTGAATCAACTCGTAGAGCGGCTTTTGAAAATCATCTTCCGGCGTCAAACCCAGCCGGGGATGAAAGTAGGATTGAAAAACCACTTCCGGTTCGCCTTCCCAGCCGCGCACCCGCTCCAAGTACACCACCTCCCGTTTCAGCGGAAGCCGCAGGGCGCGCGCCGCCATTTCGGGGACCGGAACCGCCTTCGCTTCCGTCGAGTAGGTCTCGACTTTGATGCCTTTGGCTTGCATCTCGCGCGTAAAGCTTTGCCAGGCGCCCACCCCCGATTGCACGCGCCGTTCCGCGACGCGCGTGCCGACTCCCGCCTTGCGCTCCAACTGTCCTTCCGCCACCAACCGGCCAATCGCGGCCCGCAACGTATTGCGGCTGATCCCCAGGGAATTCGCCAGCGAAACCTCATCCGGCAAAAGTCCGCCCCTTTTATATTCGGGGCGCTTGATCAACCGCCGGACCAATTGCTCCGCCTGAGCATGGAGCGGCAAGCGGCTCGCGGGATCGAGTCGCAAAAATCCATCAGCGCGTTCCCTGGTTTCCATGGCAAGTACCAATGTTTAAACAAATCAAACGTCGCTTGTCAACCCTCTTCCGGCCTTTATAATGCGCCGATGCTTGATATCCGATTGATTCGGGAAAAAACTGATTTTGTCCGGCAACGCCTGGCCACCCGCCACGGCCGCGACGAGGAGAAGATCGGCCCGCTGCTGGCGCTGGACGAGCGCCGCCGCGCCGGCCTGGCCGAGGTCGAACAACTCAAAGCCGCCCGCCATCGCGTTTCCAAGGAAATTGGCGCGCTGATGGGGCAAAAAAAAACCGCCGAGGCCGAGGCGAAAAAGGCGGAGACGCGGGAGATGGGCGCGCGCATCGCGAACTTGGACAAGGAAGTGGCGCAGGCCGCGGAACAACGCGATGCCTTGCTTCTGCAATTGCCCAATCTGCCGCACGAGTCGGTCAAGATTGGGCCGTCGGCGGAGGACAACAAGCAAGTGCGCGTGTGGGGCGAGCCGGCGCGGCTGGATTTTAAACCCAAAACGCACGTCGAAATTTGTGAGAGTTTGCGGTTGGTCGATTTTGCGCGGGCAGCGAAGCTGTCCGGGGCTGGCTTTCTGCTTTACACCGGCTGGGGAGCCCGATTGGAACGGGCTTTGATCCAATTTCTCCTGGACCTGCATACCAACGAGCACGGTTACACCGAGATTTCGCCGCCATTCCTGGTGCAGCGGGACTGCATGGTGGGGGTGGGGCAATTTCCCAAATTTGCCGATCAATATTATGGCGTGCAGGAAGGTCTGGATACTTCGACCCTCGGCAAGCTGTTCCTCATCCCCACGGCGGAGACGCCGGTGGCCAACATTCATCGCGAGGAGATTCTCAAAGCCAGCCAGTTGCCGATCAACTACTGCGCCTACACGCCGTGCTTCCGGGGGGAGGCGGGCGCGGCGGGCGTGGGCACGCGCGGGATGATCCGCGTCCATCAATTTGACAAGGTGGAGCTGATCAAAATCACCCGGCCGGAAAACGGCTACGACGCGTTGGAAACGCTGGTGGGCCATGCCGAGCGGGTCTTGCAACGGTTGGGGTTGCATTACCGCGTCATTCAGCTTTGCACGGGCGACATGGGCTTTGCCAGCGCGCTGACCTACGATTTGGAGGTTTGGGCGCCCGGCCAGGGGCAATACCTGGAAGTTTCCAGTTGCTCGAATTGCGAGGATTTTCAGGCCCGCCGCATGAATTTGCGCTTCAAAACCGACGAGGGCGAAAACAAATTCCCGCACATTCTCAACGGCAGCGGCACGGCGCTGGCCCGGCTTTTTGTCGCGCTGGTCGAGACCTACCAACAAGCCGATGGAAGCGTGACCGTGCCGGAAGGATTGCGGCCGTGGTTGAAGGCGGACCGGATCGCAGTGCCGCAGGGATGAAAATCTTGCTGGCCAGCAGCGAGTCCCTGCCTTACTCGAAGACCGGCGGCCTTGGCGACATGACCGGCGCCCTGGGCAAATTCCTTGCCCGGGCGGGCCATCAAGTCGGTTTGGTCACTCCGCTCTACCGCGGCCTGCGCGACAGATTTCCGGACATCCAGCCGTTTGACTGGAAATTGGATTTGGCGCTGGGTCCCGGGCGCGTGGCCGGCAACGTCTGGTCACGCGAATCGCCGCCGGGGTTGACGACTTACTTCATCGACCGGCAAGAATTCTTTGACAGGGATGATCTTTATCAGGAACGGGGGACCGATTACCCGGACAACGCGGAGCGATTTGTCTTCTTTGCCAAGGCGGTGGTCCATCTCGCGCGCTACCTGCCCTGGCAACCCGAGTTGCTCCATTTGCACGATTGGCAGACCGCGCTGGCGGCGTTGCTGGCGCGGGATCAGAAACTGCGCGACAACTGGACTGCGGCGCCGGCCACATGTTTGACTATTCACAACCTTGCCTTCCAAGGCCTGTTTCCTGCCTCGAAATACCCGCTCACCGATCTCCCGCTGGATTATCTTCAACCGGAAGGCGCGGAGTTTTTCGGCGGTTTTAACTGCCTCAAAGCGGGCATCGCTTACGCGGACCTGATCACCACAGTCAGTCCCCGTTACGCGCGCGAGATTACGACTGAGGCGTTCGGCTGCGGTTTGGACGGAGTGTTGCGCCGGCGCCAGGAGGCCCTCTACGGCATTCTCAACGGGGTCGATTACGACGAATGGAAAACAGGGGGAAACCCGTTTTTGGCCCAATCCTATTCGGCCGCCGATTTCAGCGGGAAAATGGCGTGCAAGGCCGCGCTGCAGCGGGAACTGGGACTGCCCGAAGCCCCGCACATTCCTGTTTTCGGCACGGTCACCCGGCTTTCGGAGCAAAAAGGCGTGGATATCCAACTGGCGGCCTTGCAGGAGATGCTGGCGGCCGACATGCAATTTGTCCTGCTGGGCAGCGGCAGCCGCGATTATGAGCGCGGCTATCGCAAGCTGGCCGCCATGCACCCGTCCAAATGCGCGGTCAGAATTGGGTTTGACACCGGTTTGTCCCATCGCGTTGAAGCGGGATGCGATTTTTATTTGATGCCTTCGCGATTTGAGCCTTGCGGGCTCAATCAAATGTACAGCCTCCGCTATGGCGCCATTCCCATTGTGCGGGGCACGGGCGGCTTGGATGACTCGGTGGTCGATGCGGCGGATGACGCCGCGCGTTCGGATGGGATTAAGTTCCGCGAATATTCCGTCCGCGCCCTGGCCAAGGCGATTCGCAAGGCACTGGTTCTTTACGCCGAACCGGCCCTGGTGGAACATTATCGCCGCAACGGCATGGCCAAGGATTTTTCCTGGGAGCGGACGGCGGCCCGCTACGAGGAACTTTACCGCCGCCTGTTAAAGCCCGCCGCGAAAGTTTCCTGAAAATTTTTTGATGGCCGGCAGGGCTGTCTCCGTCCAATGCCCAAGGGAAAATCAGGCCACCTTAAGCAATCGAGAGACATCTTGCATGAGAAACCGGAAATCAATAGACAAGACGAGCGAGGCCTTTACGCTGATTGAGCTGCTGGTCGTCATCGCCATCATTGGCATTTTATCCAGCATGCTCCTGCCCGCGCTGGCCCGGGCCAAGGAAAGCGCCCGGCAGATCAAATGCACCAATAACATCCGCCAGCTTGGCCTGGCTAATGTCATGTACGCCGGGGACAATAATGGGGAATACCCACCCCGCGACGCCATCGAGCGCTGGCCCATGCTCCTGCTCTCCTATTACAACAGCACGAACATCCTTGTCTGCCCCAGCGAAACCAACACGCCCGCAACCTATGGAGTCAATACGAACCTCTATCCGGCCGATTGCGCGGCGCGCAGTTATATTATCAATGGCTTCAACGACGGTTACGCCGCCAAGTACGGCCCCGATTGGTTAACCAGCACCGCCATGCCTTTTCTTTCCGAAAAGGACGTTCCCCAGGCTTCGCAGACGGTGCTTTTCGGGGAAAAGCTGACTTATGCTCCTGATTTCTTTATGGATTACTTTGAACTGGATGACGGTCTGAGGCTGGACCAGGACAAGCATGAACACAGCAATTTCAGCACCAATGCGGGCGGCTCCATCAATGTCTTTGTCGATGGCAGCGCGCATTTCATGAAAGTCAATCAGGCCTTTATTCCCATTGTGATGTGGGCCACGACGCCGCAATGGAGAAGCAATAGCGCCAGCTTTTGAAGAAGGGCCGCTTTTGCCGGCGCGTTA
Source organism: Limisphaerales bacterium (assembly GCA_052139695.1). Classification (GTDB taxonomy): domain Bacteria; phylum Verrucomicrobiota; class Verrucomicrobiia; order Limisphaerales; family Palsa-1400; genus PLGF01. The sequence goes on from JBKQWF010000037.1 coordinate 16,944, forward strand.
TTCCCGCGTGCGGAAATCGGTGTAACCAGAGAGATCGCCGACAGAGACCAACATGCGATAGGCCGTCCCTGGTTCCAAAGGCTCAGGCCGCGCGTCCGGCAGGGCCGGCTTCATGCCTTTAATGCGCTGTCCGTAAAGAAAGGCCCGCACCGGGGAGGAATTGCTCTCGGAAACCAGGTTCCAGACCGGCCGCTCCGCGGGATTGAATTTGTCGTCCTCCTCCAGCGGGATGACCTTCAAACTAGTCAACTGAAAATCGCCATTGAGCGTAAAAAAGAGAACAGGCTCACCCGAGCCGCCGCGGTTATTGGGCCGCCAGGAGGCGTTGATGGCGATCTGCCGTTTGACAAACCAGCCGGTGAAATAGCGGGCGTAAATGCCAGCCGCCAGGAGAAGCGCGCACAACCAGATTATTTCTCTTTTTCGCATAGCTCTGCCAGTTAGAAATGACACAATCGGGATGCTGGTTATTCGATTTTGTTTTTGGCCGGAAAACCTGCGCCCAGGACAACAATAGTTTTCATCCTGCGCGTCCCGGCGCCAACTGCCGGCCGCAGGCGCTCGATCCGTATTTTAACCGAAACAGCCAGGCAAAGGCATAATGACCCGAATCTGCTCGTCAATTTCAACTTTCCGACCCTCAAACAAGGAGTCAAACGCGTGGCGTGCGGCGACCTGTTCAAGGATGAAATGGGCTGGCGGAGTTCCGCCTTTCGCTCATCAGTCTTCTCAGTGTCTCTGTGCCTCTGTGGTTTCAATCCTAAATCCGAGAGATAATTCGACGAGGTTTTGGGCGCAAGAATCTAAAAACTCCCCGCCAACAAAGACCTTTGGCCGCAAAATTTATGGGCCGTCACGGTCGCCGCGCGCATCGCCGACGCCAAGCAGCCCCGAGATGGGCTGGACGGATCGCGCCAATCCTCGTCAAATGTTCGCGCCGCCCCGAGACAAATTGTATAGCGGTGGCAAGATGCGGTCGGCGAGACGCCGACCGCCGCGACCGGGACGGTCGCGCTCCCCGGACCATGAGATTTGTCGCGAGGATTCGGCTTGCGTCTAAGTTCTTGCGTCGGCAGGCCCGCTTCTTATACTCTGCCGAGAAAGGGAAAAATCATGCCGCAAAAGACACGCATGTCAGTCAACTCGAGCAACGTGCTCTCCGTCATCATGGGTGGCGGGCAAGGGCAGAGGCTTTTTCCGCTGACTCGAGACCGGAGCAAACCGGCCGTGCCTCTGGCGGGCAAGTACCGGTTGGTGGATATTCCCATTTCCAACTGCATCAATTCCGGCTTGAGGCGGATTTATTTGCTGACCCAGTTCAATTCCGCCTCGCTCCATCGCCACATTTCGCAGTCTTATAAGTTTGACCAGTTTTCCGGCGGCTTCGTCGAAATCCTCGCCGCCGAGCAAACGTTGTCGGACACCTCATGGTATCAAGGCACGGCCGATGCGGTGCGCAAGAACCTCGTCCATTTCCTCAATCACGATTTTGAGCATCTCCTCATCCTGAGCGGCGACCAGCTTTACCGGATGGATTTCCGCCATATCATTGCCGATCACGCGGAAAGTGGCGCGGATGTCACGGTCTCGACCATTCCGGTGCCGCGCAGCCAGGCGGCGGGCTTCGGCATCATGCAAATCAATCCCGAGCAGCGCATCACCCGCTTTGTGGAAAAGCCCAAGGACCCGGCGGTGCTGGATTCCTTGCGGGTGGACAGCGCGACGCAAGCGCATCTGGGCCTCGACGGCAAAGAGGACCAGCTCCTGGCCTCCATGGGGATTTACCTCTTTAAACGCGAGGTCATTCTGAAATTGCTGGACAATACGCTGACCGACTTTGGCAACCACGTCATTCCCAACGCCATCGAGTCGCACAAGGTCCACGCTTACGTTTTTCAGGGCTATTGGGAGGACGTGGGGACGATCCGGTCCTATTTTGAGGCGAACCTCGATCTGGTGGCGGAGCTGCCGCGATTTAATTTCTTTGACATGGGCGCGCCGGTCTTCACCCGGCCGAGGTTTTTGCCCGGCTCCAAGATCAATGCGGCGCAAATTGATCACGGGGTCGTTTCCGACGGCTGCATTCTGAATCATTGCAATGTGCAGAACAGCATTGTCGGAATTCGCAGCATCATCCATCAAGGCTGCACCCTGGTGCGGACCATTCTGCTGGGGTGCGATTATTACGAATCGGAAGTCTCCATTCGCCAGCACGAGAGCCGGGGGCTGCCGCGCATCGGCATTGGACCGAATACGCACATCGAAAACGCCATCATCGACAAGAACGCGCGCATCGGGGCTGATTGCAGAATTTCTCCCGCGGGCAAACCGGACAAAGTGGATCATCCGCTGTACTACATCCGCGACAACATCGTCATCGTTCCCAAGAACGCCATCCTACCGCGGGGGACGATCATCTAAGGAGGCGGGCCGGCTTGAACCGGGATGGAGAATTGCAAATTGAGAATTTTAGATTTCCAATTTTCAATCCCAGCGCGGCAGGCCTCTCAGCCAAGCGACGTTCCGCGTTCGCGGCGAAACTTGACGTGATCCTTGGCGCCGCCCCTTGTGCGTTTCACATCCGCGAGATGATGTTGTCCCCGAACTCGGAGCACTTGATCTCGGTGGCGCCGGGCATGAGGCGGGCAAAATCATAGGTCACACGCTTGGAAGCGATGGCGCCGTTGAGCCCCTTGAGAATCAGGTCCGCGGCCTCAACCCAGCCGAGGTGCCGGAACATCATTTCACCGCTTAAGACCACGCTGCCCGGATTGACCCGGTCCAGGTTGGCGTATTTGGGAGCGGTGCCGTGGGTCGCCTCAAAAATGGCGTGCCCCGTGATAGAATTAATATTTCCGCCCGGAGCGATCCCGATGCCGCCGACTTGGGCGGCCAGCGCGTCGCTCAAGTAATCGCCGTTCAGGTTCAGGGTCGCGATCACGTCGAAGTCTTCCGGACGCGTCAACACCTGCTGCAAGGTGATGTCGGCAATGGAATCTTTAATCACCAAACCGGCGCCCGGTTTGCCTTCGGGAATCTTGCACCACGGGCCGCCGTCGATTTCCACCGCGCCAAAAAACTCCTTCGCCACTTGATAGCCCCAATCACGAAAGGCGCCTTCAGTGAATTTCATGATATTCCCCTTATGCACCAGGGTCACGCTGCGGCGCTTGAACTTGATGGCATAGCTGATGGCGCTGTGAATCAACCGCACCGAACCGCTGTAGCTCACCGGTTTGATGCCGATGCCCACCCGCACATCCGCGGGAAATCCTTTGGCCCCGACGGCCGCCCAGAATTCTTCGGCCTTGGCCACGGTGCCAAAACGGACCTTGCTAAAACTTTTGGGAAACTCCGCTGCCAGGAAGTCGAGCATCTTCTGCGCCTCGGGCGAACCCGCCGGATATTCGATGCCGGCATAGATGTCCTCCGTATTCTCACGGAAAATGACCATATCGACCTTCTCCGGACGTTTGACCGGCGAAGGCACCCCCTGGAAATACTGCACCGGGCGCAGGCAAACGTAGAGATCCAGTTGCTGGCGGAGTTCGACGTTGAGGGAGCGAATGCCGCCGCCCACTGGCGTGGTCAGCGGTCCCTTGATGCCGACGAGGAATTCCCTGAAAGCGGCAATGGTGTCTTCCGGCAGCCAGGTGTTGAATTTTTTGAACGCCGTTTCGCCGGCAAACACCTCGAACCAGGAAACCTTGCGTTTGCCGCCGTACGCTTTCTCCACGGCGGCGTCAAAGACCCGTTCGCTGGCCGCCCAAATATCGGGCCCGGTGCCGTCGCCGCGGATGAAAGGAATAATCGGTTGGTCGGGAACGTTGAGCTTGCCTTGGGCAATGCTAATTTTGGTCCCGGCGGTCGGTCGAATGTCTTTGTAGGCCATAGGGCAGGGTCAAAGGGTGGCGCGTTGCTCGGATGGCGGCAAAGAATCAGCCCTGGTCGCCGATGGCTTCGACGGGGCAGCCTTCCATCGCTTCTTTGCACTGGGCTTCTTCCTCCGGTGTGCCGGGCTGTTTGAAGACGTAGGAATAGCCGCCGTCTTCGTTCCGGGTGAAATTGGCGGGGGCGGTTTCGCGGCACAGATCGCAGTCGATGCATTGATTGTCCACGAAATATTTGCCGGGAACGTTGTCTGGGTATTTGTTTGCGATGTCAGCCATAAATTTTTTGTTGGCGAAAATGATAGTTATGACCACTGGACATGCAAGCGATTATTCAACCGCTTGGGCCCGGCAGCGGACTAAGAGCGATAGGAGACCCTATGCTCCGGTAAAACATAATGCGTCATGGACGGGCCAACGTAGATTTGGCGGGGGCGGCAAATCCGCTTCCGATGATTGTCGAGAATTTCTTTGAAATTCGCGATCCAGCCCGGCATGCGCCCAATGGCAAACATGACCGTAAACATTTCCGTGGGGATGCCGATGGCCCGCATCATAATGCCGCTGTAAAAGTCCACGTTCGGATACAGCTTGCGCTCGACGAAATACGGATCGTGCAGCGCCGCCTCTTCCAGCTTCCGCGCGATGTCCAGCAGCGGGTCCTCCCGATTCAGAGTATGCAGCAGCGAATCCGACGCCTCCTTGATGATCTTGGCGCGCGGATCGTAGTTTTTGTAAACCCGGTGCCCGAATCCCATTAAGCGTTTGCCGCTATTCTTGTCCTTGGCGGCGGTGATGAATTTTCGCCCATCGTCGCCTGAGCGGTGAATTTCCTCCAGCATGGTGATGACGGCCTGGTTGGCGCCGCCGTGCAGCGGCCCCCAGAGGGCGCAAACGCCCGCCGCGGCGCTGGCAAAAAGATTGGCCTCGCTTGAAGCCACCATGCGCACGGTCGAAGTGGAGCAGTTTTGCTCGTGATCCGCGTGCAGAAGAAAAATCAAGTCCAGCGCCCTGATCACCTCCGGCTGCAACTCATAACTTTCGTAAAAGTCCGAAAACATCATGTAGAGGAAATTGGCCGTGTACTTGTAGCTCGGCTTCGGGTAAATGAAGGGCAAGCCACGAGATTTTCGATAGGAAAAGGCCGCGATCGTCCGCACTTGCGAGAGCAAACGCGCGGCCTGTCCATCGAAACGCTCCGGATCCAGCGGGCCCATCAGGCCGGGATAAAAACAACTGCTGGCGTTGATCATGGCCGAGAGCATGGCCATGGGATGAGAGGAGGGGGGGAAACCCTCGAAGTGATACTTCATCCCCTCGTGCAGGTTTTCATTCTCTGTCAATAAGTCGGAGAATCGCGCCATTTGCGGCCCGCTGGGCAGGGCCCCATAAATCAACAAATAGGCCGTCTCGACAAAGGTGGATTTGACCGCCAGCTCTTCGATGGGTATGCCGCGATACCGCAGGATGCCCTTCTCTCCGTCAATAAAAGTTATGGCGCTACTGCACGCCCCGGTATTGGCGTAGCCATCGTCGAGGGTGATAAAGCCGGTCGTGTCCCGCAAAATCGAGATGTCCACCGCTTGCTCCCCTTCACTCCCGGTGACAGTCGGCAGCTCATATACTTTGCCGTTTAAATGCAATTCCGCTTTTTGATTCATACGCGCTTGGTCCATTATACAAGGCAACCCCTCCATTACCACACATTTCCCCCGCAATTTTATGCTATAATGGTCCCTCGCGACGGGAGAGCGGAGCGCCGCGACGCCCTGTTATGATGGGGATCGCGGCGCTCTCCCCTCCCGAAAACTCCCGTTGGCATGTCGAATCATTTACTCGCGGACAGGGAGCGCGTAACGCTGTCTCGGGGCTGCCTTGGGCTCGGATGGCTCAGAAATGCCACTCCACTCCCAGCTCGTAAAAGACGGTTTGGCCGAAATCCAGTTGGGCGGACCGGCCGCCAACGTTTTGTTGAAAGCTATCAAGGTATTGAAATTGCGCGCCCGTGAAAAGCGAGACCGGGCGGCTGATGCGGTAGGCGAAGCCCAGCTCAGCGTAAGCGCCTGGGACAAAGCCCGTCCGATTGTCGCTTCCCGAGACCGCGACGGGTGTGACGTCGTTAAACGTGAAGTGGCTGGACACCACCCCCAAGGCCAATCCTCCCCCGGCTTGCAGGGAGAATCGTTTGCCCAGGGGAATGTTGAAAGCAGGCCCCAGCCTCAAGTCATAGAGTCCCGCATTGATGTCGTGGTTGCCGGTGACCGCCGCGCCGTCGGGGACGATGGAGGTGCCGCGCGAGGTTGGCTGGCTGCCGATCACCGGTCCCGGACCGCTGGCGCTGCCTGAATACGACGCCTGGGGAGGGACAATTCCGTTCAATGGATACGCGTCCGTGATCGTTTCCAGGTTGCCGCCCAAAGGGTTTTGGTCGCGCACTTCCACATGGGTATAGCCGAACGCAATCTTGATCCCCCATTGGCCCCATTTGTAGTGGCCGATGTCGCGAATATAGTTGAAGTCGATTCCCAAATTGGGATCGTCGGTCGAATTGCCGTTGGCCCCTCCGCTGCCGGTGGCATGGAGGAGAAGATTGTCGCCGCTGATTTGGGACGCATTATGATAGCCCCAATTCCACGTCGATCCTCCCTGATTGCCGCTGCTGTCCACGTTGACAAAGCCGTCATTGTATTGATGATTGACAGATGGGCCCGCGCCAGGACCGGGCGGAAAGGCCACGCTGGCCGGTTCCGCGAATTTGGCGCGAAAATTAAAGCCCGCGCGCAAATTTAAGCCGAAATGGTTCCAATCCGTGTCGGTGTCGTCCTGGGCGCGGAGCGAAAGCGGGGCCACGACCAGCGCGGAGAGGGCGGTCAAACGCATCAGAGAAATGGTGGATTGCATGGTTAGCCTTTGGTGTCGTTAGTTAGTCTGGATGATGCGGTAAAAACGCTGGCTTAACCCGGCAGGCGGGCTTTCCGTCGAGGGCGGGCCGGCATCGATCCATTGGGTCTTGGTATTTTTGGCCACGATCGGCGGAGCAGCGGTCAGCCAGGTTTCCATATCGCCGCTGTATTGCACGACGTAGGTGTGGCCTGGAACGCTGGCGAATTCGATGGTCAATTGTCCCTCGCTCATAAAGGCTGCCCGGTCCAGTTGCAAGACCGTGCCGGTGGCGGACGCGGGCGTGGCCGCGGCCACGGCGGTGACCAGGAAGTTGGTGGAGGTGAAAGACTGGCGGGTCGCCACGTAATATTGCAGGAGAAACGAAACGCTTCCTCCCGTGGCGACGGTTTGGTCATATTCGACGTACGGCTGGCCGTTGGTCACGCCGCTCGCGTTATAAACCAAGACGGTGGATGGCAAACTGAGAACGGCGACGCGCACCGCGGCGAGCGCCCCGCCCGTCAGGTTCGTAACGAGCAGCGTTTGCTGATAGAGGCCGGTCTGGGGATTGAAGGCGATGGGGCCTATCGTAGCCGTTAAGTTCTGGGGCGGGGGAGGCGCATTTGTCACCGGCGGAGTCACGGTCGCCACAACGCTGGCGGTGTTATTGGAGAGATTTGGATCCACCACGGCGGCGCTCCCGGCCACCAGGGTGACTATGGCGCCATTGGTGATCATCCCGAGAGCCGAAGGACTTGCGATCAGCGTGCCGGTGACGACGCCGTGGCTCGAGAGAGCGCCAAAATCCCAATGCGCTCCTCCTGGGGAGGAATTGGCCGTGCCCTGGCTGGCGGTAGCACTGACAAAGACGGCGCCAGCGGGCAAGGCATCATCCAACACGACATCCGGCGCGTTCGCCGGACCTAGATTTGTGACCACGAGGGTGTAAGAGATGTTGCTGCCGCGGGCGACGGAGTTGGTGTTTTCCGAAAGAATCAGGGCGAGATCGGCATCGGCAATCACGGAGGTGACGACCGTGGCGGTGAGGTTGGTGCCGGCCGGATTAATTTCGGGCGTGTCACTGCTGACCGCGACGTTATTGGTGATGGTGCCCGCGACATTCGGGATGACCGTAATCAAGAGCACGGTCATTGAATTGGAGCTCAAGTTCGTGGCCAGGGTGGTCACCATGCCGTTGGTCAGGATGGGCGCGCTAAAAGCCCCGCCGGGGTTCGTGGAATTGGAGGCGCTGACAAAGGTAACGCCGGGCGGGAGCGTATCGGCCAACAAGACGTTGGCCGCGTCGGCCGCGCTGTTGGTCAGGGTTATGGTATAAACAAGGTTGCTGCCCACGGTCACAGGGTCGGGGGCGCCGGTGGCCAAGACGAGCAAGGTCGTCGGCGGCTGGCCGAAGCCAAAGTCCAGTTCGGAAATGACGTTTGACGCGACCACGACGGGCTTGGTCTGGGGAGGGTAGCCGCTGGGGGTGGCGGTGACGGTCCAGGTTCGACTGGCTCCGGAAGCGCCGAGCGGCGCCTGGGTCAGGGTGTAGAAGCCATTGCTATCGGTGTAAGTGGCTTCCCCAAAGGAACTGCCAATAAAGATGTTGGTCAACGGTTTGCCGGTCAGGACGTTGGTGACGTAGCCATCGATTTCGCCAAAGGCTGTCGCCGGCGCGCCGAACTCCGTGCTAATCGTCGCGTCACAAAAAATGGTGATGGTTTTGGTTTGAGGATTGAACCCGGGCGCTGTGGCCGTCAGGGTCGTCTGGATCGGGGAGTTATCGTTGCCCACCGTCACGTTAGTCAAGATGAAGTTACCGTTGGTGTCGGTCATGGTCTGCAGGTACTGGCTGGCATAGATGCTGATCGTGGCGTTGGTAATGGGTTGTTCGGTGAGCGCGTTGACGACGTTCCCGACAATGGTCGCGCCGGTGCAGACCTGAATCAGCTCGATGTTGACCACGTTGGTCACGCCGTTCGTCAGCGTGGTATTGGTGTAGGTCGTGTAATACCCGATTTCGGACGCGCTATAGCCGTAAGGGGTAGGCAGGTTGCCGGACTCGAGCGCAATGGGGCTGCTGATATAATGACCGTCGGCCCCAGTTACTCCGCTGATACCGGTTATGTAAACGCCGGCGACGGGCAGCCCGGTCGCCGCGTTCAACACCGTTCCCTCGACCGCGCCATAGCCGACGCGCAGAAGATTGAAGTTAAGCGCTGAGGCCTCGCCGGCATCGACCACCACGTTGCTGTAGCTTTCGAAATAGTTGTTGGCCTGCGCGTAAACGGCAATGTTGGCGTTGGTCGTCGTGCCAGTCCCGACAAAGACATTGCTGATGACATAATCTCCGTTGCTGTCCGTGTAGGCGCCACCGGAGTCGTAGGTATAGAGATAGGCATTGGAAATGGGCAGGCCAGTCTGCACATCCAGAACCAAGCCGGTAATCGCCCCGTAATTGTTGTGGACGACGGGTATCGGCACGAGGCGGAGGGTCGGTGCGGCGACCGTCTGATTGCAATCGCTCAACGCGATATTGGTGTAGCTTGTATAATAGCCGGTCGCGGAGGCCTCAACGGACCCGTTGATCGGGACGTTTTTATCCCCTAAGGCCGCGTTGGTCACCGTATAGTTTCCCTCGCTGTCCGTGGTTGCATAGACGGTGCCGCTAGTGCTGATGGATACGCTTAGGTTGGTGGCGGGCAGCCCGGTATCGGCATAGATAACGCTGCCCGAAACGGTCGCGTAACAGATGGGAATGGCCACGAGGTTGACGACGGTATTGCTGTTGGCTTGGACGAGGACATTGGTCGCAACCGCCCAGTATCCAGAAGTCTCCAGGGTTAAGCCGTAGTTGGCGGGGCCATTGTTGTTGGCTAAGCCAAGCGATTCAAATTGGAAAGCGCCGTTCGTCCCTGTGGTGGCATAATAATAATTCTGATAACTGGCGGAGATCGTCACGTTGGTCAACGGTTGGCCTCCTTCCGCAGTAAGAACGCCCGTGATGCTCCCCTGCTGCTGGAGAAGAATTTGCGCGTTGACAATATTCGTGGCATCGCAGACGGCGTAGGCGTTGGTGTAAGTAGTCCAATAATTGCTCCGGGTGACGAGGATGTTGTAATCCACCGGCAGGTTTTCTGAAGAACCCAGCGCAAGATTGGTGAGGAGAAACTGACCGCTGGCGTTGGCCATGGCAACGTAGCCATCCGCGTTTATTTCAGCGTAGGGGACCGGCAGCCCGGTTTGGCTATCCGTGATGGTGCCTTGAAACGCCCCGGTGCAGATCGGCAAAAGCCCAAAGCTCACCAATACGCTGCTGGAAACGGTATTGGTGATGCCGCCGCCGGCGGCGGACAGGCCCAAAAGGAACGACCCGTTTACGGCGTTAGTGGTCGCGGTTAACGAGAGCACGGAAGTTCCTGGCGGAGTGAGGGTTTGGGGCGAAAACGTGGCGGTGACGCCGGGCGGCAGGTTTGAAGCCGAGAGCGTGACCGGTTGGTCGAATCCGCCAATCGGAGCCATGGATATGACGAAAGACGCGCTCTGGCCAGGGATGAGAGTCAGGGAGTCTGGCTCAAGGGTAATAGTGAAATCCTGCGCCGCCGCCCCGCCTGCCAAGGCCAGCACCGCGGCGAACAGGCCGCTCATGACAATTCTAACCTTTATAAATTGCAATGTATTCATAAATTTCTGCGCGCGCATTAGCGGACTAATCCAAACCTATCGGTGAAACGCCAGGCGGTAGAAGACGTTCTCATTGGTGACACTCACATTCACCGTGTTTTGGTTCTCGACAATTGTCAACGAATTCATGACATCGGTCCAGCCGAAAGCCACGTTGGAACTGCTCTGCACGACATAGTTGCTATAATACGATGGCCACGACAAGGTTCCGTACGGACTATAGAAGCCCGGGACGCCAGGAGTCAACTCAAATCCCAGCGAAGGAGGCTGATAATAGGACGCACCTTTTCATTTTTGTAAACGCCAAGAGACGGGGGATTTGGAAAGAATCAGCGCCCGCAAGCGCTCCTGGCCGCCATTGCGATGGAGGAACTGCTTTTGAAATTTTCCAGTGGTGGC
>JBKQWF010000038.1:0-34367 GCA_052139695.1 Limisphaerales bacterium
ACCTGCGCCTTGCGGCCTCGGCCTAACCTTCCGCTACGGTTGGCGTCATCGCCTCCGTCGGGTTCCTTTCATCCCGATAGTTCACAACACCTGCCAAGCACACTAGGGTCGCCTCGCCGAGGCGACCCTGCCTTTCCCCGGCCCGCCGTTGTTGACGCATGACATTATTGCAATTCGATGGAGTAGATGTGGCCGTCGTCGTGCTCGGAAAAGGAGAGGATGTACAATTCTCCATCGGCGTCCTCGGCAAAACTATTGATGTTCTTGGGTTGCTCCAGCAAGGTGCCGTAATCGATGGCGACGCCGCCCGCGTAACGAAGGCCCCAAACGGTGCCCAAAACAAAATCGCCATAGACATAAATTCCGTCCAGCGACGGATATTTATGACCGCGATAGACATAGCCGCCGATCACGCACATGCCGATGCCGTGGCGCGGGAATTTTGACTCCGACAGGAGCTGGGTCTTGTGCGGATATTCAATGACAGGATCAATATACTGCGCGCCAGGCGGGCCCGGTTTGAAATGATGCGCCCCTTCGCGCACACACCAGCCGTAATTGCCGCCCTTGGTCACAAGGTCCACTTCCTCCCATAAAGCTTCGCCGACATCGCCCGCCCACAGGTCGCCGGTTTCGCGGTCAAAACTGAAGCGCCAGACGTTGCGAAAACCCCAGGCATAGGTTTCCTTGCGGGCGCTCGAATTGCCGGCCATGACGGGTTCGTGGACCCAGGGATTGTCCGCGGGAATGCCGTACTGCAGTTGTTTCACGCTCTTCCCCGCGCCGGTGGTCGAGCGAGTATTGACATCAATGCGCAGGATTTTTGCCAGGAGCGTGGCGGTGTTTTGGCCGATGTTGGAGGGATCGTTATTGGACCCGCCGTCGCCCAAGCCGATGTAGAGCATCCCATCCGGGCCGAAGCTAATCTGCCCCCCTTGGTTGCTGCGAAATGGTTCCGGAATTTCCAGGACGACGCGTTCGGAAGAGAGGTCGGCACGGTCAGGGTCTGTGGAAGATACCTTAAATTCGCTGATGAGATTGCGGCTGGGAAACTGGTTCGTCTGGTTGGTGCTGGGTTGACTGTAGAAAACATAGAATAATCCGTTGGTCTCGAAGCCCGGATGAAAGGCAATGCTGTTCAGTCCCACCGCGGTGTTCGGCCCCGCTTCGACGAAGGGGGCTCGATCGACCATATTGAGGAATTCCTTGGTTTGACTGCCGTCACTCCCTTTTGGGACCAGGAGAATGCGGCCCATTTGTTCCACAATAAAAAAAACATTGGATCTTCCCGGCGCCTGGGACATCCAAACCGGACGATCGAGCGTTAAGCGCGGAAAGGTGGGACGAAGTTTTATTTTTGGCAGCGGCTGGGCAGCGGCAGGCCAAAAGGGCCAAACCAGCAACGCCAAAACAAGGGCCCATGATAAAGCGCCATCTCCGACGCCTTTGGGAAAGGTAGGGTCGCCTCGCCGAGGCGACCACTCGCAGGAGAAAGACCCGCGGACGGCCCGGAGAGCCGTCCCTGCCGTCAAAAAACGACGCATTATGGCAAGCACCCCGCGCGCGGACGGAGGCGGGGTCCGAAAGCTAAGTGACATTTGAATGATTTAATGGGCGACGATCAAACTTCCCAGCCTTGACGATAAGTGCCGCGAATAAATTCATCGGCTTCCGGCGCGTTGGTGACGCGCAGGTTGTCCGAATCCCATTGCAGCTTTTTCCCCACGCGGATGGCAACGTTGCCCAACAGAACCCATTCAGAAAACGGGCCGGAAATGTCGAAATTGGAGCAAGCCGGCGGCCCGCCTTTGCAGGCGCGAATCCAATCCTGGTGCGAGCTGTTGTCAGGCACGCGGGGAATGGTCTTGGGCGGTCGCTTGTAATCGGCCATGCTCGACTCCGGCAAGAGTCGCGGTTTGGCGCCATAGCAGCCGCAAATGATTTTGCCCTTGTCACCAATAAGAAGAACCCCGTTGTCGTCCAGCTTCTCCGCTTCCGATTCCGCGGGCCGCGGCGGCTTTTGGCCGGAATCGTACCAGGTCAAGGTGCATGCCGGCATCTCGGCGCGGGCGGGGAATTCGTAACGCAGGATGGACTGGACCGGCGGCATTTCCGGCACCCGCTCGGAGGAAGAAACCATTTCCACGGTGGTGGGCGGGCCAAGTTTGAGCGCCATTTGCGGGCAATCCATCAGGTGACAGGCCATATCGCCCAAGGCGCCGCAGCCGAAGTCCCACCAGCCTCTCCAGGAAGAAGGATGATAAACGTTTTTGGAAGAGCCGGTTTGCAAAGCTTTGGGCAATTCGTGAAGGAAGGGACGCACCGGCGCCGCACCGAGCCATTTGTCCCAATCCAGGTAGGCGGGAACGGGATCGGAACCCGGCGGTCGAAGGAGACCCTGCGGCCACCAACCTTTGGCCCGGTCTGTCCAGCAATGCGCTTCGCGCACCGGCCCAATGGCGCCCGACCAAATCATTTCATAAAGCTCGCGAATGCCTTCGTCGGAATGGCCTTGGTTGCCCATTTGCGTGGCCACTCCTTCCCGGCGCGCGGCCAGGGTTAGTTGGCGGGCTTCCCAGACCGTGTGCGTCAGCGGCTTCTCCACGTAAACGTGCTTTCCCGCTCGAATGGCCCGGATGGCGGCGGGCGCATGGTGGTGGTCGGGAGTCGCCACCGTGACGGCGTCGACGTTTTTTTCCTTCTCCAGCATGACGCGATAGTCGCGGTACGGGCGGGCGCCGGGATACTTCTTGAGGGCGTCCGCCAGGCTGTTGCTGTCCACGTCGCACAAAGCAACGATGTTTTGGCTGGAAACACCTTCCAAATCGGAGGCGGCGCGGCCGTTCGTGCCCACGCCCGCGATGTCGAGTTTTTCGTTGGGAGACTTGTAGTTTGGCCGGGCCATCGCGGGGAGCAGCCCCATGTCCACGGCGCCGGCCATCAAGGCGGAAGTGTAAATAAAGTGGCGGCGATTGATTTGCGCGGTGGGCCGTTCGGTCCGCACCACTTTGGAGGACGTATGATTGCCGGGCATATTGGGTTCTGTGTTACACCATACGCCGCCGGAAACAAGAGCTTTTTTGGGAAGTGTCGGCGTTTCTGAAAGCCGCTTCTATCCGCGAAATCCGTGTGATCTAGCGCGCCTGGCCAAGCTTGGTTGATCGAGCAAACTGAGAGGTGAGCCAAATGAATTCGGCCATGACATGAAAGTCATTCAAAGCGCGGACAGGCTCGCCCTTGCCGCTCCCGGAACAGCCGAGACGACAATGGCCTGGTCAAAGGTAGCCAAAGAGCCTTGGTGCTTCACGGCGAGCGCCAACAGGTAAATATCGGTAATCGCACGTGAGCCATGCAGCCGATCCCGCAGAAAGGATGTTTTATCGCGTAGCGATAAATCGTCAGGCCAAAACTCGTGATTGCTTTGGCGCGCGAAGAGGTCCAGACGTTCAATCAAGTCGCCGGGCCGGAATTTCGCCGCCCTGCTGTACGCGGGGTTGGACATGATCCGCACCACGCCATTTTCCGTCAGCGGGCAACTGGCCCATCCGCTCTTCAATTGGCCCTTCCACCAGCCGTGGGCGCGATCATGAAATACATGATCCGGGTCCAGCAAGGCAATCAGGACATTGATGTCGAGCAAGGCGCGCACACTTAGACGCCCTCTTGGTCCATCAACTCTCGAACATGATCAACCGTCACCACCTCCCCGCGCGAGGGCAGGAGCGGAACGCCCCCTCGTGTCGGCTGGGACGATTTGGTTTTCTTGCCCGGCGTCATCAACCCGCGGCGCGCTAACGCGGAAATAACGCGTCCGGCCGTGCTGCCTTCCCGTTCCGCCAATTCCCTGGCGGCTTGGAGCACGTCATCTTCGATATCCAAAGTCGTTCGCATAGGTTGATGCTATTGCATCACCGCATCAAAGTCAAACGCATCAACGAAAGGCGCGGAAGGCGGTCTCAAGGACGATGTTTTTCCGACTCGTCAGCGACGCGGCGAAGCGAGTTGACGCGCCTTCCTAAACGGACCTCCATGTTTGCGTGGCCGATTTTACTGTGGCCCCGGATGGCGCTTGGATGATTTGTTATCGATTCCACGCCGCAATTCTGTATCCTCCGGCCCATGAATAACAGCCTGCAGGCCCCAGCCAGCCGCCGAGATTTTCTGAAGAACACCGGACGATTCGCCGCCGGCGCCACTCTGGCCGGGTTAACCCTTCCGCATGTCCACGCCGCCGAGGACAACACCATCCGCCTGGCCTTGATCGGCTGCGGCGGGCGTGGCTGCGGCGCGGCAGCCAACGCCTTTGACTCACCGCAAGGACCGGTGAAAATGATGGCCATGGCGGATTTATTCGAGGATCGCCTTGCCAGCGGTTACCAGACGCTTTCCGAGAAATACCGGGACAAAATGGAGGCGCCGCCGGACCGGCGGTTCTCCGGCTTTGATGCCTGGCGCAAGGCGATCGATTGCCTGCGTCCAGGGGACGTCGCCATGCTCTGCGGCTACTCCGCGTGGCGGCCACTACAACTCGAATACGCCGTGGCCAAGGGAGTGAATGTCTTTATGGAGAAATCCTTCGCTCCTGATGTGCCGGGTCTGAGGAGGATCATGAAGGCGGGAGAGGACGCGGCGCGAAAGAACCTCAAGATCGCCTCGGGCCTCATGTGCCGCCATGCCCCCAGCCGCCAGGAGCTGGTGCGGCGCATTCACGACGGAGAACTGGGTGAAGTCCTCCTGATCCGCGGCTACCGGATGCAACCGGTTGCGGCTCTGCCCAAACGCCCGCCGCAGGAAGACGAACTGACGTGGCAAATCCGCCATTTCACCGATTTCCTCTGGGTTTCCGGCGGCTGGTTCGCCGAGATGAACATTCACCAGATCGACGAATTCTGTTGGATCAAGGACGCCTATCCAATTTCCGCGCATGGAGTGGGCGGCCGCTCCGGCGGCCGCAACGATTGCGGCCAGACTCTCGACTCCATGGCGGTCGAGTGGACCTTTGCCGACGGCACGAAAGCGACGCACGTGATCCGTTGGCTGGCGAATTGCTTCGCCGACTGCACCACCTTTGTCCATGGCGCCAAGTGCATGGCCCAGTTCCCCGGCAGCGCTCATCCGGGGCCGGTATCGATTCATCGCGACCAACGCGCGGCGCCCGACAACCTCGCCTGGCGGGCCAAACCGGACGCCTTCAGCGCTTGGCAAAGCGAGTGGGACGTGCTGCTGGAGGCCATTCGCCAGGACAAACCTCACAACGAAGCCAAGCGCGCCGCGCTGTCGAATCTGGCCGATCTCATGGGCCGCGCGGCCGTGCATTCGGGGAAGGTCATCACCTGGGAGGAGGCCATGGGTTCGGACTTCCAGTTTTGCCCCGATATCGACCGGCTCACCGCCCAGAGCGCGCCGCCGGTCCAAGCCGATGACCAAGGACGCTACCCGGTCCCTATGCCCGGGAAATGGGTCGAGATCTGAATGAGGCCGTTACGCGAAAACACGTTGTTACCTTCAGCCGTCGAAGCCATCGGCCAGACTCCGTTGGTCGAATTGGCGCGGCTGACCCGCGGCCTAGCCGGTCGGATCGTGGCCAAGCTCGAATACCTCAATCCCGGTTTTTCGAAGAAGGACCGCATTGCGCGGCAGATGATCGAAGAGGCCGAAGCCGCCGGCGCATTGAAGCCGGGGCAGACCGTGGTGGAATTGACCAGCGGCAACACCGGGACCGGCCTGGCCATTGTGTGCGGCGTCAAGGGCTATCCATTTGTTGCTGTGATGTCGAAAGGAAACTCCGTCGAACGGGCGCGGATGATGCGCGCGCTGGGCGCGGAGGTGGTGCTGGTGGATCAATTACCCGGCTCGGTCCCCGGACAGGTATCCGGCGGCGATCTCAAACGGGTCGAGCAGGAGACCCGCCGCATCGTGCGCGAGCGCGGCGCCTTCCGGGCTGATCAGTTTAGTCTGCTGGGCAGTTTCCGCGCCCACTTCGAGCATACCGGCCCTGAGATCCTCGCCCAAACCGGCGGGCAACTCGATGCCTTCTGCGATTTCGCCGGCACCGCGGGTTCATTCGCCGGCTGCGCGGCGGCTTTCAAGGCCCACAACCCTTCGATCCGCTGCTATCTGATCGAGCCGGCCGGGGCGGCGGTCCTGGCCGGTGAGCCGGTGACCCGTCCCAATCACAAGATTCAAGGCGGCGGCTATGTGATGCCCGCTTTGCAATTCTTGAACCGGAAAGAGGTGGACGGTTACCTGCAAGTGACCGATGAAGAAGCGATCACAACCGCGCGTCAATTGGCCCGTGTCGAGGGTCTGTTTGCCGGTTTCTCGTCCGGCGCCAATGTCGCGGCGGCGTTGCGTCTCCTGCGCGGCGACCTGCGGGGCAAAACCATCGCCGTTCTCCTCTGTGATTCCGGGCTGAAGTATCTGAGCACTGATCTTTGGGAGTAAAGACTAAACTCTCTTGCTCTAACTAACTCTATGAAGACACGGCCTCTTCCAGCGCGTTCGCGCCGCATCGTTTCAAAGACGGCCCTGGCGCTGTTATTGTGGGCCGTAGCATTGCCGATGGCGGACGCACAAACCGCAGCGGCCAGCTCGGCGGCATCCGGCTCTGACTCTCCTGCCTCAACAAATGCCGCAGTCCGCCAGGCGACGCGGTCCGCTCCTCGTCCCCCCGGGTCGGCGGCCGGCCTGGAGTTCATCAACACCGGCTTCGAGAACGCGTCGCCGCTCTGGTATGAGTTCGCGCCGGACGGCGCCATCCGGGTTTACCTCCTCTACGACCACGAGCGGTCCTCGCCGAATCGCGCGGCCGGCCACATCCACTTCCAACTCCAAGCTCCGACCGGCTCGAAGCTGACGCTCGAATTCAAGAACCTGGATAACGTCTGGAATGGCCAGACCGCCTCGGTCGCCAACGAGTTGAGGACCGTGGTCGTCTCGGAAGATGGGCGGGAGTGGAAGCCGGTGCCGTTAGAGAATCTGCCTGGAGATCGCGTGCGACTGGTGGTGGAAATGCCCGGCCCCAAGCTTTACGTGGCGCGCCTCGAACCCTATCGGCTGTCGGATCTCGACCGCCTGCTGGCCTCGATCCGCCAACATCCGCTCATCGAGATCAGGCCCATCGGCCAGACCGTCGAAGGGCGCGAACTGGAGATCATCCGTCTCGGCCATCCCCAAGCCCCGTACCGGGTTTTCCTCCGAGCAAGGGCGCATCCCTGGGAATCTGGCGGCAATTGGATTGTGGAAGGGCTCATCCACCGGCTGCTCCTGGATGATGACTTGGCCCGGAAATACCTCGATCGTTACTGTGTCTATATTCTGCCCATGGCCAACAAAGACGGCGTGGCGCGCGGGCGCACCCGTTTCAACCTCCAAGGCAAGGACCTCAACCGCAACTGGGACAAGCCGGCCGACCCGGAGCTTTGTCCCGAGAATTACTTCCTGGAGCGGTGGCTGGAGGGGATGATCCGCGCCGGACAGGCGCCGCAGCTCGCGCTGGAGTTGCACAACGACGGCGCCGGGAAACTGCACGTCAGCCGCTGCCCGGTGCCGGATTTAAACCGCTATCTCGAACGCATGTCCACCCTTGAGGAACTGCTCCGCCAGCACACCTGGTTCACCGAAGGCAGCACCGGCGATGCGTTCCGCAATGCCGGCACGCTCGGCGAGGGCTGGTTGGAACGTTATGGGATTGACGCGGCCGTCCACGAGTTCAACTGCAATTGGATCGCTGGTCTGAAGGACTATCCCAGTGCTCGACACTGGAAAACTTATGGCGAGAATCTGGCCAGCGTGTTCTATGAGTATTTCGGTTCGGTAAAACCCTAAGCGGTGCCGCCCGGGCTCGCCATACGCGCAGCCCATGGCTTTTCCAGGCTGCCGAATGCGGTTCCCGCCGTTGTCGGAGGCCCTTGCATTTGCTCTTCTTATTGTGCAAGGCATTCACAATGAAAGGCTTATAGCTGGAACAGCAATGTCCATTAGCACAGCTTTGTCGGCGCCATTTACACAATAAGTGAAACTAATTAGTAAATTAGACAGGAAAACAATCATTTCATAATGCGTATCTACCTTAGAGCAAGTTACTTGCGTGTTTAAAACTCAGGGCGAAGACGGCCTTGAAAGAAACTGGCCTGATTCTTGCGAGTAGTGGCTTCAGTTGGCGTCAGCGCCTGGACACGCGGGGTGCGCTTAAGTGGAGGAGACTCCTCAGCGACACAACAATTGAGACTGGGTGATATTATGAAGCTAAAAAATACAGCATTGTTGATGGGCCTGATCGCGCTGGGACTCTCGGCGCAAACTTCGTCCGCGTGCTCCAAGAGTGTTCCTGATGGTGGCAGCACGGTGCTGCTGTTAGCCGCGGCATGGACCGGACTTTCGTGGGCCTGCAAGCGTCTCCGTCGCTAGAATCGCAGGCTATTCAACTGATATTTGACGTGAACTCGACTCCGATATTTGCGGTGTAAACCAACTGCATCATGCCAGAATTTGCTCTTCAAAGTGCCCCGGAAGGCCTCGAAAAAAACAGATTTTACCAGGCATTCTGCGCCGAGAAAGAGGAAATCCTCCGGCACAAATGGATCGAGAGCGAAAAGGCGGGCCGGGACATCGGATTTGAAGCTGCTCTGATCGATTGGATCGTCCATCATCGGACAGCCTGGCGACGGGCCTATATCGCCAAACTCGAGGCTGGAAACGAGGTTATGCGGTGACAGTTCGGCTCACGAACCGAACTGGCTCCCCTCGGGCAGACGATATCTGAACGCGCATTTGGCGGGCTGGAATCGACGGGCGGAAGTGGAGACGGATCGGGGGGACACGGACCTCGCCCGGCGCCTTTGGCATCCCGCTGAAGGCGTCTGCCCCTCAATGCACGACTGGTTAAGCAGTGGAGGAGCAAAACCTATTGTGGGGACTCGCAAAGATCGTTAGATTGAGCAATGCAGCGCTTACCTAGTCGAATCGACGGGCGCGATGGGCTGATGGAACAACGCGGTCAGGGCCGATTGGTTTCGCGGTGGATCTTCGGCCAACGGCGCCACATTTATGAGCGGCATAAGAAGGAGCTGGGCTGGCTTCCTTGGTCGTTTGCGTTTGCCCTTATCCTCACCTCTCCGGGTTGGAGTATCTCCGGGGACAATTCCACCGCGGTGATGGCGCTTCCGATTGACGCGCCCGGCGGCCAGGGAGCAAATGCTCCGGCAAAACCCGGAGATGTCATCGCCCAGCATGATGGCGAAACGAAGCCGCGGATTAAAGGACTGGTGTCGATTCAGAAGGGGATCGCGTCGCCGGACGCGCAATACCCCTACGCGATCCAGGTGACATTCCAAGCGCCATCTCGAGTCTCGCCCTTTACCGTCCGGATTAAGACTGACAAACCAACTAAAATGAATGGTGTTTTTGGAGGAAAGGTTCCGGGAATTATCGCCCAAGAACGAAGCGAACCGGTATCCCAGACTTCGTCTGACCATTGGTTAAGAACCATATCCCCGGCCGTGACGCCGGCCCACCCTTTTGTGGTAACGCTGTTGTGTAAAACACAATTTCATATTCTCAGCATCGTCTCGGAAATCGTCTTTTTAGAGCGTTCCGGGGAAGGTGATAAATCAACCGCATCACCCCGAATATGAAATGGATTCTTCTGGCCGTTTTTCTGGCCGCCCTCGCCGCAACGGCGCGGGAAAAGCCGATTCCGTTTGGGGAAAATGCGGCGGTCGGGAAGTATTATGAGATCAACGGGTTCAGGATGTATTGCGAGGCCTACGGCGCGGGCAAGCCTGTGCTAATGATTCATGGAAATGGCGGGAACATCGGGGCATTCGAGCATAATATTCCTTATTTCGCGGCGAAATATCGGGTGATTGCCGCGGACAGCCGTGCCCAGGGAAAATCGAAGGACAGCGGACCATCGCTCACGTTTGAAATGATGGCCGACGATGAGGCCGCCCTGCTCGATGCTCTCCATATCGATTCGGCGTACGTGATCGGCTGGAGCGATGGCGGGATTGTCGCGCTGTTGCTGGCGATGCGTCATCCGGAGAAAGTGATTAAGCCGGCGTCAACGGGAGCAAACCTGCAACCCGACGCGGCGGCGTTTGCGGCGGGAGTTTGGGATGCCGACAAGAAGCGTTACGATGCCGACAAGGGCAAAGTCTGGAGCACCGAGAAAGAAAAGAATGAATGGAAATTGTTCATGCTCGACTGGAACCAGCCCAACATCCCATTTTCCGCGCTCCGTTCTATCCGGTGTCCGTCGCTGATCATCTGCGGCGATCATGATATGATTTCCGTTGAGCACACGGTCAAAATTTTCCAGGGCATTCCCAAGGCTGCGCTGTGGGTGGTGCCATCATCGGGGCACGCGACATTAATTGAGCACCCGGATGACTTCAATCGAAAGGTCGATGAGTTCTTCTCTTCGAGCCATTTCTAAACGATGGTTCTAATCCAGGTGAAAGACCTGCTTCAGTTCACCCCACGCTGGCGAATTGTCCGGGTTCACCTCCATGAGCGGCGCCATATAATCCCACCATCTCTTCACCACCGGATGACGCGGCAGATCGGCGACCGTATTGCCGTCGGCCAGCGTTTGCACCGCGAACAAGGTGAGGGTCTTCTCGTCAAGAAAGATGGAATAATCGGAAATGCCGGCGGCGCGGAGCACCTCCGCCAGCTCCGGCCAGATTTGTTCATGGCGGCGTTTGTATTCCGCCACGTTCCCCGGCTTGAGTTTCATCGTGAAAGCATGACGCCTCATATTCTTGCAAGTCTCCAGCGCCGCGGCGCCAAACGATCCGCCCTGCCCCTCGGCACAACGGGCTCGTATCGTGGCCTCGCGCTTAACGCAACTGTATCCAAATCCCGACAGAATCTACATCACATTAACACCCAAAGGAATGCAGAGTGCCCTTGCGAACAGAAATCCATAAAGCCGGATGATGGCTTGAGAAGTGCCCGCGGACAGCCGCGCAATCCGTTCCCACCGTCCCTGGCTGACGGCCGTCAAATTTAGGCGTGCTTTTTTTTGGGCCAAGGGCTAGCGTGCGGGATGGTTTGGATAATCGCCTTGGTTTGCCTGGGGTTGGCTGGCGTGGCGGGGAAGATCGCGGGGCCTGTGCGCGCTGCCTTTTCCTTTGTCGGGCTGGTTATGGCGACGCTTCTTGCCGGGCCGCTTTCGCCTCTGACCAAGCATTTACTGCCGCTCTTCGGGCTTAAGCACCCCATTTGGGCTACTTTTGTCCCGCAACTCATCGCCTTCGCCGTCGTCCTGCTCATTTTCAAAATCGCGGGCCATGCGTTGCATGAGAAGATCGCCTTTCAATTCAAATACAAGGTGGATGACCGGAAGCGCATCGATTGGGAGCGCCTCTATTCCCGGCTGGGCTTATGCGTCGGGTTGCTCAATGGCGCGGTGTATTTCATCCTCCTCATGATTCCCATTTATGCCGCGGGATATTTCACGACGGAAGCGGCGGCGGAGAATGCTCCGCTGGATGCGAAGTTGTTAACCAGCACCCGGGCGCAAATGACCAGCGACGGCTTGGACAAGGTGGCAGCCGCCTATGACCCGACGCCGCGTCAAGTCTATCAGGCCGCGGACATCGCCACCCTCGTTTTGCATAATCCGCTTTTGGAAAATCGCCTGGCGCATTATCCGACTCTCCTGGAATTGGCGGAGCGTCCCGATTTCCAGGCGCTGGGCACAGACCCGGCTTTACAGCAATTGGTGGCGGAAGGCAAAACTCTCGAAGTCATCAAGTATCCGACGGTGCAAGCGCTGCTGACCAATGGGGACATTACCACCCTCGTTTCGGGGATGATTGGAAATGAGCTCGATGATTTGCAGCACTATCTTCTCACGGGACAATCCGAGAAGTTTGACAGCGAAACGATCCTGGGAGTCTGGGACATCGATCGTCCCGCCAGCCTGGCCCAGGAACGATTGCGGCATCCGGGATTGACGCCGTTACAGGTCAAACAAATTCAGTCCGATATGTTTCCCGTCATTGCCGGCCTTTCGTTGACCGCGCTGCCAAATAAGCAGATCATTTTGAAGAAGCTGGAGCCGTCCACGGGCGCCAAGACCAAAGTGGCCACCGGCACGTGGAAGAAAGAGGAAGGCGCTTATCAAATCAATCTCCCCGGCAACCGTCCGGAGACGGCGGCCCTGGAAATCCAGGACGGCAATAAACTTCTGTTGCCGAAAGACAGTTACGTGCTCGTTTTCGTCAAGGAGATGTAACACACAATCATTCCACGACCCTATAACCAGCGAGCGACGCTGGAAGATTATCCTTCAATGAACATCCACGAATTTCAGGCTAAACAACTTCTGGCACAGTCCGGCGTGCCAGTGCCGGCGGGCGACGTTTGTTCCACCCCGGACGACGCAAAAAAAATCGCGGAAAAGCTCTTCGCCGCCGGCGAAACTTTAGTCGCGATCAAGTCCCAGATTCACGCCGGCGGGCGGGGCAAAGGGACTTTCAAAAGCGGCTTTCAAGGCGGGGTCAAACTCTGCCGCACCGCCGAGGATGTTTTCGAGAAAGCCACGGCCATGCTCGGCCAGGTGCTGGTCACCAAACAAACTGGCCCGGACGGACGGCTGGTCAGCAAGGTCCTCATCGCGGCCGCGCCGACGATCAAAAAGGAGTTTTACTGCGCGGTCCTCCTCGATCGCGCCCAAGCCCGGCCCGTCCTCATGGTGAGCACTGAAGGCGGCATGGACATCGAACAAGTGGCGGCGGAGCAGCCGAAAAAAATCATCAAAGTCAGCGTTGATCCCGCCGTCGGCATCATGCCCTACCAAGGCCGCAAGCTCGCGGTGGCGCTCGGCTTGAAGGGCGACCTGATCGGCGCCGGGGCCAAAATCTTTGCCGCCCTTTACAAGACGTGGTGGGAAGCGGACGCCAGTTTGGTGGAAATCAACCCGCTCTGCCTCATCGCGGGCAAAGACGGCAAAGACAGCTTGATGGCGGTCGATGCCAAAATGGGTCTCGATGACAACGCCCTTTACCGCCATCCCAACATCCAGGCCATGCGCGATCTGGCCGAGGAAGCGCCGCTGGAAACGGAGGCGGCAAAATTCAATCTCAACTACATCAAGCTCGATGGCAGCATCGCCTGCCTGGTCAATGGCGCGGGCCTGGCGATGGCGACCATGGACATCATCCAGCATTTTGGCGGCCAGCCGGCAAACTTCCTGGACGTGGGCGGCGGCGCGAGCAAGGAGCAGGTGACGGCGGCCTTCAGAATTATTTTGACGGACCCCAATGTCAAAGGCGTCCTGGTCAACATTTTTGGCGGCATCATGCAATGCGACATCATCGCCGCCGGCATCGTCGCGGCCGTGCAGGAGACTCGCTTGAACCTGCCGCTGGTCGTCCGCCTGGAGGGCAACAACGCCCAATTAGGCAAACAGATTTTGCGCGATTCGGGCCTCCCCATCATCAGCGGTGATTCCATGGCCGACGCCGCGCAAAAAGCCGTCCAAACCGTGGGCGCAGCCAAACCCGCCACCACCTGATTTCTATGGCAATACTTGTTAATTCCGAAACCAAACTCCTCGTCCAGGGCATTACGGGCAGCTTCGGCGCGAGGCACACGCAACTCTCCATCGATTACGGCACTCAAGTTGTCGCCGGCGTCACGCCGGGCAAAGGCGGCCAGAGCTTCGAGCACGCGGGCAAAAAGGTCCCTATTTTTGACACCGTCGCCGAGGCCGCCCGCCAAACCGGTGCGACCGCCTCCGCCATTTTTGTCCCTCCGCCTTTCGCGGCCGACGCCATTTTGGAAGCAGCCGACGCCGGGTTGGAACTGGTGGTGTGCATCACGGAGGGCATTCCAGTGCTGGACATGCTCAAGGTCAAAACCGCGCTGCGCGAGAGCAAGACTCGCTTGGTCGGCCCCAACTGCCCGGGCGTCGTCACGCCGGGCGAAGGACCGGACTCGAGTGGCGGCTGCCGCATCGGGATCTCTCCAGGATATATCCACAAGAAGGGCCATATTGGCGTGGTTTCACGCAGCGGCACGTTGACCTATGAAGCCGTATGGCAGTTGACCTGCCGCGGCGCCGGGCAATCCACCTGTGTGGGAATTGGCGGCGATCCCGTCAACGGCACCTCTCACTTGGACATTATCAAAATGTTCAACAAGGATCCGGACACCCACGGCATTATCATGATCGGCGAAATCGGCGGTTCAGCCGAGGAAGAGGCCGCGGACTGGATTCGGAAGCATTGTAAAAAACCGGTGGCAGGCTTCATTGCCGGCGCGACCGCTCCGCCGGGCCGCCGGATGGGTCACGCGGGCGCGATCGTCAGCGGCGGCAAGGGAACAGCCGCAGCCAAGATCGCCGCCTTCAAACGCGCGGGCATCGGCGTGGCCCCGACGCCTTCGGACATGGCCGATACGCTTTTGAAGATGATGTCATCCGTTCAGTGACGCAAAGGCAGGGTCGCCTCGCCGAGGCGGCCGCCCCCGCCGTAGAGATGACGTAGGTTTCAATTGCGCGGCGGCTCCGGGTGGCTCTGGGCGGCGGCAATTTTTTTTTCCAGGATTGGCCCCAGCGCGGGCGCGGTCTCGATGACGCGCCGATAAATTCTAATGGCCCGGTCCCACTTTTGTTCCGCTTCGCAGAGGCGGGCGGCGAACTCTCCCGCGCGATCCACCCAATAAGGATCTACGCGGGCTGGGTCAGCTTCGTAGAGGACTTTGAAGTAGTGTTCCAGGGCTTTTTCCGGCAAATGCTGCTTTTCCGCGATAACGCCCAAGCCCACTTCCGCCTGGCAGCGATCTGCCGGACTGGTGCTGGAGGCCGGAAGATTCGCCACCGCCTCATACAACTTGGCGGCTTCCGCATAGGAAGGCACTGATTTGTTAGTGTCGCTGTTAATGTCCCCCCAATATTGGTAATAGTCGCCCAAACGGCCCAGGGCTTGGATCGCGATGGCGTTGGTCGGCGCGCCATTGGTCAGCCGGCTCAGCGCGGTGATCGCGTTGTACAGGTTTGTTTGATTGTTGGTGTTGGCCTGGAACAATTGGAAATACACGTCCCCGAGCGCGAACGTTCCTTGATCGCCCACCGCCGCGGGCGCATTGGTGCTGTTGACAATGTCAAGAAAATACTTCCGCGCGTCCTCCACCGCCAGGTGGGCCAGGGCGGATTTGCCCGCCATTAGCCTCGCCCTCCAGGGCAACTCACCGGCCTCGCCAAATTTTTGGAAGACCGCTTGGTAATCCTTTTCCGCCGCCGGGTAATCCTGCCGGTCGAAGTGATAATCCCCCACCCAGTTTTGCGCCCAAGCCGCCTGGGCGTTCGTCGGAAAGCGCACAACATAATTGCTGAAGACGGTCAACGCATTGGATTCCATCCCGGCTTGGTCGTAAGCCCAGCCGAGGGAAAACTCAACCTCCGGTAAGAGCGGATGGCGGCTGTAGTTGGTGATCCACTGGCTGTATTGACCAATCGCAACAGGCCAATTTCGCTCGTGGTCGTAGGTGCGGGCGATGGCATATTGCGCCTCAGCGGCCAGGGTCGAATCGGGTGAGCGCTCGGCCACGTCGTGAAAGACCTTTCGCGCCGCCGCGTAGTCGCTTTTTTGGCTGTCCAAATCTTCTCCCACGAGCAGCAATCCGCGACCTCCGAAGTAACTGCCCGGAAACCATTCCAGAATCTTCTTCACCGCGGCCCGCGCGCCTTCATCGTCGCCGCGATGGATGTCGGCCTCGGCCAATTGATAGAGCGCCAGATCAAATAACCCGTTGGTGATGGCGGGGAACTTTTGGTATTGTGCCAGGAGCAGGTTGTAGTTGGTCGCCGCCCCATCATAATCCCGGTCGGCAATTTCAGCGTCAGCCAGCTTGAAGAGAGCCATCGCCCGGTCTTCGGAAAAGGGCAAATGGACGGCGGCGTCGGCAAAATCGGATTTCGCCTCCCTGTTTTTTCCGGCGGCCCAATAGCACCAGCCTCGGTCCAAGTGGGCTTTGGGGCAAAGCGGACTGAGCGGAAAATCCCGGATGACCACGGTGAAATTCGTCAGCGCCAGCTCCAGGCCATTGGTCAGCTCCGGCGGCGCGTTGCTGCTTTCCGCGGGTTTGGGCGGGTGCAAGCAGGCTTGCAGATAAAGCTCTCCCAGGCTCAAACGCGCCACCTCCAAGCCGTTCGTCTGTGGACGCCGCGCAAGAAGGTTGAGCGGCGGGATGGCCGCGGCGGGCGCGTTGGTGTTGAGCGAAATAGTCAATTGCACAGTCTTGGCCACGGCCTGCCCCTGGATGCTGTCCGGGAGATTGTCCAGGTCCTGCAAATAGTTCTGCAGCGCTTCCGCCCGGCGGCCCAGTTTTTCCAGAATCTGTCCTTGCAGAAACACACTTTCCGCCTGATGGCGGGAACCGAAAGAGACATCCAGCAGATTTGTGCTGTCCTTCAAGGCGGCTTGCGCCTCCCCTTCGGCCAGCTCGATCTGGCACGTTAAGAATTGCCGCTGCCAGCGAAAATCCGCTTTAAGTCCATTGGTTTCCACGCCGCGCACCACTTTTTCCGCGGCGCTGTAATTTGTCTCCGCGAAGAACGCTTCTCCCAGGAGCAATGCGCCCATCGTGGCAAAATCGCTCTTCGCGTTGCCGGCGGCGGCGAGGCGAAAGACGCCGTTCGTTGGCTGCAACAAGTGGATCACTTCCGCCCACTGGTCCATCCGGGCGCGCGCGTCAGCTTCTCCGTAGGCGGCCTCCAGTCTGGCGGGAGCGTCCGGAAAGCTTCTTGCGTAATTGGAAAATCCCACGGCGGCGCGTTCGTTGTCGCCCGCGTTCAGCCGCGCCTTGGCGATCCAAAAAACATAATCCCGCGCCTGGTTATTCGCGCTGGCGAAGTTAGCTTCCAGTAAATCGATCGCGCCATTGTAATTGGATTGTTCTAATCGGGCGCGGGCCAAATAGAGAATGGCATCAGCACGATGAGGCGAGTTGGTGAATTGGGCCAGGAAATTGCTGAAGCTGTTTTCAGCAAAAGAAAAATGTTGGCCCGAAAATAAGTTAAACGCGGTGGCAAAAGCGTTTGTTTCTTCCGCCGACATCGCGGGCGCGCCCCGGACTGGCAGCCCGCCCCAGCCGAGAGCGCCAGCCAAAAGGCATGCTGCCACTCTTAGCCGGAACGAGG
Organism: Limisphaerales bacterium; assembly: GCA_052139695.1. Classification (GTDB taxonomy): domain Bacteria; phylum Verrucomicrobiota; class Verrucomicrobiia; order Limisphaerales; family Palsa-1400; genus PLGF01. Next base: position 17,156 of record JBKQWF010000038.1, read on the forward strand.
CAGTTGCAAATGGGGAGCGCGACCGTCCCGGTCGCTTGCAGCCGGCGTCCCGCCGGCTGGCCTCGGAGGTATACTGACCCGCTTTTTGGTGAAACAGCCGATTTCCGCGGATGCCATAGGCGGGACGCCGAAGGCTGCGGGCGAGGACGCCCGCGCTCCCCGGCCCGACTGCAAAGTCACGGCTCCAGACAGGCCGCAACCATTTCATGAAATTGCGCACTCGCACCCTTTGACTATAGGGCAGACCGAGTTCTGAGGCGATGCGGAATTTTTGAGCCAACAGAGCAAGCCCGAAACAAAATCGCCGCGAAACCCCGCTCTTTTCGGCAAAATTAACCTTTGCTTAACAATTTTCCCGCCTTTTGCAAATCGTGGCTTAACAGGGGGGTGGTCTATTGCTGTTGATGAGAGAAAAAAAACCTCACGCAAACGGAGGTAAATGATATGAAACGATTTGTTCTTATAGTCCTTGGCTCTTTCGCCGCTACCTGGCTGGCTTTAGCAGAGGATGGCACCAATGCTCCTGATCCGGGCGCTCCACTGGATACGACTCTGGCGGACGCTGGACTGAGCGCTCCCACTCCGCCTCTCTTGGAACCTGCGGCAGCGGAAGCTGTGGTCCCGGCTGTGCCCGTTGCGGCCGACCTGACCCTTGACGCCGGGGCGACGCCAAGCAATGGCCTTGTCCTTAACTTCCACGACGCGCCCTTGAATGCCGTGCTCAATTATTTGAGCGCCAGGGCGGGCCTCATCATCATCTCGGATGTTGATTTAAAGGGGAAGGTGAGCCTCGTGGCCAAACAACCGGTCACCACCAATGAAATGGTGGATTTGCTCAGCGCGCAATTGGCGCGGAACGATTACGCCGTGGCCCTCAACGGACGGACCTTGACGATTATGGAGGCCGCGCGCGCCAAAACCAGCGCGCTGACCCCGGTTCTCGTCAACCGCTTTGGTCCCACCAACATTCCAAGGAGTGACGCGGTCGTCACCGAAATCCTGCCGCTCCGTTCCTTGACGGCGGCGCAACTGGTCAAAGACCTGAGCGCCTTGGTTCCGCAGAACGATACCGTCACCGCCAATGAGGCGGGCAACTCGATCATTATGACTGCTTCGCAAAAGGATGTTCGCCGCATCTCTGAGATTATCGCGGCCCTGGATGGTTCCGCTCTCTCTGATGTGGTGGTGTTTCCGCTGAAATTCGCCGACGCCAAGTCGGTGGCTTCCGAATTGAAGGAGATCTTCCAGACCAGCGACTCCGAAGTGACCCGCTCCAGCACCCGCAATAGTTTTGGCGGCGGCGGGCCAGGGGGACCCGGTGGCGGACCGCCAGGATTCTTCGGTGGCGGCGGCAATAGCAGCAGCAGCAGCGATAGCACGAAAAACACCCAGACCCATGCCGTGTTCGTCTCCGACGATCAGATGAACGCCGTCGTGGCCAGCGCGCCGCCCGACTATATGCCAACGATCAGCAACGTGGTGGCGCAATTGGATCTGCCGAGCCAGGAGGTAACGCAAATTCATGTCTTCCCCCTGAAACACGCTGATCCGACGGAGATTGCGGACGAACTCTCCACCTTGTTTCCCTCCACCACCGGGACTTCGGACCAGAACAACCGTTCCATGGGCTTTCAATTTAACCCGTTTCAGCAGCAAGGGTCGGGGACTTCCAGCCAAAGCACGCGCGCCAAACGGCAATCCACCGTCTTGGCGGTGGCCGATCGCCGCACGCAATCGGTCATTGTCACGGCTTCCAAGGATTTGATGACGGAGATTAAAGGTGTGATTGCCGACTTGGACGAGAGCGCCAGCGGCGTGCAGCACGTTTATGCCCTGGCCATCGAGGCAGCCGATCCCTCCAGTGTGCAGGAGACGATGTCCGCGCTCTTTGGCGGCAGCCAATCCAAGTCGCAAACCACGACCACCACGGCTTTGCTGGCGCGCATGACGGCTAATAACAACAGCCAATCCTCCACCACTTCCACGACAAGCGGTTTCGGCAGCAGCAGCAGCGGCGGCTTGGGCTCAAGCTCGCGCTAACCCATAAAGAAAAAACAAACTAAGAATGAATCGTGAAAACAATTACCAAATTCATCGTTTTCAGCATCGCCATTCTCAGTTCATCGGCCCCGGCCAATGACAAATGGGACATTGGCAAGCTGGACTTGACCAAGCTGCCTCCTACCGCTGACAAACAGAATGTCACCTATGCCGACGACATCCAGCCGCTTTTGGAGGCGTCTTGCTTGCGTTGTCATGGCGAGGAAAGAAGCAAAGGTGATTTGCGGTTGGATAGTCTTGCCGCCACGTTGAAAGGCGGCAAGGAGGGCAAGGTCGTCATGCCTGGAGATAGCAAAAACAGCCTGCTGGTAGTCGCGGCGGCGCAGATTGACAGCGCGACCGCCATGCCGCCCAAGCACGGTCCCGGTGGACCAGGCGGCCCCGGCGGCGGGCCTCCGCCCGGCGGTCCGCCTCCCGATGGTCAAGGCAGACCGGGCGGCCCCGGCGGATTTGCTCCTCCGCCCAAGGCACTCACCGCCGAGCAAGTGGGGTTGATCCGCGCTTGGATTGACCAGGGTGCCAAGTAGATTTAATCGAAAACTGCAACCTTTGCGAAATCTGATGAAGCCGAAGTTAGCGTCGCTTTTTTTGACAACCTGTCTTGCGGCCGCGATGGCCGAGGCCGAGGAAACACCGCCAGCCGCATTGCTGGTCCTGAATAAGGGTGATAACACCTTGGCGATAGTTGATCCCGCCACGCTGAAGGTTGTGGGCCGAGCACCCGCCGGACCAGATCCGCACGAAGTCGTCGCTTCCGCCGACGGCAGGCTGGCCTTTATTTCCAACTATGGAGGAGGTGGGCATACGCTCTCGGTGGTTGATCTTGTCGCCCAGAAAGCGTTGCCGGCAATCGAGCTGGGGGCCTTGCGTTCGCCGCACGGACTGGCGGCCGCAGGCGGCAAAATATATTTTACGGCAGAAGGTAGCAAGGTCATTGGAAGCTACGACCCTTCGGCACATCAAATCGATTGGGTCCTCGGCTTGGGGCAAAATAGAACTCACATGATTGTGGTGGCAAAAGACTCCAGGAAAATCTTCACCTCAAATGTGAATTCCGATACGATCAGTATCATTGACAAATCCCCTGGCGGCGGCGGCCCTCGGGGCTTCGGCGGCCCACCTCCCGGCGGTGGGCCGGGCGGGCCCCCACCTGATGGTGGTCCCGGTGGTCCTCCACCTGACGGCGGTCCTGGCGGTCCTCCGCCGGGAGGACCTGGCAATGATGCTCCGCCCCCAGGGATGCCGGGAGGTCCTCCTGGCGGACGGGGTCAAGGCGATTGGAACGTGACTCATATTTCTGTCGGTCATGGCCCTGAAGGTTTTGACCTTTCGCCCGATGGCAAAGAAATTTGGGCGGCGAATTCGCACGACGGCACCCTTTCAGTCATTGATGTCGAAAAGAAAGCGGCGATCGAGACATTGAAGGTCCCAACGCGGTTTGCCAATCGTTTGAAGTTCACTCCCGAGGGCAGGTTGGTTTTCATCTCAGACCTCGGCAGCAGCGACCTGGTCGTGGTGGAGGCCGCCAGTCGCAAAGAGCTTAAGCGAATCAAGCTCGCCGGCGGCTCGACCGGAATTCTCATGCAACCGGATGGTTCGCGTGCCTACGTGGCGGTTGGATCTGACAATGGGATTACGGTCATCGATTTAAAAACCTTGGAAATCGCAGTACATATCGACTCAGGCAGAGGGCCCGATGGGCTTGGGTGGGCGGTTCGAGATTAACCAACAAGAATAAATAGATAAGAAACTCAACTCAGTGAAAGGAAAACGACAATGAAACCTCAGACAATCACCAAACTTCTTGGCGCGGCCGCGGCCCTGTGGCTCTGCGGCGGCAGTTTGCTGGCGCAGGATAACGGCGGCGGTCCCGGTGGACCGGGCGGCAATTTCGATCCGGCCAAGTTCGAAGAGCGCATGCTGGAACGCGTGCGGCAGAACCTCGCCATCACCAATGACGATGAGTGGACGGCTGTTCAACCGCTGGTCCAAAAAGTGATGCAAGCGCGCCGGGAAACCGGGGGTATGGGAATGGGGCCAGGCGGTCCGCCACCGGGAGGCGGCCAGGGCGGCCCTCCTCCGAACGACGCGCAGAACGGCTCCGATAGACCACGCCGGTTTGGGCCGCCGGCCAGCGCGGAACAGCAGGCGTTGCAAAAGGCGCTGACCGACAATGCCAGTCTTCCGCAAATCAAGGACGCCCTGGCCAAATACCGGGCGGCGCGGAAAGAAAAGCAGAGCAAGCTGGAAGCCGCCCAAACCGATTTGAAAAGCGTCCTGACCTCAAGGCAGGAGGCGCAAGCCGTGCTCCTGGGACTTCTGCCGTGAAACTGCACCAGTTTGTGGTGGAACCGACTCTGCCACTTTTTGAACAAAAAAGCTCTTGTCTTGACAAACGCGTTGACATCCATTCCGAGGCACGGTAGCTTCCCTGGGTGAATGTGTTTGATGTGGCAGATTATTTTTTGGCGCAACAAAATGCGGAGGCGGGGGATTTGATCTCAAATCTTAAGCTGCAAAAGCTGCTTTATTATGCGCAAGGGCTGCATGTTGCTTCTGAAAAAAGGCCTCTTTTCGCAGACAAGATCCATGCTTGGAAACATGGGCCCGTAGTTCCCAGTGTTTACCACAAGTTTAAAAAGTTTGGTTGTAAATCGCTTCCCCTGCCAAAAGGATTCGATCCTTTGGTAATCCCAGTTCGAGCGCGGAAGTTTTTGGATGAGGTCTATAAGGTTTATGGACAATTTTCGGCGTGGAAGCTCAGGGAGATGACCCACGAGGAGCCTCCCTTTCTCGCGGCGGCATCAGACAATGGGGAAATCACGCTCGCGTCCATGGCTGAATATTTTCGGCAATACGTGACGCGGTGAGCAAGCTCAAGCACAGGGCGCCTGGCCAGGGTAAAAATATCAAGACACGCACTTCGGAGTCTGTAAATCCAGATACGCTACATCCCGCTTTTGGTTTGACACATTTGCGAGGCGACTATTGTGTCACTCGTTGTAAAGATGAGGAAAAATTGGCCCTTATCGATAGGCTGTACAAGCTTAGTCAATTGACATGGATTCAAATCAAATGCTCAGATCGCCATACATACGGATGCGAAGTCATCCCACGAAATCAAATAAGGCCTTTAGTTCCTGCCATAATTACCGACGATGTGGACATCCTGGCGCTTCGTTTTTACAAGTTAGCACCGATGGTTGGGTTTCGAGACAGGGAAATCTTTCATATCGTATGGCTTGATCGAGAATTCAAGCTGTACGATCATGGAAAACATTAAACCACCGAATCGACGGCATTTCGCCATCCCGGACAAGGGCTCAAAGGTCGTGGGGACGCGGTGGCGGATGATGTCAAAACTATTTTTATTTCTCAACCTCGCGGGCCAGGGCTTGCACGATGGTTTCTTCGGGCAACCGCTCTTCGGTGATGGCGTAAAGCGAAGGTCTCCAGGGATCGAGCGTGAAATGAATGCGGTCTGTCCTGCCGAGATATTTTTGCGCGCGCAGGTCAAAAACATGGCCTGGGCGTGACAAAGTGGCGTCCAATTCGATCGGCTTCTCCAACGCTTCGTTGCCGCCGGCTTGTTTCAAATCTTCGCTCATTTGGTATTCTATATTTCGCTCAAAAGCGATCAGCCGCGAGCGGCCGGCTTGGAAGCGGTGAATGCGCACGTGAGCGCCCGCGGTCACGGTGATCTCGGGGTGAAGCGGCTCGAGTTGCCGTTGCAGCCAGTCAGACCATTTTGCCGAAACGGCGGGACTGAGACGCTCACGGGAATAACGACCGATGTCGCCCGAACCGATGGCGGGTGGTTCAGCTTTCTCGCGATGCGCCAGGACCGAGTTCGCCACGGTGGAAGCGGGGAAAAAATTTTCAAGTCCGCCCGTTTCGCGTAATTTGCCATGTTCATCAAATGCGCCGGGCACGCCGTCGCAGAAAACAGCGCGACCGCTGGTTTTATTTCCACTGGGATGGTCCAGGAAAGCAGTGATTTCGGACGCTTCGCGCCCGGAGAGCGCGTAGGAGGACGGCAGGACCAGCACCGCGCTCGACAATGATTTGAGGCGCCCGGACTCGATTTGCTCCGACGAAACAAACTCCGGCGCAAAACCCAAATCCTGAAACGCCTTCAGCCAGCCGTCGCGGACGCGAGCCTGCCGATTGTTTTCCCCTTCAAAGCTCGAAAACCGGCGCAGCCAGGTCGAGCCGTCAACCGTCGATTCCAGAAGCCAATCCACCTGGACGCTTGCCTGCGAATAATGAATGAACACAGGATCGCGCACCGGTTCCGCGCGGAGGAAAAGCTGGGCCAGCGGTCCGCGCAGTTCCTTCAGCACTGGGACCAGCGCCTTGGCTTTGGGCGTCAAAGCGTAGTCCGGGCTCTTCCAATCGATGCAATCCTCGCTCCACCAAATGATGCAGGCCCTATCACCCCCCAGCAGCAGATGCCAGAGCCGGCGGCTGGCGTGCCCGGTGTCCGACTCAAAGACGGTGGTCAGGATCTGTTTTCCGGGCATGAAAGAACCAAAGATCTCGCGCGAATCGCCAATGTCGTAAGGCTCCACCCAATCCAGCGCCTGCGAGAGCCGCCACAGATCGTAACCGCCAAAGGCCGAAGGCATCTGCGCGCCTTCAATGCCCACCGGAGTTTGCGGATCGACCCCATGCGCCGCGTCACGCAAATCGGCCAAGGTGTTCGCCAACGATATGTCCTGGAAAGTGCGGAAGTCTGCCCAAGGCGAAAGGTTCCAGCGCGTGGGATTCTTCCGCGCGGTGACGGCGTCATACTTCAACGCTTCCAGCGCCTGCCAATCGGGCTGCCCGCGCGGGATCGCGTCCCCGCTGGCCATGCGGTTTTTGATCTGGTCGGTCGTGAAGGGTTTGACCTCGTCCCACGATTTGAATTGAGTTTCCCATTCGGCATTGAGGCCCGCCAGGTCGTGATACTGCGCGCGAAGCCAGTCGCGGAAGGCAGCAAGAGCGATGGGATTGAAATCATAGTCAAAGGGATTTGCCGAATAGGTCACAGACAATTCGTCGCGGATATTATAAGCGAGAGGATGGTTGGCTTTGTTTTTGCGGGCGCCCTGTTGCATCCGTTCGCGCGCCCAGCCGCGCCAGGCGGGATCTTCCAGGCAATAGTCGCGTGTCAAAGCCGATTCCGGCCGGCCCGACTGAGACCATTGGGTTACGAATTTATCCCAATCGCGCACGTTGGAACTGAACTTCAGACAAAGACCTTTGTTGACGAGGTTCTCCACGTAATAGGCGAAGTGGTTATCCAACAGCGGTTGCGGATCGCCATCGGCAAAGACCATCGCGGTATCGACGCCCATTTCGCGCAGCCGTTGAAAAAAGAGCGGCATCTTGGCCGGCTCTTTGTAAGCCGAGTCACCCACCCACATGATGACATGATAATCGCGCCACGGCCGAAGCTGGCTGGACGCGTCCGCGCCTTCCATCGCCAGCGGCAGGAGGAGGAACAAAATGAGCGGACGACGAAACCAGCCTGATGCGCGAGGATACATAAGGGAGCAACTTTATGCCGGGCGCATGGCTGCGGCAAGCAGGAGCGAGGGCCCTGACAAGAAAGAGTTTTAAACCGCGGACCACGCCGAATACGGAAATAAAATTTGAAGGCAGGACAGTCCCTTGCCCGACGTTGTAAATCGCACCACGTCCCCATTCCGCACTTGCTCCAAACAAATTTTACACTGAATAATACCGGACGGTGAAATCTATGATGTCCGCCAAAACGCTCGTTCTCAACGCCGTCCTTGCCCTTGTGTTAGCTGCTCGGATGTCTGCCGCGCCCTCGGCGTCCGCCTTCGCCGTCGGCGACGCTGATTTTTTGTTGAACGGAAAACCGTTTCAAATCAAAGCGGGCGAAATGCATCCGGGCCGTATTCCGCGCCAATACTGGGCCAATCGTTTGCGCATGGCCCACGCCATGGGCCTCAATACCGTCTCGATTTATGTCTTCTGGAATCAGCATGAGCCGCGCGAAGGCCAGTTCCATTTTTCCGGCGATGCCGATGTCGCGCAATTTGTCCGGCTGGCACAGAAGGAAGGCCTTTGGCTGATTCTGCGTCCGGGGCCTTATGTCTGCGCGGAATGGGAATTTGGAGGCTATCCCTGGTGGCTCCTGAAGGACCATGACCTAAAGGTGCGCAGCCAGGACCCGCGCTTCCTGGCGGCAGCGCGGCGTTACCTGGAAAAGCTGGGAGAGCAACTTGCGCCCCTGCAAATCACGCGGGGCGGGCCCATCATCATGGTCCAGGTGGAAAACGAATTCGGCAGCTTCGGCAGCGACCACGTTTACACGGCGAAAATCCGGGACATGGACCGCGCGGCGGGTTTTGAGGTGCCTTTTTTCACCGCTGACGGCGGCGGCGAGATGATGGCGAACGGCCATCTGCCCGGCGTTTTGCCGGGCCTCAACGGCGGCGACGGCCCATCCATCATGCAGGAAATCGGCAAGTATCGCCCTCATGGCCCCTGGTTCGTGCCGGAGTTTTATCCGGGCTGGCTTGATCATTGGGGCGAAGCGCACGCGCGCGTGGGGACGGAAGACCTCGTCCGTGAAACCGAGTGGAAGCTCACGCACGGCGTCTCATTTTGTTACTATATGGTCTATGGCGGCACGTCCTTCGGGTTTATGAATGGCGCCAACTATGGCGAGCACTACCAACCGCAACCGACCAGCTACGATTACGACGCCCCGATGGACGAAATGGGAAAGCCTACGCCAAAGTTTTTCGCCCTCCGCGCTGTCCTGGCCCAACATCTCGCGCCCGGCGAAACCCTGCCCGAGGTCCCCGCCCCGCCGCCCGTGCTGGAAATTCCCGGCATCGAATTGACTCAATCCGTCAGTATATTTGACAAACTTGGACCGCCCATCAAATCCGATAAGCCGTTGAGCTTTGAAGACCTCGACCAGGGTTACGGCTACGTTTTATACCGCGCCAAAGTCTCCGGCCCGGTCCATGCCTCGCTGAAAATCAAGCAGCTCCGCGACTACGCGGTGGTCTGTCTCGACGGCAAACGTATCGCCGCACTCGACCGCCGCCATAATCAAAACTCGACCGAACTGAAGATCGAGGCTCCCACCGCGACGCTTGACATTCTGGTGGAAAACTGCGGCCGCATCAATTACGGCGCCCGGCTGGTTGATAACCGCGCGGGCATTACGGAGTCGGTCACCCTTGCAGACCGCGAGCTGACCGGATGGCAGATGTTCCGGCTGCCCTTTGACAAGGTGTCATCGTTGCGTTTTCAATCCACGCCCATTTCCGCCGCGCCGGCCGTCCATCGCGGGACGTTCACCGTGTCGCAACCTGCCGACACCTTTCTGGACATGCGCGATTGGGGCAAAGGCATTGTGATGGTCAACGGACATAATCTCGGTCGTTATTGGCGGATCGGCCCTCAGCAAACTCTTTATTTGCCTGGCGTGTGGCTCAAGAAAGGCCGCAACGAGGTTGTTGTTTTTGAACAATTGAAGGATGACTGCCACCACCTGGCGGCCCTCCGGACGCCCATCCTGGACCAGCTTAACAAAGACTGACTCGCAACCATGAGCAACGATGACGCAAGAGCCTCCGGCCAGTTCAGCACGACGCGATGGAGCGTTGTCTTGCTGGCCGGGCAGGCCGGGTCCTCCGAAAGCCAGGTGGCCCTGGAGAAACTTTGCCGCACTTACTGGCAGCCTGTCTGCGCTTTCGCCCGGCGCAGGGGCTGGAGCGAAGAGGACGCCAAGGATTTGACGCAACAGTTTTTCGCCCGCTTGCTGCAACGCAACGATTTCCGCGGGCTCGATCCCGGCAAAGGAAAATTCCGCACCTTCCTCCTTACCGCCTTTACCCATTTTCTGGCCAATGAATACGACCGGGTCAGCGCCCTCAAACGCGGCGGCGGCCACGCCGTCCTTTCCCTCGAACAGCTCCCGCCGGATGATCTGGGCCTGGCGTCACAGGAGATTTCTCCGGGAAGCCTTTACGATCTGCGCTGGGCGCAAACGATTGTGCAAATGGCCCTCAAAGAACTGACGACCGAGATGTGCCAGGCAGGCAAGGAAGCCCAATTCTCCGCCTTGCGGTGTTTTCTGACGACCAATGCCGAGGCGGGAGATTATGCCCTCGCCGCGGAAAAGCTCGGGGTGGAGAGTTCCTCCGTGCCGGTCATGGTGCATCGGCTCCGCCAGCGGTACCGGGAATTGGTGCGCGCGGAAGTGGCGCAAACCGTGTCCAGCCCGATCGAACTGGAGGAGGAGATGCGCTACTTGCTGGCGGTGCTAAGCCAGTGAGGCGCCGCGCCGCTTGGCTTTTTTTTGTAATCGCGGCCCGCTTTTGCTTCTCAACCAAATGGGGACTCAGACTTTCTGATGAGCGCGGAAAAAACATGTCCAACCTGTCACTCTCCCATCCCTGGGGACGGGACGGACGGGCTCTGCCTCAAATGTCTTGGGCAGCTGGGTTTTCTTTCCGACTCGCCCGCTCCACTGCAGGGCGGATTATTGCGCCTGGGCAACTATGAGCTGCTGGAGGAAATTGCCCGCAGCGGAATGGGCGTGGTTTATCGAGCGCGCCAATTGAGCCTGAACCGTATCGTCGCGCTCAAAGTCCTCTTGCATGGTCCGTTTTCCAGCCCGGATTTTGTCCGCCGTTTCCGCCATGAAGCAAAGGTCATCGCCGCCTTGCGTCATCCCAATATCGTGACCATTTACGAAGTGGGCGAAGACAGCGGGAATCATTTCCTTTCGCTGGAATACGTCGAGGGCCGCGGGTTCGCGCAGTTCGCCGGTGCCGACCATTTGCCCGCGCGGCGGGCGGCGGGTTATCTTAAGACCATCGCCGAAGCCGTGGAATACGCCCACCGCCACGGGGTATTGCATCGCGATCTGAAACCGTCAAATATTTTATTGGACATCTTTGATCAGCCACGCGTGACGGATTTTGGGCTGGCCAAACTGGAAAACCACGACACGACCCTGACGGTTACCGGGCAGGTCATGGGCTCGCCTAACTACTTGCCGCCCGAACAAGCCTCGGGAAAAGCCTGCACTCCGGCGTCAGACGTTTACTCGCTCGGGGCGATTCTCTACGAACTGCTCACCGGAAGGCCGCCGTTTCAGGGCGAATCGATTACGTCCATCCTGTCGCAGGTCCAGGCCGCCGATCCCGTTCTTCCGCGGCGGCTGAATCCCGGCGCCCCTTTGGACCTGCAAACGATTTGTTTGAAGTGCCTGCAAAAAGAGCCGGCACGCCGTTATCATTCCGCGCAGGCACTGGCAGACGATCTCGGCCGTTTTGTTGACGGCAAGCCGATCCTGGCCCGGCCGGTGCCTTTGCCGGAACGCGGATGGCTCTGGTGCCGCCGCCACCCGCTTCTGGCCGCGCTCTCCGTGGGGTTGGTGATGGCCGTCGCTTTGGGAGTCGCGGGAATCGCCTGGCAATGGCAGCGCGCCGAGAGCCATGCCCAAGGCGAATTCCAACAGCGGCTCCGCGCCCAGCGGGACGCAGCCTTGACCCGCCTTAATCTTTACGCGGCCGACGTGGATGTGGCTTCGCAGGCCATTCAGCGGGCTAATTTCGGTTTGGCGCGCCGCACTTTGGAGGCATTGCGCCCAAAACCTGGAGAAACGGATTTGCGCGGTTTCGAATGGCGCTACCTTTGGAATCTTTGCCGCGGAGATCAACTTGCCACCCTGCCGGGGCACGAAGGAACCGTCACTTGCGCCGCGTTCTCCCCCGATGGAAACCGCCTGGCTACCGGTGGCCATGACGGGACAGTCAAGGTTTGGGACGCCGCGCAGCACGCTTGCCTGGCGACGCTCAAGATAACTCCCGCTTCTGTTTGGACGGTGGCGTTCACGCCGGACGGCAAAGGTCTGGTCGCGGGCTGCAATGAGAATATTCAGTTTTGGGACACGGACTCGTGGAAAATGAGGACGAATTTCCCAGGCCTGCAAGCCGCCGTTTCCCGGACGGGAACATTGCTGGCCGCGACGGAATCCAATCCTTTCTTTTTCGAACCCGCCGGAGCCGTGACCCTTTGGAATTGGCGCACGACGGAAGTGCTGCGGCGGTTTGAACAGCCGGCTCGCACCGCCGCCCTGTCCTCAGATGGTCGTTTGCTGGCCGTTGCCGGCACGAATAATCTCATTTCGGTGCTGGACACCGCTTCCGGACTGGCCCTGCGGCAGTGGCCTTCCAAAGACCCCGTCTGGGCGCTGAGTTTTTCACCCGATGACCGTAGCGTGATCGCGGCCGGTTGGTCGCAGGACGTTCTCTTGTGCCGATGGAATGACCCCGCGCCAAAAATCATTTCCGGCCATCAACTGCACGTTTGGTCGGCCGCGTTTTCTCCGGATGGCGAAACCATCGCCACGACCAGTTCTGATCAAACGGTGCGCCTTTGGGACGCCGCCACCCTGAAACCGAAGGGCATTTTGCGCGGCCATCAAAGCGAAGTTTGGTGCGCGGCTTTCAGCCCCAGGGATAATCTTCTCGCCACGGGCGGCAAAGACGAGAATGTCCTCTTGTGGCGAGCGGCGGTGGCGAATCGCTCCATTCAATTCCCTCATGACGTGGATTGCCGCCCCATTTTTTCCGCGGACGGGAAATTGCTCATCACCGTCAAACCCGACTCCAAGAGGTTTATGTTGTGGAATGCCCAGACCGGAGCGCTTTTGAGCGAAGATCTGGCCAACGGTCAGCTCATTACCGGCTTTTCCCGCGATGGCGCCTGCGTTGCTTCCTTTGACACTGTCGATTGGAGGTTGAGTTTCTGGCCGCCCGGGGCGACCCATCCCCAGCGAGAAGTGGAGCTGGACGGCAAGCCGCCGCGGAAAACGCCTTCTGTTTTCGCCGCGCTCTCACCCGACCAGGAGGCTTTTTCCGTCATCGATGGAGCCGGAACGATTTTTGTTTGGAACGCGGACAACGGCCATCTGCTGCGCCTCTTCAAAGGGCCCGCTCCGCCCATCCGCAATGCCTTGCTCTCGGCGCACGGGAAACAACTGGCCGTCTCTGTGGAAAGCCAGAAGGTGGCTTGGCTTTTTGACTGCGCGACGGGAACGGAACATCGACTGGCCGGGCATCGCGACTTTGTCAGCGGGCTGGCTTTTTCGGCGGATGGCGCCAGTCTGGCCACCGGCAGCGTGGACGGAACGATTCGTCTTTGGAATACGACCAACGGGACCTTTGCCGCCTCGCTTCCCGGGCATTTGCAGGAGACAACGGACGTGGCCTTTTCGCCGGACGGCCGGACACTGGCCTCCTTGGGGCGCGGTGAATCGCTCAAACTGTGGCATTTGCCGACATTGCGCGAAGTGGTCTCGCAAAATGAACCGCACGCCGGCGCCTGGGTGCGCTTCTCGCCGGACGGGAGCAAGCTGGCCTTCGAATCCGATACAAACAGGCTGAACTTCCTTTTCGCTCCATCCGAATGAAAACTCTGTAATCTCCGTTGCGCGCCTCTTCTTACATAAGTGAGGACCGTGGTGTTGTCAGGCTGGTGCCGCGCTTCCTCTTAGAAAAAAATGAAGACTGTTCGAGCAACCAAAAGGTCTTTCCCTGGCCCAATTGGCCTGCTTGTCCTGTTGACAGTTCGACTTTTCGCCCCTCAATGCCATGCTCAGTCCACCGTCGTTCCCTACTCTTTCAGCACGATTGCCGGAATCTACGACGTTGACGGCATCGAGGGCTGGGCGGACGGGACCAATAGCAGCGCCCAATTCAACCAGCCCGAGGCCATCGCGGTGGACCCCCTGGGCAATCTCTACGTGGCCGACACCTTCAATAACGTCATCCGCAAAATCACCCCTCTGGGAAATAATATATGGCAGGTATCGACCTTGGCCGGACAGCCCGGCGTCATCGGTTTTGCAGACTCGACGACGGCCGCGACCGCGACGTTCCACGCTCCCCAGGGGATCGCGCTGGACGGCTCCGGCAATATCTATGTCGCGGACACCGGCAACAATTTGATTCGGAAAATTACCACGGGGGGTAAGGTCATGACCATTGCCGGGAACACCTCCATTCTCTTTAACGGCTCCCCGGCTCCGGGTTATCAAGAAGGGCCGGCCCTCCAGGCGCAGTTTAATAATCCCATTGGCATCGCTGTGGACAGCCTGAACAATGTCTATGTGGGCGACTATTACAATAACGTCGTCCGGAAACTGACTCCGTCCGGTTCCTTGGATGTTTGGGCAGCTTCAACTTTCGCCGGCTCGGCATCCCGTTCTGGCGTGGGAGCCAACAATGGAAAGGGCGCTTCCGCGCAATTTCAAGGTCCGGCTGGCCTGGCGGTGGATTCTTCCGGCAATCTCTATGTCGCCGATACAAGCAATAACTCGATCCGTAAAATTACGCCGGACGGCACGGTGTCTATCCTGGCCGGGTCCCCACCCACGCTGCAGCAGGAATTCAACTACAATGGCGGCATTCCCTACGGCAACGCGGACTCGGTCCAAAGCTCAAAAGCCAACTTCTTTCTCCCCTACGGCGTCGCCGTAGATGGCGCGGGAAATGTCTATGTGGCCGATACGGACAACGAGGAGATTCGCAAAATCTCGCCGCAGGGCGCTGTCACCACCCTGGGCGGACAGCCTGTTTTCCTGCTTTACTCCTCACCCGCCGAACCTATGAGACTTTATGGCATCGGCAGCGGGACGAGCGCGCTTTTTGCCATTCCTTACGGGATCGCAGTCGATAAGGGCGGAAACGTCTATGTGGCCGACACCGGCAATAGTGTGATCCGCCAGGGAGTGGCCCCGCCGGTGCAAGTGGTGGCTTTAGAAGTGACACAAGTAGTGCAGGACTGGAACAACAGCGTGCCGCTCGTCCAAGGCAAGGAAACCTATCTCCGGGCGCACCTGCAGCTTCGCTCCCCCGCCAGTCCTGATGTAACCGTTTCGGGCGCGCTGCTTTATGGCACGGCGGCGGACGGGACGCCGCTGCCCAATTCCCCCACCACTCCCCTCAATCCCGGCGCTTCGCTTACGGTTAAAACCGCCAACGCTTCCAATTCCCCGGTCCGGCGGGACTTTAACCGAAGCCTGAACTTTCGCCTGCCCTCGGAATGGTTGAACGGAACGAGCAACTTGCGCTTGGCCTGGCCGGGTGGTTTGGAGCCGGTCAACGGCGTTTCAAAAGATTGCTCCGTCACCGTCTCCTTCTCCCCCGCTGCCGTGCCACAAATCAAGTTCTGGGATGTGCAGTGGATAGGCAGCAATGGCACTAACCTGATGGGCGACACCATTCACGACATGCGCAACCGCGTTCTCTCGTGTCTTCCGGCGACGAATCTTAACGTAACCTATGACACCCTGGTCTTGCCAGGGTTGCAGACGCCAGATTTTGGCAAGGGGGAACAATTTGTGGACAGGGTCAATTCCCTGCTCTACGCCGCGCGCAACCGCGACTATGCCAACGGCCTCATCACCAAGAGGATTTACCATGGCGTCATCGCGGCCTACCTGGATTTGGCCGAAAACCAATCGGCCTATATCGCTGGCAAAGCGATCCGTCCCTTTCCCAGCTTTGTCTCCTGCGCGACGGTCGTCAACACCTGGGGACCGGGGCGGCAAAGTGTTACGCACGAGCTGGGCCATAACTTAGGAATCGAACATGACGTGGACAAGTCGTTCTTTGCCACGACGACAATGCCCACCGCATTCGGCGGCACGGAAGTGGACGCGCTGGGCGCTTGCACGGAGAAAGGCCCGCTCGATTACGCGTATCCGCTCTTTCAGGACGTCATTGGTTACAATCCCCCGCAAAGACCAACTTTGGGGCCCCTTTTCAAGCCAGATGGCTCCGGCGACAACTCGCTCATCTATGGCTTGGACACTTTCACATTGAAGACGACCGGAGAACCACCGGTGCTTTCTCCGCTGGAATCAGAATTTGGGGACATCAATTGCTACTACGACCTGATGAGTTACTGCCGCAACGGCGGGTTGGAGGACCTGTGGCCTTCATCGGCCACCTATGCCGCGCTTTTGAAGCAAAACAACTTTATCTTTGGGACGCCAAGTCCGGCGCCCGCGGGAAACTTCAAGCCGCTCAAGGCTTTCAATCCTCGCGGTCCTCAGCCTCTGGGCGGCCCGGAAAACGGCCAGGATTATCTCGTCGTCCGCGGCGTCGTGAACTTTGTCACCGGGACCATGCAATTCCTGCCCTGTTTGCCTCTGACCACGACCAACGCTCCGCCGTCGGAATCGCCCGGCACCAATTTTGTCCTGGAAGCGCTGGACCAGAAGGGGGACGTGATTCAATCCGTTCAGTTTGCCCTTCAGGCTGGCCAAGGGGAAGAGGGGGCCACCAACTTGAGCGCCGATTTTAACGTCTCATTGACTGCGGATCCTTCCATTTCCTCCTTGCTGTTTTTCTATGACGGCGCCCTGCTGGCCACTCTCAGCGCCAGTTCCACCGCGCCGAGCGTTGCCCTCACCGCGCCCAACGGCGGGGAATCCTTCGGCTCCGGCCCCGTCCATATCGCCTGGACTGGGAGTGACGCCGATGGCAATCCGTTGACCTATACCATCGAATACAGCACCGACAACGGAACGACCTGGGAAATGCTCGCCGTGGACTGGCCCGGGCAAAGCCTGGCCATCGAAAGTTCGCAACTGTCCGCAACCACGCGGGGGCTGATCAGGGTTATCGCCAGCGATGGATTCAATACCGCGACCGCTCAGTCCGCCGCCACCTTCACAGTCCAGGCGCACGCGCCTTTTATCAGCATTAATGCGCCGATGAACAACTCCCTGGTCATGGGAGACCAACAGTTGTTTCTGGATGCGACGGCTGAGGACATGCAGGACGGCGTGCTGGGCGGCCCCAGCGTGCAATGGTTCTCCGACCGTGACGGCGCGCTCGGCGCTGGGGCCGTCGTGAACTTCGCCGCCAGCGTGTTAAGCGAAGGCCTGCATACCCTCACCGTCACGGCAAGCGACAGCGCGGGTTTGACCAACAGCGCGGCGACTCATCTGCTGGTCCTGCATTATCAGCCTAGGGCGCGCCTTTTCTGCCGGGCAACTCGTTGCGAGTTAAAGGTTTTAACACTTTTTGCGGGACATCCTGGGGAAAGTTTTTTAAGGTCCCGGCATGGCAAAGAGCAAATGTCGGTTCCGTCG
>JBKQWF010000039.1:0-22088 GCA_052139695.1 Limisphaerales bacterium
CTTGACTTGTTTTTCGGGTCCTTTGATTCTTTGTTTTTAACCACAGAGACACCGAGGCACAGAGATGCAATTTAAAGCGGCGGGCTCTGTCGCGTCGCATTTTTTGCCTCGAACCCAATAGAATCAATCGCATGAAGAACGCGTCCACCGAAACAGCCAGGCAAAAGCTTAATGACCTGACCGGCAAGGTCATCGGCTTGTGCATCGAAATCCACCGTGAATTGGGACCCGGATTACTCGAAAGCGCCTATGAGGAATGCCTTTCAAGGAAGTGCTACTGGATTGCGGTTATCGACTCGACCTTGTCATCGAAGACGCGCTGATCGTCGAACTGAAGGTGGTCACGGAGTTGCATCCGATCCACGAGGCGCACACCGTGCCGCGGGCGGTTGAATTTTTGACTGGCGGGGGCGGGCAAGCACGCTAAAATGCACATCCAGGCCCACGGAACGAACCCGCAAACCTGGACCATAGAAAGAACAAATAATGAGCTTAAAAACACTTCCAATCTTCCTGGCCTTCCTCCTCATGGGAGTGGCCGACGCCATGGGGCCCATGTCCGACGCCGTCAAGACGGACTACAAAATCAGCAACGTTCTCGCCAGCCTGCTGCCCTTTTTCGTCTTTATCGCTTTCGCGGTCTTTAGCGTGCCGGGCGGATTGCTGGCGGCGCGGATCGGGAAAAAGAAGTTGCTCCTGCTGGGTTTGGGGATTAACGCGGTCGCGATGGCTGTGCCCAGTTTGGCTCCTCCCGGGTTTGTAACGCTCCTGGGATGCATCTTTCTTCTGGGCGTCGGGACGACCTTTCTACAGGTGGCCGGCAATCCGATTATGCGCGACGTCAGCCCAGCCGGGGGTTACAGCCGCAACCTGAGCCTGGCGCAAGGCATCAAGGGGCTCGGCAGCACCGCCTCAACCTATCTGGTGACGGCCATCACCTCGATCTCGATCTTCGCCGGGATGGGCTGGCGCGGAGCCTTTCCGCTATTTTTCGTTCTGATGGTTCTTGCCTTCCTGGCGGTCGCCGTGCTGAAAATTGACGAAACGAAGGCGGACGTGCCGCCTGGCATCGGGGCGTCGGTAGCGCTGCTGTTCGAACCGATCTTCGCTTTGGCGGTGCTCGGCATTTTCCTCTATGTGGGCGCGGAATCCTGCATGGGCCGGTTCCTGTTTCCGTCGATGAAAGGCATCGGAATGGACGAGAAGATGGCGAGCAAATTTGGGCCGGCGCTGTTCTTCCTATTATTGACTATTGGACGCCTGCTCGGCGGCGCGGTGTTGACGGTGATGACTCCGCGCACCTGCTTTCGTCTTTCGGCGCTTCTGGGCCTGATCGGGGCGGGCGCGCTGATGACCGGCTCCCAGACGCTGGCCATCGCCGGGGTGCTTGCAGCCGGGCTGGGCTTTGCCAACATTTGGCCGATGCTTTTCTCGATTACGGTGGAAGAGAAGCCGGAGCGCGCCAATGAATTGAGCGGGTTGATGTGCATGGCTATTTCGGGGGGCGCGCTTGTTCCCTTGGTCATGGGCAAATTGATGGATTTGAATAAGGGCGCCATGTCCTTCATCGTTCCCGCACTCTGTTTCGCGTATCTGTTGCTGTTGTCCTTGAAAAGTGGCAGCAAGGCAGCCGTCACCGCTAAACCTTCCCCAACCACCACCGCCCAAGTTTAAGGTTTTTCCATGAGCTCAACAAACGACGATCGAATTGTGATGACTCTCGACGCCGGCGGCACCAATTTTCGGTTTGCCGCCATGCGTCATAACAAGGCTGTGACCGAGACGGTCGCGCTGCCTTCCAACGGCGATAATTTGGATCGCTGCCTGGCGAACATTGTCGAAGGCTTTACGCGCGTCAAAAAGCAATGCCCCAAGCCTCCCGTCGCCATCAGCTTTGCGTTTCCAGGACCGGCGGATTATCCCAGCGGGATCATTGGCGATCTGGGAAACTTGCCCGGTTTTCGCGGCGGTGTGGCGCTAGGTCCAATGCTCGAAGAGAAGTTCGGCGTTCCAGTGTTCATCAACAATGATGGGGACCTGTTCGTTTATGGCGAAGCCATCGCGGGGTTTTTGCCGCACGTCAACGAGCTGCTGAAAAAGGCCGGCAGCCCCAAGCGTTACCACAATCTTTTCGGCGTGACGCTCGGCACCGGTTTCGGCGGCGGGATCGTGCGCAATGGAGAGTTATTTGTGGGCGACAATTCCATGGCTGGCGAAGTTTGGCTCTTGCGCAACAAATTGCAGCCGCGGATGAACGCCGAAGAAGGGGCCAGCATTCGCGCGGTCTGCCGCGTCTATGCGGAGAAGGCTGGGCTGGCCGCGGACCAGGCGCCGGAACCGAAGGTCATCTATGGCATCGGACGAGGCGAGCTACCCGGCAATAAGGCGGCGGCCCTGGAAGCGTTTCGTCAACTTGGCGAAGTCGTGGGCGACGCGCTGGGCAACGCCCTGACGCTGGTGGATGGATTGGCGGTGGTTGGGGGCGGGTTATCCGGGGCGGCGCCGCTTTTTTTGCCGGCGCTCGTTACGGAACTGAACGGCAACTATACCGGCCCGAAGGGCAACCCATTCCACCGGCTCGGCTCCCGCGCCTTCAATCTCGAAGATGCCGCGCAGTTGGAAGAATTTCTGGCGGGGGCCACTCAGGTGGTCACGGTGCCCGGCAGCGCGCGTCAAGTAAAACACGACCCCATGCCGCGCATCGGCGTCGGTCTGTCCCGCCTCGGGACGAGTGAAGCGGTGGCGATTGGAGCGTGCGCGTTTGCCTTGCGAAAACTTGACCAGGCCTGAAAGGCAAACCAATCCCATGAACAGAAGAAAATTCATCCGCAACACTTCCCTCATCGCTTCCACCGCCTTGCTCGGCCCCTTCGCCCGGGCGGCTGAATCGGAATTCCCGGTTGTGCGGATACCCGAAGCGAAACGGCGTTTCAAGAGCGCGGCGGTCGAGCGGACCATCGAACGCGTCAAATCGTCCATCGGCAACAAGGAGCTGGCGTGGATGTTTGAGAATTGTTTTCCCAACACTTTGGACACGACGGTTGATTTTGAAATGATCGACGGCCGGCCAGACACCTACGTCATCACCGGCGACATCGACGCCATGTGGTTGCGGGACAGTTCGGCGCAGGTCTGGCCGTATCTGCCCTTGACGAAAGAAGATGAAGCTTTGCGGCAGCTCATCGCCGGCGTGATCAACCGGCAAACGAAGTGCATTTTGAAGGACCCCTATGCCAATGCGTTTTACAAGGACGAAACGAAAATCAGCGATTGGAAAAGCGATGCCACCGACATGAAACCGGGCGTCCATGAGCGCAAGTGGGAAATCGATTCGCTCTGTTACACCATCCGCCTGGCATACGGATACTGGAAAACGACCGGCGACACCGCTCCTTTCGACGACAAGTGGCACGAGGCGGTGCTGCGGATTCCGCGGACCTTTCGTGAGCAGCAACGCAAACACGATCACGGCCCGTACCACTTCCAGCGTAACACAACCACGCCCTCGGACAGCTTGCCGGGACGCGGCTACGGCAATCCCGCCAAAGCGGTCGGCTTGGTTTTTTCCATGTTCCGCCCAAGTGACGACGCGACCGTTTTCCCGTTTTTGGTGCCCTCGAATTTCTTCGCGGTGGTGAGCTTGCGCCAGGCCGCCGAGATGCTGGAACAAATCCGCAAAGACCCGGCATCCGCCGCGGATTGCCGTGGGTTGGCCCTGGAAGTCGAAGCGGCCCTGCGCAAATACGCCGTGGCCAATCCCTCGGGATTTGGAAACATCTACCCCTACGAAGTGGACGCCTACGGGAACTTCTACTGTATTGACGACGGCAACATTCCCAGCCTGCTTTCACTCCCCTATCTGGGCGCCGTGACAACGGACGACCCGCTGTATGCCCATACGCGCCGGTACGTTTTGTCCTCGAGCAATCCGTATTATTGCCAGGGCAAAGCCGCGCAAGGTCCTGGCGGGCCGCATGTCGGCATGGACATGATCTGGCCTCTGGGAATCATCACGCGAGGCTTAACCAGCACGGACGAGGGCGAGATTGGCGCCTGCCTGGAGACCTTGCGCAAGACGCACGCTGGCACGGGTTTCATGCACGAGGCCTTCCACAAAGACGATCCGAAGAAATTCACCCGTTCCTGGTTCGCCTGGGCGAACACGATTTTTGGCGAATTGGTCTTGAAGACATTCCAGGAACGGCCGAATCTCTTGAGTTAGAGACGTTCGAGTTGTCACAGGGCACCGACTGGCTTTGTTCCTTTGTAACTGTTCAGGTGGGCCCGTGGACGCCTCGGCGAGGCGTCCCTACCTGAATGAGCGAGATTGCCGGGTGACTCAACCTCTACGGTCTCGTTGTCCCTACCGCAACCCGGTCCTGGTATCAGCAATTGCGTGGGACTGAAAAAAGAAGGCTTGCAAAATCTTGGGGAAGGAACAAAATCAAGGAAAACCGTTCGTAGCAACAACCCATAAGGGGAACCTCGGTTTGCGCGACTGGCCAGGCGTAGCGAATTTGGTTTTCGCAACAGACGCGACGGGTTTTGCCCGAACCACATCGGACTCGACAACACTATGAAACGACAACTTCTGTTTGGAAAAACCGACATGCAATCCATCAAAAACAATATGAGAATAAATTGCCTTCTGCGTCTCAGCGTTTGCCTCGGCGCTTTGGTCGCTAGTCTGTCTATGCAGGCCCAGTCGTTCTCCAACGCCGTCATGGCGCTCAATCCGGTTGCCTATTGGCCGTTAAATGAAACGAGCGCCCCGCCCAATCCAGCGCTCCAGGCAACCAACCTGGGTAACCTCGGTTCCGCGTTTAACGCCCCCTTCGCCGGCAACGTGACCTTCGGCGAAGCTGGCGCCTTGCCCGGCACGAGCGCGACGTCGGATCGTTTTGACGGTGTTTCCGGCGACGCCCTCGCGCCCTACGGCAGCAGCATTTCCCATGGCCCATCGTTTACCGTCGAAGCCTGGCTGCTCTCGCACAATATCAACGCCACACAGTGCCCCCTCAGCGATTTTGACGCCACCAGTCCCCGCTCGGGCTGGCTCATCTATATGGACATTTCCAATCCGGGCCAATACACCTTCCGCGCCTACGCCCAGAATGGCACCAGCCCGTCGCTGGCGGTGAATATCGGCGCGCCAAGTTCGGTGGCGCAGGACACTTGGAACCACCTGGTAATCGTTGTCAGCAACGCGGTCACGGCCACCAATGTCTATGGCTATCTTGATGGCGTGCTGGTAGCGGGCCCGACGGCGTTGCCCGCCTATGTCCCAGATGACGGCTTGAACGGGGGCACGTTTTCGATCGGCGCGCGCGCTGATAGCTCCTTTTTCTTTGACGGCAATATTCAGGAAGTGGCCTACTACAGTGCGGCGCTGGATGCGGACACGATTGCGGCGCATTATAGCGCCGGCACCAACAGCAGCCCGTCCACCCCTTACAGCACGCTGGTGCTGAACAGTTCTCCGGCGCTTTACTATCACCTCGGCGAAGCCGCCGCGCCGCTCGCGCATAACTACGGCAGTTACGGCGCCGCGGCCAACGGGTATTATCAGACCGGCACGGTCCCCGGCGTAGCCGGCCCCAGCTTCGGGGCGTTTGGCAATGGGTTTGGGAGCGACGACTTTGCCACCCAATTCAGTCCCTTGGGAACGCAAAGCGCAGGCAGTGGACCGACGGTCAATTGCGCCTTCTCCAACCCAACTCTCCTCGATGACACCAACTCGATTACCATAGCGGCGTGGGCCAATGTTCCGACGGGGGCGGTGGGCTGGTTCGAGGGGTTGCTCGGCCGCGGCGATAATTCATTCCGCTTCACGGTGGACACGAACGGATTGCCGCACTTCGCCGATGGCGGCAATAGCGACATCGTCGGCCCCAACGCGGTCAATGACGGCAAATGGCATTATTGGGTTGGCACCTACAACTCTGTCAACAGCAATGCCACGCTTTACATCGATTCAGTTTCCGCTGGCACCGCGAGTTGGAATCCCGTTTCCGGCGATCCTGACAAAGTCTTCCTGATCGGCGGCGCGCCGGATTACGCGGGCCGCAATTTCGTGGGCGATGTGGCGCAGGTGGCGATTTTCACCAATGTTTTGACGGCGAGCAACATTCAAAGCATTTACAACTTGACGGCGCCCAGCCCGTTTGAGGAAGCGGTGGTTGGTTTGCAGCCGCTGGCCTATTGGCCGCTCACCGAAACCGCGCCACCACCCGCGCCGGTGACCTTCACGGCGACGAATCTCGGAACTGTTGGCGCGAGCCTTAATGCGGCGTTCAATAGCGATGTCGTTTATGGAGTGCAGGGCGCGCTGGCCAGCGATCCTGCCGATTCCGCTGACGGTTTTAACGGATCAACGATGAATGCGTTGTGCCCTTACACAGCGGACCTGGCCAACGCGTCGTCGTCGTCGTTCACCATCGAAGCCTGGTTGCTCTCGCACAATATCAACGCTACACAGTGCGCCGTCAGCGATATGGACGCCGCTAGTCCCCGCTCTGGCTGGCTCATCTATATGGACATTTCCAATCCAGGGCAATACACCTTCCGCGCCTACGCCCAGAATGGCACCAGCCCGTCGCTGGCGGTGAATATCGGCGCGCCAAGTTCGGTGGCGCAGGACACTTGGAACCACCTGGTGGTCGTTGTCAGCAACTCGGTCGCAGCCACCAATGTCTATGGCTACCTTAATGGCGTGCTGGTAGCCGGCCCGACGGCGTTGCCCGCCTATGTCCCAGATGACGGTCAAAACAGCGGCACTCTTTCGATCGGCTCGCGCTCCGATAATTCCTATTTCTTCGACGGCGTGATTGATGAGTTGGCGTATTACACCAACGCGTTGGATGCCAATGCCGTGGCCGCGCATTATAACGCCGGCACGGTCACGAAGCCGGCGCAGTCCTATAGCTCCCTGGTCCTGGCCCAGCAACCGATTGTTTATTTTCGGATGGACGAGGCGAGCGTTGGCCAGCCGTATCCGGCGCCGTTGCCGGTGGCGCAGAATTATGGCACGGCGGGCGAAGCCGCCGCCGGCTATTATGAACCCGGCACCGAGCCGGGCGTGCAGGGTCCATTCGGGCCCAATAGTTGGGCTTGCGGATTTAATCCAGCCAACACGGGTGTGTCCGACACTGCCGGCCCCGGCGTGCTTTGCGATCCGTTTAATTTCGGCATCCTGAACACATCCGACAGCTTGACTCTCGCCGGCTGGATCGAAGTTCCGACCAACGCCATCGCGGGTTTTGAAGACCCAATTGGCCGGAGCGACCAGTCTTATCGCTTCAGCGTTGATACCGGTGGACTGCCGCATTTTGCCGCCGCGCCCAATGGCGATATCGTAGGCACGACTCCTCTTAACGACGGCAACTGGCATCTCTGGGCGGGGGTTTACGATGCCAGCGACTCGAAGGCTAACCTCTACATTGACGGCCTCTCCGTCGCCAGCGCCACATGGTCGGCGCTGTCGGCCGACGACCAAATCGTTATGATCGGCGGGGCCCCAGACTACGACGCCAATAACAACTCCGGCGTCAATCGGGGTTTTACGGGAAGCGTCGCACACGTGGCCATCTTTACCAACGCACTGTCGCAGGCGGAAATTCAGGCTGCCTACGCGACCATTGGCGTGCCCCCGAGCCCGCCATCTATCGTGCAGGAGCCTCCTCCGACGGAGATTATCTTCGTCGGCGGTACGCTCAATGCCAGCGTCGTCGCCAGCGGGGTTCATTTGACCTACCAATGGGCTTTCCAAGCCACCAACCTTCTGACCGGCGCCACTACCGCGGGGTTGAGCCTGCCAGGTGTCCAATCCACCAACGCGGGCAGCTACACGTGTGTGGTGGCCAATCGCTACGGGTCAGTCACCAGCTCGCCCGCGGTGCTGACGGTTGTCTCGCCGCAATCTGTCGCCTTTGATTCGGCAGTCCTGGCGGAAGGCGCGCTGGCGTACTATCCGCTCAACGAACCCACGGGAAGCACCAATGCGCACGACTATATTCAGGGCAACAATGGCACCTACGAAACCAACGCCCTGGCGGGGCAGCCCGGCGTTCCGGGACTGGAACTGCCGGGTGAGGACCTCTCGGTCGATATTCAATCTTCGACAACCAACGGCTGGGTGGCCGCTCCTTTCGGCACGCTCGAAGGCGAAAACTCGTTGACGATCCCGAACCTCTCGTTTGCCTGCTGGATTTATCCGGTGGGGACGCAAAACGACAGCCTTGGATTGATCTTCGATCGAGGCGGCGCCGTTGGCGGGCTGGACATGGGTCAGGGCACCAGCAGCCAAATGCTCGGTTACACCTGGAACAGCGGCGCGGCTGACACGTATAACTTTGTTTCTGGCTTAACACCGCCGCAAAACCAGTGGTCATTTGTCGCGTTGACCATTTCTCCAAACGAGGCCGCCTTGTATATGTATAATGCCAACGGCCGGCAATCGGCGGTCAACGCGATTCCGCACGCGGAAGGCGTGCTCGACGGCGCCTGGCGCTTGGGCAATGACGCCTTAGCCGACCCAGCTCGCACGTTTAACGGAAGGATGGCCGGAGTGGCTGTCTTCCCCAGCACCTTGACGGTGGCGCAGTTGAACGAGCTCTATGACGCAGGCGCCTACGGCACAACCAACATCGCGCCGGTCGTCGTTGTCCCGAGTGCGCCTGTCGCAGTCAATCAGGGTGGCGATGGGACGATTGCCTCGACCGTCGTTGATGGGCCGGCACCGTATAGCTACCAATGGGGTTATTTTGTCAGTGGCACGACTAACGTCATTGTCAACGCGACCAACAGCAGCCTGACGCTGACAAATGTTCAATCCGTCCAATCAACTTACAGTTACTTCGTGGTTGTTTCCAACAATTTCGGAGCGACGACGAGTTCGAATGTCACACTCAGCGTCCTGAGCGGCCCGCCCGTCCTGGTGCAGGACGTCTTCCCGCCGCTGACCGTCGTGCCGGCTGGCACACCGCTGACGCTCTCGGTCGTCGTTAGTGGCACGGAGCCGTTTGCATACCAATGGTCCAACCAGGTCAGCGCCATCGCGGGGGAGACGAATTCGATCTACTCGTTTAATGCGCTGTCGGGAACGAACAGCTATGTGGTCTTCATCACCAACACCGGCGGTTCCATCACCAGTTCCATGGCGGCTGTCATCGGCGTCACCGGCACGCTGCCGCCCGTCTCGTTTAACGGCAACGGAACCAATTGGACGCTCAACCAGCCGTCCGGTTGGCCGGGCGGAACCAACGTTCCAAACATCACTGGTAACGTGCTGATCCTAACTGACGGCACCAACGGGGAGGCCGACAGCGCCTGGTATAACCTCCCACAATACGTGAGCGACGGCTTTACCGCGTCGTACATTTATCAGGTTCAGCCTGCCAGTTCGGTGGCCGATGGCGTGACCTTCTGTATCCAGAACAGCACCAACTCCGCCGTCGATATCAATACGAATGGCCTCGTCTCGCCTATTTACGACGTCGGCGGCGGCGGCGGCGATTTGGGCTACTTCGGCATCACTCCGAGCGTCGCGTTCGAGATGAACGTCTATACGGGCGCCAACGGCGGAGTCGGCATCGAGTTCGGCACCAACGGATTAACCGCCGACAGCACGCCGCAGCTTACGCCCTACGGGCCGACGGCGCCGGTGAACATTGCCAGCTTCGATCCGATCACGGTGCAAATAACCTATAGCCATAAGGTCGTGAACATCGTCTTGGCGGACGGCAAGTTAAGTTACACAACCAACTACCCCTGCGACATTCCAGCCACCATCGGCGGCCCGAGCGGGTACGTTGGTTTCACGGGCGGTGACGGTGGCGTCAACTCAATTCAGACCGTCTCCGACTTCACCTTCCAGTCCACGATTGCTGCCCCCAGCGGGCCGGTCCTGACGATTGCGAAGGGATCGTCCGGCACGTTGCTGGTGTCATGGCCGGCCGCTGGCAACAGCTCGTTTGTGCTGCAGCAAAGCGCCGCTCTGAACGGAACCTGGACGGGCGTCGCCACCACGCCTGTAGTTGTGGGATCGGATTATCAGGCGACGATCACCGCCGCGGCAACGGCCCAATACTACAGACTCAAGTCGCCATAAACTCGCGTTGGTATTGTCAAACGGATTCGAGGTCATAGTCAAGCAACAATCCGCCGAGGCTGTCCTTGGCGGATTGTTAGTCAAGCAGCGATTGGCAGTTGCACCAAACCGTGGTCGGATGCAGCAGGCCCAGAACATACTGGCAAAGGTTGCTCACCGGACCATAGTGGCGGGGACGGCGCTGAAAGTGGTAAGGCGCAACCAGGGTAACGGCATTGAATCCTGCCCGATAGCAACGGCGGGCGAGCAACGGAAATCGGAAATTGTTCCTATAATAATTGGCAGGCAACCTGAGCGCCGAAGCCTGAACCGGCCCAAAGTCCAGCAATTTTGCCAAAGGCGCGATCTTATCCTCATAAAACGAGAGGGTCAGTGCCTCAGTCGAAGACCCCCGGCGCCCGCGCGAGCAGATCCTCGCAGCGCTCCCGGAGCTCCGGCACGAACGCCTGGAGCGCCTGGGCCCGCGCGAAGAACGCCTCGTCCCCGTCGATGCCCAGAGCGGCGAGCAGCCGGCGGTACCCCGCCCCGGACCGAGCCCGCGCCTCCTCGTCGCCGTCGTTCTCGATGATCCCTTGCGCCACTGTCCGCAGGAGCGCCACTTGGTATAGGGCCTCGCGGTGGTGGCCGTCGAGGAGCTCGCGGACGCCGGCGCGTTCCAAATCCCGGACCTCCCGGGAGACGTTCCAGTCCGCGACCACGGGCGTGCGCCGCACCTCGACCGCAACGTCGTAGGCGCGCTCGAACTCCACCACTAGCTCCTCAACGTGAACGCGCGATAGCTCTGCGCTGCCCAACAAACGCAGGAGTGTGTCGGCGAGATCCTCGCGCCCGCTGGCGGCCAAGACGTCGCGGGCGACGACGAAGGCCCGGCGAGTAGTGGGGTAGCGGAGGGCGGCCACGAGCGGAACATTGGCGGCGCGGACTAGCGCAATGGCCAGCGCGGCGTTGCGCCAGCAGGGGGCGCGCAAGGCAGGGAGCGCCGGCGCACAGGGCCTCGGGCCAAAGGCCTCGACGCTCTTAACCGCCTGCGCCAGGCGGCACTGCACATGGCGACGCCGGCGGAACTCGGGCCCCACCGTGGCGGCAAGAGCTCGGAGTTGACCGGATGGATCGAGGGCGATGATTGGCTCGGTGAATGCCGGCGCAAGCAACATGTCCCCGAGGACTACCTCCGGGTCCGCGATCCGCGCCGCAGGGTGGAAGGAGGGCTCGAGAACCACGCCGCGGTAGAGGAGCTTGCGCGGGGCGAAGCGTCCTCGGGGCTCGACGGTGTCGCTCGGCACCTCGGCGTTCACGTAGATGAAGATGTCGACGTCCGAGCCCGCGGGGTGCGGCGCCGCGGGGTCCCTCCCCCGGATCGAACCTGCCAGGATGGCCCCCACGACCTCAGGGACGTTCTTCACCTCCTCGCGGACCCAGGACTCGGCCAAGAGCCTCGCTTCCATTGAATTGATATTTCCCATTTGATTACTTGCCCACGAACAGCGTGGGCCTTTTTTGTGATTTTCCGCCTGCCCCATAGATTTGCGAGTCCTTTTTCCAGCCCCCCCCCAGCGAAGGCAATTCCACTTTGGCGTTGCGAGGGTAGGCGCGGTGGAACGGCTTTGCTGTTGTGGCCAAGGGCCTCCCGCGCGAGCCGCTCCGGGTAAGCGGCGCATTCCGCACGTTCCGCCCATCTCTGCCCGGCTCTGCCGGTGTCACTCCGGAAAACCAGTTGCGAGCACGTTGACATTGGCAAAAAAGAAAAAGGTCCAACACGTCGGACGTGTCCGAAGGGCAGGGCCTTCTCGGGAACAGCGCCCGGTTCTGCGCGTGTTTAATTTCGATTGATTTCCTTGCGACGCCCGTGGCAAATTTCTTCGTGTTTATGAGCGTTTTGAAGGCGAAGTTTAGTCCCCGTTTTCACACCATCCTCTTGGTTGATCAGGATCCCGCGGGGGCGATCACCCAAAAACGGGTTTTTGTAAACTGCCGCCCAAAATCAACATTTCCACGACGCATCCGTAGCTCAATTGGATAGAGCTTCTGACTTCGGATCAGAAGGTTGGGGGTTCAAGTCCCTCCGGATGCACCACTCAAAACAGACCTTTTCGCTTGCCAAATAACCCAAAAAATGGCATATATTTGGCAAAAGTTGGGATTGGAAGGGCTCAAATATTGCCCGACCTTGCCCAGTTTTGCAGAGGATTGCCATGTCACTCGAACTTCGATCCAGCAGCAAATGGTGGTACGGTCGTTTCCGTGCCAACGGAAAAGATCTCGTCATAAACCTTGGCGTTCGCATTGAAGGCCAGCGACCCCGCACGCTTCGTGAACCAGGCGACCTCGTCTTCGAGCGCTGCCGTGGGCATGCGCAGGCCGAGCACGACAAAACGGAGAAAGACCTGCGGGAGAAAAGAAACGTCGAGCAACTCACGCAGAAGCTCATCGAAGTGAAGACTGGCGGACCTCGAGAATCGGTCAAGCTGGCCGATGTCCCCGAAGCGTGGGTCAAGACACGCCGCCGAAGGAAGAATCGACGCGCGATTCCGGATGCCTCAGAACCCGGGGGTGCGGGTCCTCAAAAGGAACGGCAATACCTCAAAGAGGGCAAAGCGAGCTTGACCCGATTTGTCAACCATATCTCAGATCAGAACCCGGACGCAGTGGACCTCCTTGACGTGACGCCAGAGATGGCGCGCTCATTCATGGATGCCGAGGAGGAGCGCGGGGTTAGTCCGACGACGTGGAATTACATGCTAAAACTGCTGCGCGGGACATTCCGGCACTTGGAGCCAGACTCACAGGCATATAAGCGGTACCTGCAAACAGAGCAACCGCGCGAAACGGAGACGATTTTTCGAGAACCGTACTCACCTGAGGATCTTCGCGCGATTCTTGAATCGGCCAAGGACGATGATTTTATTCGGCCGATCATCGTCGCGGGAATATGCACGGCGATGCGGCGTGGTGACTGTTGCCTTCTTCGGAAGAAAGACGTCGATTTGCGCACAGGATTTATCGACGTGAAGACGGTGAAAACCGGGCACATCGCCAGCATCCCAATTTTTCCCTTGCTCCGCGAAGAACTGGACCATCGCATGTCAACGGAAGGGCCTTTTGTTTTTCCGGAGCAAGCGGCGATGTATCTGAAAAACCCCGACGGAATTACGTCACGATTTCAGAGTGTGCTGGCCGCGGCGGGATTTAAGGATGCTGAGGATGCGGAAGATGGCGAAAAGGTTCGCGGCGACGTCCATGCGGAACGCGAGACGGGGCTGAGGCAGGCCAGCATTCGCGATTTTCATTCATTTCGTGTCTCGTGGATCACACTGGCCCTCACCGCCAACATTCCTGTTGAGCTCGTCCGAAAAGTGACAGGTCACCAATCCGTCGAAATTGTTCTCAAGCATTATTTCAAGCCGGGGAAGGAACATTTTCGCGCATTGATCCAAAGTGCCATGCCGAAACTTCTCATGGACGGCTCCAAAACCCGGGACGAGCAAATGAAGGAGATTCTTGAAAAGATGACGGACAAGGGATGGCGAGCCGGTCGCAATAAATTGCTGCGGCTTCTTGATGGTAAGAATGCTAAACAATCCTAACGCCGAAGGCTGCCGTCACCGATAAACTCGACGGCCAAAAACTTCGGGAAAACTGGCTAATTGCTCGGCAATGTTTTGGTCATACCGAATGACGATGACACGGTAACCTCGGTTCACCATTTCGGCTCGGAGTTCTCGGTCGAGCGCGGCTTGGGCGGGTTCGTCGTGAACGGAGCCATCGCAGCACACGCAGATGTTCGGGGTGTAGAAAAAATCCGGGATGCATCGAGGCTCCGCAATGGGCTTCTGGGCCTCGTCGGGCAGGCGGTGGAACCCTGCGGCCAAAGCAGTGAGGAAGTTCCGCTCAATGTCTGAGCGCGGATCTGTGAGTGTGCGCAGCCATGCCAAATGTGCATTCCAATCACGGCCAGCGATGCGCGGAAACGTTCGGCTGGAGACAAAGTCCAGCAGGTGCTGTCGAAGACGATGACGGTCCAAGCTCAACGATTCCTGCTGGTTTCCGAAGCTCATCAGGCACTCGTAACACGCCGCTAGACACGTCGGGCGCAAGTCGGTGCCGGCGGGATCGAAATGACAACGCTCCAGTGCTTCTGAGGCCAATTGGGCGATGGCATCTGCCTCATCCACCAATCGGCGCAATGCGCCCACCCCGCCTTCACCCGATTCATAAAACAGCGGCGCACGCTGATCGCCTTTACCCACCCGTTCCGCACCAAGTTCTGATTCCTCTAGTTGGAACAACTGTTCCATCCCTCGCTGAAGTGCGTATTGCAGCGTTGCTTCCAAGCGAGTGTCGGTGTGGAGTTCCGGCCGCAACAGACGGACCAAAAGAATGTTTTGGGTGGCTTGCACAGTAAGCTGAACACGTTCGAGCCGCCGTGGCCGCGGGGCCGGCCCGGTCACCGGCGGCGGAGCCGAAAGGACTTCGCCACTTTCCATGTCAACGAGAAAGCCGGGGGAGTCGCTGCTCCGCCATCCACGATTGACCCGGAGCAAAGTGGAGGCTGGCCCATAGATCAACCGCATCACGGGCGTTTGCCCCACCATGACATCAGCTTCGCGAACGCGTCGACCTTCCCCGGGCTCGCCTGCGAATTGGTACGCAACACTAATGTCAAACCCGAGGCGCCGGCGCTCCTCTTCATCGCACGTGATGCGCTGGCGGCGGCTGCAACGCACGTTTGGCTGTTCCAACAACGTCAATAGTTCGCTGTTCGTTGGATCGAACCGGCTTCCGCAGTCCGGGCAGCAATCCAGTGTGGTTTCAGAAAAACTTCCACACACGCTGCAAATGCGTTTTTGGCTGCGCCGCTCTTCCAAGCCGCCGGGCGGCGATTGGAAACTGACGACCTCCCATTTGGCACCTTCGTGGTAAATTATGTTGTTCGGCCCGAACTCGCGCAGGGCAAGAAAGCGTGGTCGTGGGATATATTCACCACGCCATCAACGGGATTGCCCGGGCTGAAATAGCGGATGGTTTTGACGGTCTTCGACAAAGTCTGGCCGAAGCGATCCACGCGGCCTTCGCGCTGTTCCAGGCGATTGGGATTCCACGGCAGATCGTAATGGAGAGCGGCGTTAAATGCGTTTTGCAGATTGATGCCTTCGCTGAGGCAATCGGTGGCGACCAACACGCGGCGTTTTTCCTGGGCGAGTTCGGCAACCTTCGCGCGCCGCTCGTCGTCACTCAACATCCCGGTGATGGATACGACGCGGACGTCGCTGAACTCGCGGCTCAAGGCGCGTTGCAAACCCTCGGCGACATAATCGGCGGTGGCGATGTAGCGACACCAGACGATGGGATAAAAGCCTTCGCGGAGCAGGCCAGAGACCAGCTTGGCGCAGCCGGCGAGTTTGGTGTCGTCCGGTGTGAGGGCGATGGAAGCGGCCAGGCGCGAAAGGTCGCGGAGTTTGCGGCGGTCGGTTTCTGGCAATGTCTGCTCTGCCGACTCGACGGGCGGCGTGGGCTGGCTGTCGTCAGTCTGCTCGTTGGAAGACTCGAAAATGTTCTGGCTGAACTCCACTTCATCTTCCGACTGCGGCAATGCGCCGTCCCGTCGACCGGGCTGGACATGACACAACGCAAGAGCGCAAGCGCGGCCCAATAGCGGACGCGCTGGTGGCGTTTGTCGAGCGACTGGCCGGTGCGAACAAGGCCTGTGCAAAACTCGTAGGTGTCCTGAAACAGTTTTCCGTAGTTGTCGGAAAGGTTGTAATGCTCGTCAGACGACACACGCTTTGGAAAACAGTGCTCAGCTTCCCAATCCTTTTCGATGTCTTTGCGCGTGCGTTGGACAAAATGGCGGGCCAGTTCAATGCGTTGAGGCTCCGTAAGCGCGGTCATTTCATAGCTGGCAAATTCGGAGCGGAGCAATGCGAGCAATGAACAAAACGCCTCGGGAACGCCGCTGTGGGGCGTGGCCGTGAGCAATACGAGGTGTCGAGTTGGGGAGGCCGCGAGGTCTTTGAGGAGGGCGTGGCGTTGTTGCTGATTCGTGTTTGTCCCGGTGGCGGAAGCAGCGCCGTGCGCCTCGTCCACGATGACAAAACCAGGGCAGTGTTGGAGGAAGTTATCGCGCTTCCGGTCGCCTTTCACAAAATCAATGCTGACAACCTGGATCGGGTAATGGCTGTAAACGCTGCCGCCGCCATGAGGTATTCGCCGTTCAAGCTGGTTCACCGTGCCGGCGCGGATTATCGCCGCATCGAGGCTGAACTTCTCACTGAGTTCTTTCTGCCACTGCTCGCACAAGTAAGGCGGGCAGATCACGCATAGGTTCTTGATTTCTCCGCGATCCAACAACTCTCGCACGATCAAGAGGCCCTCAATGGTTTTGCCCACGCCAACGTCATCGGCGATAAGCATCCGAACCGTATCGAGGCGCAAGGCCATAAGCAGCGGCACAAACTGGTAGGTGCGCGGGCGGATGTCCGTTTGAAGCTGGCAGAATCCACCGTGTGCCAACACACGACGGGTGAATTACTAGAAATCCGAAAGGAACGCGCACAGGAAATGTCGATGGAAGCGATCAAAACCTGGAACAACGATAAACGCCGCTCCGAAATTGACGATCGCCAGTCCAAAACCTCGCAACCAAATCAAGGCAAGGAAAAAGCTGCGAAAACCGAATCCCTTGGGCCACCATTCGCAAACGCGGCACCCACGCCTGTACCAACGGCAAACCGGGTGAAGACACCTGAGCGGATCCTGCGACGCGCCGAGCCGGCTCCCGAAAACTCGAACAACTCGCCCGAACAAACGCCTCAGTTTCTCCACGAGGCGCCGTCTGACGACTGCGATCTCGAATCGGAAAGGCCTGAACGCGGACGTGCGATTGGAGAATCTCCGGAGCTTGGACTGCAGCGATAAAGCTCCGGCAATTCTAAGCCAATGCTTCTGGCACACCATGGTAGCCGCCAGCGACAATAAGCCGCGCAATAACCCACATCCATCAAAACTGAAACGACCAAAGCACGCTCCACTGATTCTTCTATAACGGCGGGGCGGCAGACAACGCCGCTCTTTGGTCACGCACCGACGTCGGCGAGCCAATCGGTTGCGGTTGAGCAAATTCGCACGAACCCAAAACAGAGGGTGGAATGCCTTCGTTCGGACCTGACCGGCCCGAGATTCGGGATTCGGGAAACGCCGCCACGCTTTCAACGCCAGTCAGATCCGAGGATTTTGAGAAGCGCGTGCCGACGTGGCTGAGCGGGCCTTCGACGGACGGTGCCAATAATGGGAAGTCAGCGCGGTCTAGCTAGAGCCTCGCGTCACCATCTAGTAAAACGCGCGTAATTCCAGGAACAAGGCGGGATGGACAACCGGGCTCGACCGGTAACGCGATCCCGTACTCAATGTCACGAATGAAACCCTTTCCGCCACAAGTCCAACCATTCATTTTGACTTGGTCGAGTAGAGTGGAGGCGCGAGCGGTGTAAGTCAGAGGCTTCCGTTGTATCCGCCCTTTCAGGCATCGTGGCAAATAGCCCCCAGACCGTGCTCTCGTTTCCTCCACCCCCTCTGAAATTCCGTACGGCGGGTTTTCCCCAGTACGGCTTCAAACGGGCTGTCAGCAGCGACCTTCGCGACTCTCGCCGCTTATACGCTGCCACAGTGGAGATCTCTTCCGTGCGCGTTTTATTCCGTAGTCAGGCTTGCGCCTGGCGTCACTCACGGCTTCTGACACCACACACCCGCCCAAGTGGCCCTTGGCTCCGCCAGCGGTTGTTCTGTCCGCCAGCCTCTTCGCTTACTATGGCCACATCCGCGCTTCTGCCATCCACCGCCGGTTTATGGTTTTATGCCGTCGGCCCTTGGTCTGGCAGAAGGTCCCCAATTTACTCTGCTTGAGCTTGATTCCGTGCCGCCGTCTCTACCCCGGTGGCCCCACGACGCTTCCCACGAGCGCGCGCCGCTGGCTTGGCCTTCGCCCATCCTGTCGGGACTCGGCGACCACTCTTCTCCGCACACCAGACTACGTGCAGGCCTGTTTAACGAGGCGGCAACATTCGCTTCATGCTGCGGCCCGGAATCTTGCTAGCCCTGCTCTGGACAGGACGTTTACGGCCGAGCTTGCGTGCGTTCGATCACTCTCCCGCACGTCGGCTATGACTACATGAACTCTCGTTCCATTCATGACCAGACTTTCGCTGGCTGCTCAATCAGCATTATGGGCTGCACGCAGGATTCACAGGATTCGTTCCCGCACCGCTTGGATGGCCCAAATCTCAATCGTACCCTATTGATGGGCAACTTAGGCAAGCTGCACGGGACTCATCAAAAGCGCACACGTCAGCATCAGAATCCGGAAACGTTGAAAAGAGTCCATTCCCACACCCTTGAGCCGCCAAACTCCAAACAAACGGCGCGTAAATCTGGCAGCAACGTTCTGTTCCAGCCGGGTTGAGAGCTTTATTGCGCGGTCTGGGCTAAGTCCTGCGCCACGAACGAGGTCGAGTGGATTTGACGCCTTCATCTCAAATCAGGGCCTAAGACACATCGCCGGAATGGCATCCCCACCGAGGGCTTGGGAGGCTGAAGCCTCCTGCATGGCCACTCTTTGATTATGCGGAGAGAAGCCAGGCTTCACGGCGCAACGAGTGCAAGAAAACCACCGAAGCGCACCACGCCAAGGCGAGCAGGGCGGCGCACAAGGATTTGAAGCCGTTCGCGCTGATGATGCACGAGCGCACCAAGTCCTGGCATGTTGTCTTTGGTTTGGCCCCCAAAAATGGTGCTGTAGTTATTGGGGTTGACACAACGGGGACGCGCCAACCAGCCATAAGCCCTAACGGCTCAAACTCTGGCGATCCTGCCCGGGCGTGCCCCCAAAGATATCTCCGCCATTTGATGGGAAACCGAGGCAAGCTGCACGGGACTCATCAAACTCAAATGAATTTGCCAAAGCCATGCCCATGGAAGGAAATTCACAGCGTCTTCAACCTGGCGGAAGGACGTTCCCTGATGCACCGTGCCGAGGCGCATCGGCAGAAACCGTGGCAACGCCGCGCAACAAGCAACAAGTTGGTGCGGCAGCAATCGAATCTGCTCCGCCTCGGACCGTTAATTAGGATCAGCCTGACCCAGTTGACTTAAAGTATTTTGAGCGAAAACCCAAGTGCAATGAATAGAATCGTCTGCGAACGCTGGAACACTTCTCGCTGCGCAGTCTTGGGCACCCAGGCCAGCCGGGTTGCCAGCAACTGCTCTGGCTCAACGCAGATTCGACCTTGGGGCACGTTATCACCGCCGCTGGCAATCCAGTATCCCAAAGAGCAAATGGCTAGCGCTAGCGGAGCCAATCCGTGCCAACGGACAGCGGCCACACACGAGTCGGTGTGCCTGGTGAGACTATATCCGGGGAGCGGGACTTCTGATGAGGAGTCGAGGCAAGCTGCACAGCACCCATCAAATCCAAAAAGCAACCCCCACCTCGTGACCAATTCGGCAGGACTGACGGGGCGTTTTCCATTATGCTTTGCCTGGCTGGGGCACGTTTGCGGCGCGCGGGCAATCACAACAGCAGGTTGTACCCAATGGCCCAGCGTTAGACAGACCATAGTGCCATTGGCGACGGGAATGAGGTTCAGAGTTTGCGCCTTGATTTGGGTCTGCGGGATTCTCAACGGCTGGTTTTGGGGATTAGAAAGATGGCAGGGTGGCTCACCCTCATTCCGACCTTGCTAGAGCGTGCGTCGCACATGTGCCGGGGTTAAGAACAGGCTTTGATTAAGAGCATGCTCATGCTAGCCATGTTGGTCTCGTCCATCTCTAACTGGTGGGTCAAGGGGAAATGCGAGGTATGCACCCATTTCACGATGGCCGTCAGCGGCTGCCGGGTGATGACCGGCAGGAGATTGACCCCCAGCATGGCACAGTGGAAACCGAGTGTTCGGCGCCGTCGCGGGACGGTGCTTAACATAGCATGCTTCAAAGATGGTTTTTAGATTGGGCCTGAGCTTGACGCCGGGGCTTGCGGTCGCTCGGGGGAAACTGGGCTTTAGTCAGCACGGTGATGACCTTGGTTGCCACGACGACGGTCACGACTCTGATTGGCTTGGTGGGTGATGTTCCTCTCGCACCAGCGTGTTTGGTCTGTCTTTTTTTGCATACGGGGTGGCATTGGTGGTGTTCCTCTTGATTCTTTTTCTGTTCGGCGTGGCTTTGGGGATTTGCACTTGTGCATGGGGCTGCGATTGGGGCCGTCGGCTGAAGGGTTCGTCTGGCCGATCCCCGCTTTTGTCGCGCCTTTGGCAGGCATCTTTTACCCAATTACAACCCTGCCTCATTGGGTGCAAGTGATCGCGAAGATCCTGCCGGCCTCATACGTGTTTGTGGTGCTAGGACAATTGTCTCCGGTGGCGTTCTGCGCCGGCAACCCCGCTAGTCTTCGGGGCTTTGGCCGCATTGTATGTACTTCTGTCTTGCTGGGTTTTAGACCGAGTCTTTCGCCACGCCATGCGAATTGGCATCCTGCTCGATATAACACCGAGAGCCTGAGTTCCTCGGAAAGTCGTTTGACGAATACCGTTGATCATCACCACCGTGAAGGCACAGTTTTGGGAAAAAGTTGGGTAGGATGCAAACGCATCCTAGCTTTAAACTGGTGCGGATGAACGGATCAACAAGAGGCAGATTTCACACCTCCGCAACCAAACTCTGCCGGAAGCCATTGCCCGGATCGTCGGAGTAGCCACGAAGTCCCCTTTGAACTGCGCGAGAATGGATTCTGGACTTGGGGCGTGATGCGACACGATGACGAGCTTTTTGCGTTTGAGCGACGATCCCAGCGCCTGATATCGCTAGGTTCCAATAGGCACCTTTCCCGGCCGACTGTCAAATTTGAGCTTTCTGCAGGTGTATTTCAGCTTTAACCTTGTCTCAATGTTTGGAGAGCCAACAGAAGTGCATTCCGGCGGGGCGCAACGCTATGTTTTGAGCCATGCCGCAAATGAGATCCGGATTTTCGTTTCCTCAACTTTCATTGATTTCCAGGAAGAGCGCTCGGAATTGGCGACGCATGTATTTCCGTTGCTTCGCGCCGATTGTGAGAAACGCGGAGGAACGTTCGCTGAGGTTGACCTTCGCTGGGGCATTACTGAAGAAGAGAGTCGTGCCGGACGTACCATTGAAATTTGCCTTGAGGAAGTTGAGCGTTGTCGGCCCTGGTTCCTGGGGATTCTGGGCGACCGCTACGGCTGGGTGCCTGAAGAATGGCCGCCGCGCGTAGTCGATCGTTTCGCGAACTCGCTGCCATTGAGAGGCCGTAGTGTAACAGAACTGGAAATCAGGCATGGCGTACTTGCGAATCCGTCCGCGGCGATGAACTCGCGATTTTATTTTCGCGCATCTCGGGCCGCAACCGACCCGCGACAGGAAACGCTTAAGCAAGCGATCCGGGACGCCGATCTACCCGTGCGCGAAGGATTTCAGTCTCCTGCCGAACTGGCAGATTGGGTCCGCGAGGATTTCGCCGCGCTGATAGCGGCGTGTATGCCAGGTGAGCAGTCGAAAAGTTCATTTGAACAAGAGGAGAAGGCGCAAACGGCAGCCAAGGCACATGCGCGCCAAGAAGCAGTGCTGCCCTCGGAGTGGGTGGCCGGAGCCTATGGCGCTGAGATAAATTTAGCAGGCTTTGCTGAGATAAATTGATCAGCCGGCTTAACGCTGGGGGCGGTGCTTCTTCTTTTCCAAGGAGTGGTTTTCTGAAGTCAGGTGCAGATTGGGCGGGTGCGTTGCGGGCCTATGGCTGTGATTTTAGCACGTCGTTCCAATCGTGGGCCGGCGGGCGGAGGCGTTTGACGGCAGGATGCAGAGCGATCATGGCTGCGGCCATGTGGTCGCCGGTGGGATCAGCATCGAAGCCGCAATAGACCCGGCCATATTGGTCCAGTAGCGCCTCGAGCCAAAGCGGATTGGGCCGGGCGCCGGC
>JBKQWF010000040.1:0-60715 GCA_052139695.1 Limisphaerales bacterium
GAGCTTCATCGAAGCATTCCTTCAACGCGGCGTATTTCTCGCGCAACCTCTTCATATCGATCAACATGCAACTAGCATAGCACAAGCGGACAATATGTGACAGTTATTTTTGCGCGGCTCCTAAGAAACCGCCGCGGACGTCAATGCCGTAATCAGGTCTCGAGCCCCATCCCAGGCAGAAGGCCGAGCCTGCGTTTGCTCCTCGGATAGCTCGCTTCGCCCCGCGAATATGTGACAAGGCCAGCCCGAAACTGCTTCGCAAGAACCTAAACAACAAAACGTTAAGACACACTGCTTGCGGGGTCGGGAACAAATTCAAGAAAACGCACTTTTTTTTTAAAAAAAGCGTTGACTTTACTTTTGTGAGTGACAATACTTCGAC
Organism: Limisphaerales bacterium; assembly: GCA_052139695.1. Taxonomy (GTDB): domain Bacteria; phylum Verrucomicrobiota; class Verrucomicrobiia; order Limisphaerales; family Palsa-1400; genus PLGF01. Next base: position 383 of record JBKQWF010000040.1, read on the forward strand.
ATATTCTACAGGCAGTTGTCAATTGTTGGCTTGTGGAATTCGTGTGTCGAATGAAATGTGGCAAGGCGTTTTGTGGAGTCTTGCCTGTACAGTGGATAGTGGAAAAAACCGATAAACCCAGAAATTAGTTCAAAAACCTCACCTAAATGAGAACTCCATCATCAAACCCAGTCCTTAGAAAGTCGCTATGGCTGTTGCCAGCGCTGCTTCCATTACTCAGTGGAAGCGCTCACGGGCAAGCCATCCAGTTGGTCACTGTACCCGGTGACCCGATCACCGCCTCGTCCACCAACAGTCCCAGCGCAGAAAACGTCGCCAATTCCATTGACGGCACGACCGCCAAATACTTGAACTTCGATGGAGCCACCGGCCCTTGCGGCTTCATTGTGCAGCCCAGCGTCGGGGCCACTATTGCGCAAGGCTTGGCCCAGGAAACAGCCAATGACAGTCCCAACCGTGATCCGGAAATCGTGACCTTGGAAGGCTCCAACGATCCCGAGGCGATCAATAGTTGGGACGCGAGCACCAATTGGACGATGATCTCCAGCAACTATTACCCTGGGGTCACCAACCGCTATTACTGGACGAGCAACTTTTTTGCGAACTTCACTCCCTACACCACTTATCGCTGGACGGTCGTGGCTTGCCAGGGAACTGGCCAAAACAGCATGCAAGTCGGGGAGGTCGCCATTCTTGGCCGGACCGCGCCGGCAAACGTCGTCATCCCGACCGATAAGATCACCGCCTCGTCCACCAACAGCCCGAGTGCGGAAAACGTCGCCAACTCCATTGACGGCACGACCGCCAAGTATTTGAACTTCGATGGAGCCACCGGCCCCTGCGGCTTCATTGTGCAGCCCGCAGTCGGCGCGACCGTAATCGAAGGGTTGTCCCAGGAAACAGCCAATGACAGTCCCAACCGCGACCCGCAAATTGTGACGTTGGAAGGCTCCAACGATCCCGACGCGATCAACAGCTGGGACGCGAGCACGAATTGGACGATGATCTCCAGCAACTATTACGCTGGGGTGACCAATCGTTATTACTGGGAGTATTCCTGGTTCGAAAACGAAACTCCCTACACGACCTATCGCTGGACGACGGTGGCTTGTCAGGGAACAGGCCAGAACAGCATGCAGGTCGCGGAAATACAATTCCTCGGTCAAAGTGCGCCAGCCGTTGTGACCGTGCCGACCGATAAGATTACCGCCTCGTCCACCAACAGCCCGAGTGCGGAAAACGTCGCCAACTCGATCGATGGCACGACCGCCAAGTACCTGAACTTTGATGGAGCGACTGGCCCTTGCGGATTCATCGTGCAGCCGTCCGTGGGCGCGACCACCGTAACGGGCTTGGCCCAGGAAACAGCCAATGACAGTCCTAACCGCGATCCTGAAATCGTGACTTTGGAAGGTTCCAACGATCCCGACGCGATCAACAGCTGGGACGCGAGCACGAATTGGACGATGATCTCCAGCAACTATTATGGTGGGGTGACCAATCGTTATTACTGGGAATACTCCTATTTCTTCAACCAGCAGGCATTCACCACTTATCGCTGGACAACAGTGGCTTGCCAAGGGACAGGCCAAAACAGCATGCAAGTGGCGGAAGTGCAACTGCTGGCGGTTACTTCCAAGGCCAATTGCGCCATCGCCAGCTTCACCAGCACGCCGGTGAATACGCCGGTGTTGCCCGGCTCCACGGCCGAGTTCTTGTGCTCCGTCAATGGTCCTTGGCCCCTGCAATGGTACACCAACGGTGTGGCGATTCCGGGCGCAACCAAGGCTGCCTACACGACGGATCCCGTGACGACTGCGAATGCCGGCATTGCCTATTCCGTGGGGATCGTCGGCTGCCAGGCCAGCCCGCCGGTTTATGCCCAGCTCTTCACGCCCTCCGACATCCAAAGCATTGGCATTCAGTTTATGGGCAACGGCAGCCCGCAAAGTTCACCTGGTGCCAACGGCTCAGGCGTCCCGATGAATTCCAATGACATCGCCGGTGTTCAGTTGCAGGCCTTCTGGAATCCTTGCACCAACACGACCGGCAGTGGTTCAAGCGGAGACGACGTGACGTTCACCGGCGGCGAACTCACAGACAGCTCGAACAATCCTACGACCATTACCTTCAACTTCGCGAACACGGGTGGATGGGGCGCTGGCGTCAACACGGAAACCCCGACGGAGAGGCTTCTGAACGGGATCGCGGGAAGTGAGACTGTCAATAACCCCACCCCCATGACCTTTATTTTCGGCAACGTGCCGACCAACAGCACGAACGCGGTAATTGTTTACTCCGTCGGCCCGCCAGCCGAGGTCGAGGAGGAGAGCTTCCAGATTCAGACGAACCCAGCTATCATCTACGAAGAGACGTTTAGTTCGCCAACTTATAATACTGCGCCTGGTTATTATCGCGCGACCAGCACGAACTCAGGCAGTCCAACGCCGGGCGATTTTGTCCGCTTCGACGGTGTCGTGCCGGACGAAAACAGCAACATCACCCTGACCGTTAACCTCGTGAGCATCGAAGCGGGGGTTAAGAACAACGTCGGTGTCAACGCGGTTCAGTTGCTCGTCAACGCGCCCAATCCGGGCGCACCGCCGCAGATCGTCGAACAGCCGCAACCCGCCGTAGCCCTGTCCAACGGCGTGTTGACAATAAGCGTCAATGCCACTGGCAGCGGGCTTAGCTACCAGTGGCGGTATAACGGTGTCGCCCTCTTTAACGGTGGCGCCTACAGTGGGGCGAGTACGGCAACGCTGACGGTCAATCCGTTCACCGCCGCGCAAGCGGGACAATACAGCGTCGCGATCTTCAATGCGGCTGGCAGCGTGATCAGCGATGTCGCAACTGCCACCCTCTCCGACTTCAAGATCACGAACGGATTGGTCGCGGAATGGCTGTTTAACCAGACAAACGGAACCACCGTTTCTAACGCCGTGGCTGGCGGTCAACCGGCGTACCTTTCGGGCACAGTGGCCTGGGGAAAGGGTGAGTCGGCCCCTGACGCTTTGGTCTTGGATGGTTCGACCACTTGGGGTTTCGTGAGCAATTACACCACGGCGAGCAACGCCATCTCGGGCGCGACTTGGGTCAATGTGGACACCTCGACGAATGCCTATACCGTCGGTGATAACATTACTCTTTTCCGCAGTGAGGACGGCAACTTTTTGCCAACTGGCGGGCTCGTGGGTCAGTTTTCATTGGAACTGGTTTCTGACACCAACGCCACGGTGGGACTCATTCCGACGGCCGTTGTCGGCTTGTCCACACTCAACGGCTATGTCTCGAACTCCGCGCCGCAGGCCCTCGAGATCACGACCAACGGCTGGCACCATATCGCCTTCACGGCTGATGGTGCCCAACTAAGGTTGTACTTGGATGGCCAAGAGGTCGGCTACCAGGATTACACCGGTGATGTTGGGGGGCAAGGTCTCTATGCTCTGGCTCAGGAATGGATCTCCATTGGCGTCCGGGCCACTTCGGACACCAATACCGTTCCTTATCCTGTCGATATCGACACGACCACCGGTCCTGATTGGCTGCCAGGCAGCTTGGACGACATGGCCCTGTGGACGCGTGCGCTCACGGCGACCGAAATTCAAGACATCTATCAGGCTGGCTTAATGGGAATGCCCGTTTCCTCTGTGGTGGAAACCTTGCCGACCACTTTGCCGAAGCTTACGGCTTCTGTCGTAGGCAAGAACATCGTGATCTCCTGGGCGCCCACCGGCGGCACGCTCCAATCGTCTCCAACGCTCGGAGCGAGCGCGGTTTGGACGGCGGTTGGCACGGCCAACCCGGCGACCGTCGCGATAGGAACTGGCAGCAGTTTCTTCCGGGTTCTTAATCCATAAGCCCTTTGGCTTAATTCTCTGTTAGAGAGAGCCGCAGTTTAAAAGCCGCGGCTCTCTTCTTTATGGGGACTGTTCAGATGTGAACAGCGCGCCGCAAATGGCAGGGACGCCGCGCCGAGGCGTGCAAGGCTGAGTCGGTTGGCGTGTTAACCAACTCCCGGACGCCTCGGCGAGCTCGGCGAGGCGTCCCTGCCTTCCAAGCAGCTCTTTTTTTATTAGACGCAGGGTCGGGTTAGGATTGGGACTTAGGCAGATGGCGCAGGCGCCAGAGGAAGAAGATGACGGGGTAGAGCAGCAGTTCCAAAAGACCGGAAGTAATCACGCCGCCAATCATCGGGGCGGCGATGCGTTTCATGACGTCGGCGCCGGATTGCGTGAGGGGAGACCACATGATCGGAAGGAGACCAAAGAGAATGGCGCAAATCGTCATGGCCTTGGGACGGACGCGCTGCACGGCGCCTTCCATGATGGCAAGGCGCAAATCGCTTGTGGTGTTCATGCGGCCCAGGGCGCGAAATCTCTCCCAGGACTGGTCGAGGTAAAGGAGCATGATCACGCCCGTCTCGGCATCCAAGCCGAGCAGCGCGATCAGGCCGACCCATACCGCTACGCTCATGTTGTAGCCGAGCCAATAGATAGTGGCGAAGGCGCCGACGAGGGAGAAAGGCACCGCCAGCAAGACAATGGCCGTCTTTACCGCCGAGCGGGTGTTCAGATAGAGGATGAGAATAATGAGCAGCAGCGTTATAGGCACGATGATCATCAATCGGTCCTGCGCGCGAACCAAATACTCGTATTGTCCGCTCCAAAGAATATCGTAGCCGCCGGGCAATTGAATAGTTCCCTTGCGCACGCCCTCATTGACGGCCTGCCTGGCCCTTTGCACATAGGCGGCGAGGTCCACTCCCTTCACGTCCACATAAATCCAGGCATTGGGAACCGCGCCTTCGCTCTTGATGGACATGGGGCCGCGGACCATCTCGATTTTGGCCAATTCTCCCAGGGGAATCTGCGCGCCGGTGCGGGTCGGAACGACAATCTGACGCAAGGCGCGCAGATTCTTCCGAAAATCGCGACTGTAACGAAGCGTCACATCGTAGCGCTCCAAGCCATGAACCGTTGTGGTCAAAGAAACACCCCCCAAGGCCGCTTGCAGGACCTCCTGCACGTCGCCCACTGTCATGCCGTAACGGGTGATGGCGTCGCGGTCGATGTTAAACTCGATATAGTTTCCTCCCATCGTGCGTTCGGCGAAGGCCCCCGCCGTGCCGGGCACCGCTTCGAGGACCGCCTCAACTTCCGCGGCGATGCGCTCCAACTCTCCCAAGTCCTGCCCGGCGATTTTAATCCCCACGGGCGTCTTGATGCCGGTGGCAAGCATGTCAATGCGCGTCCTGATTGGCATGGTCCAGGCGTTGTTCAGGCCGGGGATTCGCACCGCGGCATCGAGCGCTTCAACTAACTCCTCCGGCGTTCGGCGGCGATGCGCCATGATTTTGCCCCGCCTGTCTTGAATATCCATCAGCGGCCATTCTTCCGCCGGTTTGAGCGTGACCGTCGTCTCTATCATGTCGAACGGCGCCGGGTCCGTGGCCGTTTCCGCCCGTCCGATTTTGCCGAAAACCTGGTCCACCTCGGCAAACCGCCGGATGAGCGCGTCGGTGACTTGCAGCACTTCACGCGCTTTGGCGGGAGAAATGCCGGGGAAGGTCGTGGGCATATAAAGCAAGTCGCCCTCGTAGAGAGGAGGCATAAACTCAGAGCCGATGTTCTGGCAGGGAAAAAATCTCCCCGCGCCCAAGGCCCATGCCTTCGCCGGCCCCTCGGGCAGCAGGTGCGTGGCCAGTTTGTTCCACGGCAGAAACACCCAAAGAACCAAGGCCCCTGCCGTGAGAATGACATGCCACGGCCGTTCAATAATGACATCCATCACGAGATGGTAAACCCAGATGAGAGACCGATTGATCAGGTTTTTTTCCTCCGCCGGAATTCTTCCCCGGATGAAAAAGCCTATCAGGACGGGGACGAGGGTGAGGGAAAGCAGCGTCGCCGCCCCCATGGCGTAAGTCTTGGTAAAAGCCAGAGGCTTAAAGAGCCGGCCCTCTTGCTCCTGGAGGGTCAGCACCGGGATAAAGGAAATGGTGATCACCAGCAGCGAATAAAAAAGGGCGGGACCAACTTCCAGCGAAGCGTCGCGGATTATTTCCCAGTGTGGCTTCCGGCCTTGATCGCGCTCGAGATGCTTGTGGGCGTTCTCAATCATAATGATGGCCGCATCGACCATCGCGCCAATGGCGATGGCGATGCCGCCCAGGGACATAATGTTCGAACTGAGGCCTTGCCCGAACATGACCAGAAACGAGGCCAGGACCGCGATGGACAAGAAGAGGATGATGACAAACGCGCTGCGCCAATGCAGGAGGAAGACTCCGCACACCAACGCCACGACAATGCTTTCCTCCAACAGTTTCTCTTTGAGCGTCCCAACAGCGCGCTGGATGAGGGCGCTCCGATCATAAACGACGGTATAACTTACCCCGGAGGGAAGGCCCTTCATCGCCTGGTTGAGCTTCTTCTTGACGTCCAGAATGACTTGCCGGGCATTCGCGCCGTAGCGAACGACGACAATGCCGCCCACCGTTTCGCCTTCACCATTGAGTTCGGCGATCCCCCGCCGCATGTCCGGGCCGAATTCCACATTGGCGATTTGCCTGAGTAAAACCGGGGCCCCTTTGCCGCCCATGCCGACGACGGTCTTGCGCAACTCCTCCAGATTCTGGAGGTAGCCTTTGACCCGGAGAATGAACTCCTGCTCTGACAACTCGAGAGATCGCCCGCCCACCTCGCCATTGCTGCGTTTGATCGCCGCGGCTACTTCAGAAATGGATAAACTGTAAGCCCGCAGTTTGGCGGGATCGACGGTAACTTGGTATTGTTTGACGAAGCCGCCAATGGAGGCGACTTCCGCCACGCCTTCAACGGAAGCAAGCTGGTAGCGCAAGGACCAATCCTGCATCGAACGCAGTTCCGCCAAATCGTGGTTGGTGGAATTGAGGGAATACATGAAGGCCCAGCCCACGCCGCTCGCATCCGGGCCCAGGCTGGGCGAGACGCCTTGCGGCAAACGTCCGCTTAGGCCGCTGAGGTACTCCAGGACGCGGCCGCGGGCCCAATATGGGTCCGTCCCGTCCTGGAAAATCACATACACGAACGAAAAACCATAGAAGGAATACCCCCGCACCGCTTTGGCTTTAGGCACGGAGAGCATTTTGGTCGTCAGCGGATAGGTGACCTGATCTTGCACAATCTGTGGCGCTTGGCCCGGCCAGTCCGTGTAAATGATCACCTGCACATCAGACAGATCAGGAATGGCATCCAGTGGAATGTTCTTAACGGCGTAAATGCCGCCGATTACCAGCGCCATCGCCCCAAGGAGGACAAGAATCTTGTTCTTGAGGGAAGAATCGATGATCCCTTTGAGCATACTCTGCCGCGCGTTTAGCGGACTGGAATGAGTGTCATGCCGCACTTGGGGCACTGGCCGGGCTCGGCCTCACGCACCCCACTGTGCTCAGGCATGGGGCAGGTATAGTAAAGAACCCGGCCGCCCGGCTGAACCGGTCGCGGGGTTTCGCCCGCCGTCGAGACAGGAACCAGGGTCCTGCCGCAAAGAGGGCAAGGGCCCGGATAGCCGTACTGGATGGAAGCGTGTTCGGGCATGGGACACACAAATTTGGCGGGCGTTGATTGAATCGCCAAAGTCCTGGCGGACATCATCCGGTCGTTCGTAAGATGCTGGGTCATTCCGGCGGAAATCCCAGATGCCGCTTCCTCGCATTTTTTTGGCTTGGACATTTTTTGGATGGTTTCGCGGAGCTGGCTCTCTGAATCCAGCATGAATTGACCGGACGTGACGATGCGCTCGCCCTCCTTCAACCCGCTCAGAATCTGATAGGCATCCTCTCCGGCTTCCACTCCCAGCGTGACGGCGCGCGGTTCGAATCTGCCCCCCTCCAAAGCTACGAAAACAGTGGCGTTTTCGCCGCTGCGCAGAATGGCCATATCGGGCGCCAGCAAGGCGGACTGTTCCAATTCCGCCGCCACCCGGATGGTTGCAAACATGCCTGGCTTGAGGAAATAGCCCGGGTTGTGGAACTCCATCCTGACCTGCGTGGTCCGGGTCTTCTCATCCACGTTCGGGTAGATGTAAGTGACTCGCCCTAGGAATTCCCGGTCCGGCAGACAGTCCAGAGTCGCGGCGGCCTCCTGGCCCAGCTTGACGTACGCCAAGTCCTGCTCATAGATTTGCGCCTGGATCCAAACCATCCGCAAATCGGCGATCTGATAAAGCTTCGTCCCTGTCTCCACCAGTTGGCCCTCCACCACCGTCTTTTCGACGACAAAGCCATCCTGCGGCGCAGTGAGACATAGTGTCCTTTCGGTCTGGCGGGTCTTCCCCAACTGGACGATTTGGTCATCTGAGAAGTCGAAAAAACTCAATTTCATCATCGCAGTCATTTTGAGCGAAGCGTCGCCATGTCCGCCGCTGTTAGGATCAGTGGCCATAAGGTATTGGACCTGCGCTCCGTAAAATTCCTCTGAATAAACCTCACACAGGGGGTCTCCTCGGCTCACCTGTTGGCCCAGAACTCTGGCGTTGAGTTTCTCGATTCGACCGTTGAACTTGCTCCTCACGTCCGTCAGGGCCGTTTGGTCATAATCAATCTCGCCTATGGTTCGGATGGTCCGCCGCAACGGCTCGCGCGCGACCAAGGCTGTGCGGATGCCCATCATTTGAATTGTGGCTGGATCAATCGCAATCGTTGCTGGTTCTGCCCAGGCTGTTCCCTGGGCTGGCGCGCGAACGGGCGCCAGGCTCATCCCGCAGATGGGACAGGCGCCGGGATGGTCCTGGACCACCTGCGGGTGCATCCCACAGGTGTAGAGGGTCCTATCTGGCGATGAGGCAGTCCCAGTTTGGGAAGAAGAGCGAAACGAAGGAGACAGCCAGGCGCCAAGCAAGCCGCCAAGAACAAGCAAGCCCAACGATATGATAAGCCTAGTCTTTGAGATCATACCGTCTCTGGACAGACTTCTTCATGAAAGCGTCAGTTTAGTGAATTTAGAGGCCCAATTGCTTTGCATGGATTGCGCAAGACTTGCCATTTGTTGCGCTGGCCGCGGACGAATGCGCGAAAAGCGCGCTGGCTTTCTTGGCCTTCCTTTTTGATTGCAGGCCCCGCCGCGACTGTCTATTCTACATGCACCAATGCGTTTTCCCATGGCAAACCTCTTGGGCGGCTGCCTGTTTCTGGAGGGATTAGGTCTGCTTTTGGGAAGCCAGCCGGTTGCAGCGGGCCCTGCGCCTGTTCTGGCGACCAACGAAGTATTGTGCGCCCCCTCCAACACCCCGACTGTGGTTCGTCCGATTAAACCTCAACCTGCCAGCACTCTGCGGATGATCGAAAGAATCAAACAAATCCGCGAGGCAACAGATCCCGCCACACAAACATTCATGAATGTCGAGCGGGTGCAAATGGTCCAGCGGCAGCTCTCCCTGGCGGTCAACGCGCAACAGATGGTCATATTGCGTTTTAAGCTCGCCATGGAGCTTTTAAACAGCGGCCGGCCCGAAGCCTCGCTGCAACAGCTTCAAATCACGGAAGACCTCCTCACAAAAAGCGGTCTCCACCTCTCTCCCCAGACCGCGGTTGATCTGCGGATGTTCAAAGCCACCGCCCTGTTTCGCCTCGGGGAACAGGAAAACTGCGTCGCCAATCACAATGCCGAGTCGTGCCTGTTCCCGCTTTCCCCGGCCGCGGTGCATCAGCAGCAACGCGGCTCGCGCGGCGCGATCCCGTTGCTCCTCGAACAACTCAAGGATTCTCCGCAAGACCTTTCCACCCGGTGGCTCCTCAACCTTGCCTACATGACGCTGGGGGAATATCCTGAAAAAGTGCCCGCACAGTGGCTTATCCCTCCCAAGACTTTTCAGTCGGATTGCGCCTTCCCCCGCTTTCCAGACGTGGCCGGCGGGCTGGGGGTAAGTGTGGGGGGGTTGGCGGGCGGGGTGATCCTGGATGACTTCGATAACGATGGTTTCATCGACATCATGGTCTCATCATGGGAGTTTGATGGCGGGTTGCATTATTTTCACAATGACGGCGATGGCCATTTCTCCGACCGCACCGCTGAGGCCGGCCTGACGGGACTGATGGGCGGGCTCAACATCCAGCAGACCGACTATAATAACGATGGCCTGCTTGATCTCTGGGTGTTGCGCGGGGCCTGGACGGGCAAGGCGGGCCGCATCCCACCGTCACTGCTCAGAAACAACGGGGACGGCACTTTTACGGACGTGACTGAGGAAGCCGGCCTGGTGCGGGCCCATCCCAGTAATTCATCCGTGTGGTTCGACTATGATGGGGACGGCTGGCTGGATCTCTTCATCGGCAATGAAACCACCGATGTCAATGATCCGGACCCCTGCCTGCTCTATCATAACAACCACGATGGCACCTTCACGGAATGCGCCGCGGCCTGTGGTCTGCAAGTCAAGCGCTTTGTCAAAGGGGTGACCATGCTCGATTACGACAACGACGGACGCCCAGACCTCTACTTCTCGTGTCGCGACGGCGATAATATGCTTTTTCATAATGACGGACCGGACGCTTCGGGCCAGTGGAAATTCTCGGATGTGACCGCGCGCTCGGGTCTGAAAGCGACGACCACTTTTCCTACCTGGTCCTTTGATTACGACAACGACGGCTGGGAAGACATTTTTGTTTCCGGCTATGCCGCCCGCAATGTCGGTGATATTGCGGCGGATTATCTCGGCCTTCCTCTGCCCTTCAAGCACGGGAGCGGCAGCAACGATGTTGCCGGCGTGGGAATGTCCACCCAGGCAACGACCTGCGTGCCGCTCAAGCTCTATCATAACAACCACGACGGCACCTTCACCGATGTAACGGAGCGGATGCATCTCAACCACGTGGTTCTCGCGATGGGCGCCAACTTTGGCGATCTTGACAACGACGGCTGGCTGGATTTTTACCTCGGGACCGGCAATCCGGAGTTTACGATGCTGACGCCCCATCGGATGTTTCGCAATGACGAGGGGAAAGTATTCCAGGATGTGACGACGGCAGGCGGCTTCGGCAATCTGCAAAAAGGCCATGCTGTCGGTTTCGCTGATCTGGCCAATGACGGCAATCAGGACGTTTACGAAGAGGTCGGGGGAGCTTATACCGGCGACACCGCTTTCAATGTGCTCTTCCTCAATCCTGGCAACACCAATCGCTGGCTCAAACTCAAGCTGATCGGAACCAGATCCAACCGGGCCGCGATTGGAGCGCGCATCCATGTGACGATTCAAACACCCAATGGACAGCGCCACGTCTTCCGGACGGTCAACAGCGGTGGCAGTTTTGGCTCCAATCCGCTGCGTCAAGAAATCGGCCTCGGCAACGCTACGAAAATTGAAACCGTTGAAATTAATTGGCCCGCTTCTGGAATCAAGCAAGTGCTGAGGGATTTGGAACTCAACCATTTTTACCATGTTCGTGAAGGCGATGCCAAAGCGTTGCCCGTGGAACTCAAACGTATCCGCTTTGATCTGAGTGCGGCGCGGAAGGCGCCATTGATGAAAATGGAGACGCCCAGCCTGCCATGATGGGGTGTGAACTGCTTGTTCGAGGCAGGGGCGTCCCGCCGGGACGCCCGGACGCCTCGGCGAGGCGTCCCTACCTCGGACGATCGAGGCTTTTTTTTTGTTTTGCTAACCGCCGCTGGGCCGTTAGCTTGCTCGAGTTGGATCCGCCCTAAAGTAAGATTTCGTCCTCTTAAATGCTCTCGAATATTCAGTTGTTGATCTTGGCAGTCTTCTCCTTGCTGGGAACGGCAACCCTGCGCGGTCTTGACTGGCAGGCGGGTGACGGTTTCCGCTGGGCCCCTCTCGAAGTGCCGGATGGAACCGGACCTGGTTTTACCCTTTTGTCGCCGGAAGCGACCGGCCTGCGTTTTACGAATGAATTGGATGAGGCCACCGGGGCATCCAACCGCGTGCTTTATAATGGCTCTGGCGTGGCCGTGGGCGATTTTGATAACGACGGCCTCCCGGACATTTTTTTGTGCAACCTCAGCGGAAGAAACGCGCTCTATAAGAATCTGGGCAACTGGCATTTTAAAGATGTCACCGCCGAGGCCGGGCTTGGGGATATTCTACCGTTCACTCGCGGCGCGGTCTTTGCGGATATTAACGGCGACGGTTTTCTGGATTTGCTCATCTCCGTCACCGGCCGCGGCGTGCTTTGCTTTCTGAATGACGGTCATGGCCACTTTACCAACATTACCGCCAGTGCCGGAACCAGCGGAGATTACGGCAGCACGACGATGACGTTGGCGGACATCGACGGCAACGGCACGCTTGACCTCTACATCGCCAATTACCGCACGGACGATATCCGCGATCGGGGCCGGGTCAACATGAATATGGTCAAGGGCCGGCCAGTCTTACCCGGCTCAGAGACGAACCGTTTCCTGCTCGTCAATGGTCAATTGCTCGAATGCGGGCAGCCCGATCAATTGTTCCTCAATGACGGCTCCGGCCACTTTAAGCCCGTTTCATGGACGGACGGCACGTTCCTCGATGAAGACGGGCATAAACTGAAGGAAGCTCCAGCAGACTGGGGTCTGACCGCCGCCTTCCATGACGTCAATGATGATATGGCGCCGGACCTCTATGTGTGCAATGACTATTGGACACCCGATCGCTTTTGGATGAACGACGGCCACGGGCATTTTCGAGCGGCCGGAAGACAAGCCCTGCGCAAAACGAGCGCCAGCTCAATGAGCGTCGATTTCGCGGACATTGACCGCGACGGCAACGTTGACTTTCTGGTCGTCGATATGATGAGCCGGTACGCGCCGCTGCGCAAACGCCAGGGATTCGCCCAAATGCCGATGGCGACCCCCGTCGGGGTGGTCAATGACCGTCCGCAGGTCATGAGGAACACGCTTTTTCTGGGCCGGCATGACGGCACGTACGCCGAAATCGCGTTCTATGCGAACCTGGGCGCCTCCGACTGGTCTTGGGCACCGTTATTCCTGGATGTCGATTTGGACGGCTACGAGGATTTATTGATTGGCGCGGGGCATTTCCGCGATGTGCAAGACTACGATGCCGAGGACAAGATCCGGACTCTTCAGCACTCCTGGAACGGGTTCAAGACGGACGCCGAGCGCCGTGCGGCCTTCAGCCGCGAACTGATGGAGCATTATCGTATCTACCCCCGCCTCAACATGCCCATGGCCGCTTTCCGCAACCAGGGCGATTGCACTTTTACGGAGGTGACGGAAAAGTGGGGATTAAACCACTTGGGCGTGCATCAAGGCTTGGCCACAGCAGATTTTGACCAGGATGGCGACTTGGACCTGGTTGTCAACAATCTCAACAGCCCCGCGATGCTCTTCCGCAACGACTGCAGCGCCGGACGGGTCGCGGTGCGGCTTAAAGGGCTCTCCCCGAACACCCAGGCGATCGGGGCAAAAGTCACGCTGTTGAACGGAGCCGTATCGAACCAAACCAAGGAGATTTCTTGCGGGGGGCATTACCAATCCGGTTCCGACACCGAAGCCGTTTTTGCGACCGGGTCATCCAGCAAAGGGATGGCCCTCGAGGTTCGCTGGCGCGATGGCAACCGCAGCCTTGTCACGGATGTCCAGAGAAACCGTGTATATGAAATCGATGAGCGTTCCGCTCATCCAGCGCCTGCCGCACCGCCTGAAAAGGAATCGCCTATTTTCGAAGACGCCAGCAACCTCCTTGCCCATCAGCACCATCAAGTTGAGTTCGACGACTATCTACGGCAGCCGCTGTTGCCCTTTAAGCTCAGTCAACTTGGTCCAGGGGTTGCCTGGTTCGATCTCGAAGGAAATGGCCATGATGATCTCGTCATCGGTTCGGGCAGCGGCGGCGCACCGGCGCTGTTTCGGTCCAATGGCCGCGGCCAATTGACTCCATTCCCGCCCGGCGCGGGGTTGACGGTTCCCAGCACCATGATGGGCGTGATCGGCTGGGAAGGAGGTAACGGGGAGCGTACGATTCTGGCTGGCCTAAGCGGGTATGAAATCAATAGCGGCCATGGAGCAATGGCATTTTGTTTTTCCAATAACTGCCTGACGGCCGGGGTCCCTTTTGCGAATGATATGGCTACCGGCGGCGCGCTGGCACTGGGCGACATGAACGGGGATGGCCATCTGGCCCTGTTTGTTGCAGGGGGCGTTGCACCTGGACGATACCCGATGGCGGCTCCATCCAAACTTTATGTCTTTGACGGCCACGAGTGGAAGCCGGATGCGCGCAACAACGGTCTCTTCGAAAATATCGGCATCGTGAACAGCGCGATGTGGAGTGACCTCGACGGAGACGGCCTTCCTGAATTGATCCTCGCTTGCGAATGGGGTCCGATCCGGGTTTTTCACAGCCGGGCCGGAGCGTTGTTTGAAATAACCAAGGAACTGGGACTCGACTCTTATACCGGGTGGTGGCGCGGCATCGCGACCGGCGACCTCCAAAATGACGGGAGGATGGACATTATCGCGGCCAACTGGGGTCTCAACAGCCAGTACCGGGCTTCCGACCGACAGCCGCTGGTTTTCGCTTATGGTGAGATGTCCCAGCCCGGACAGGTGGATTTGTTGGAAACTGAGTACGTCGCCGGTGTCCTCGCGCCCACTCGGCAATTCCAGGCGGTTGCGGCTTCCCTGCCTTTCCTGCGAGACCGTTTCTCCACCTATAAAACCTATAGCGAAGCCACCCTGGACGAAGTTCTGGGGGAGCGCGCGGCTCTGGCGAAACGAGTCTCTGTAACCACCCTGGCCTCGACAGTTTTTATGAACACGGGCAAGAAGTTCAAAGCCGTCGAACTGCCACGCGAGGCGCAATTCGCGCCCGCCTTCAGCGTCAACGTCGCTGACTTCGATGGCGACGGCAATGAGGATGTCTTCCTCAGCCAGAATTTCTTCGATCTGCAGCCCGAAGCGACGCGCATCGACGCCGGCCTGGGCCTCTTGCTGCAAGGAGACGGCGCCGGCAAACTGGTGGCCGTGCCCGCTTCGCGGTCAGGTGTCAGGGTTTTTGGGGAGCAGCGAGGAGCAGCGGTGGGTGACTATGATGAAGATGGCCGCGTGGACCTGGTCGTCACCCAGAACGGGGCGGCCACGAAGTTATACCACAATATACGAGCTGCGCCTGGCTTGCGGGTAAAACTGAAAGGACCGCCCGGCAATCCCGCCGGGATCAACGCCGTGCTGCGACTGCAATTCAAGGACCATCAAGGTCCCGCGCGCGAGATTCATGCCGGTTCAGGTTACTGCTCGCAAGACAGTTTGACTCAAGTGCTGGCGACTCCCGAAAAGCCAGTGAGCGTCTGGGTGCGGTGGCCCGGCGGCCATGTCACGACTACCCCCGTACCCGAAGGCGCCAAAGAGATTATTCTCAATAATGAGGGGAAGACGGTATCTAATAAATAAGCTGGAGTCAGCGGCCTTTGGCCAACTGCACTCAAAAGTTTAACCTCCGGACTTGGTCCTCGATCGCCCTTCTTGAGCCGACTTCGCTGCTCCCTGTAAGGAATCCGGTCCTGCTCCGACTTAAAGTTGTGCGGCCAACTGGAGCAACACAACAAGGCGCGCCAGTGCGCCGCTCTTGGCCAG
Source organism: Limisphaerales bacterium (assembly GCA_052139695.1). Lineage (GTDB taxonomy): Bacteria > Verrucomicrobiota > Verrucomicrobiia > Limisphaerales > Palsa-1400 > PLGF01. The sequence continues at coordinate 15,958 of JBKQWF010000040.1, forward strand.
GCCCCGTTTGCGCATCGAGCCCGCGGGAGCGCCTGGCCAAAACAAGAAAGTTACTATCACAAGAGAATTAAACATTAAGCACTAACCTATGAAAACATCGCTCCTCATGAATTATCTCAGCGTCCTGGGCGTCGGTTTGGCGGCGCTCGTGCCCATCGCCCACGCCGGTAACACCGGCATTCTCTACACCACGGACAACGCCAGCACGGGCAACCACGTTCTGGTGATAACCCGGACGGGCGACTCCATGAGCGTGACCGCCAGTTACGCCACCGGTGGTCTCGGCCTCGGCACAACTGATGGTTTGGGAAGCCAAGGTTCAGTTCTTTCAAGCCGCGATGCCAATTGGCTGTTCGTCTGCAACGCGGGCAGCGGCGACATTTCCGTCTTCCAGACTCTGCCCGGTGGTGAACTCCAGCTCACCGATAAAGTCAATTCAGGAGGCGGCCAACCCCTCAGTCTCGCGCTTAATGGCAGCCTCCTCTACGTCCTCAACGCCGCCGCCGATGGCAGCAATGACAATGTCACCGCCTTCCATTTTGGTTGTGGCAATCTCACCATGCTGCCCGGCTCTTCGCGGCCGCTCAGCGCAGCGAGCACTACGCCAACGCAGGTTTCGTTTAGCCGGGACGGGGATCTACTTGTGGCCACCGAAAAGATCACCGGGATGATCGACACCTGGGTGCTTGGACATGATGGCATGGCAACGAATCATCAGGTGTTCATGTCGGAGGGGGTATGGCCTTTCGGGTTCGCTGTGGGGCGTGGCAATCGGATTTTCGTTTCTGAGGCCGACGCGGGCGCCGCGAACGCCAGCTCTGCCTCTTCCTACAAACTGGCCGATTCGGGCAATCTGACAGTCATCAGCGCGATGGTGCCCACGGAGCAGACGGCGGCATGCTGGTTGGTTCTCACCTACGACGGCAGCTATGTCTATACAGCCAATGCGGGCAGCGCCTCCATTTCCGGCTTTCATGTCGGCGCGAACGGAAGCTTGGAACTGCTGAAGAACTCAAGCCTTCCAGCCAAGACCGGCATGCACCCGGCTGATATGGCCTTTAGTCCCGAGGGCTCTACGCTATTTAGTCTCAACAACGGCGACGGCACGATCAGCGCTTTCAGCATTAAGTCCAACGGCGCGCTGGAGCCGAGGAACGGCTTAAGCGGCCTCCCGACAACTGCCGCTGGGCTGGCCGCGTGGTAGGTGTCGAGGCAAAAGGGGCGTTGTGTTGCTGATGGGGCAAAGGCGGGAAAAAATTGCTTTTCCCGCCTGAATACCTAGATTTTGCCCGTGAATACGGACGAGGGTTCAACCGCGAGTCAGTCGTTGCCTTTGCGAGAAGCCAAGGCGGAACGCGGCCTGTCGGATCCAGAGCGCTGGGTGGAACTTTATGGCGATTACCTTTTCAGATACGCCGTGTTGCGCCTGCGCGACGCCAGCAAGGCGGAGGACGCAGTCCAGGAAACCTTTCTGGCGGCGCTCAAGGGAGGCAAGACATTTGCCGGGCTGTCGGCGGAGAAGAGCTGGCTGGTCGGAATTCTGAAGAACAAAATCTCCGATCATTTCCGCAAAGCCAGCCGCGAGACGTCGTTTACGGACATGGAGTTTTACTCGAACCAGGAGAGCGAGCCGTATGTTGCTGACGGCCTGTTCAAAGGCAGTTGGATTCACGAGCATGGTCCGCGGGAGTGGACCAACCCGGGCGCCAGTCTTGATCATGAAGCGTTTTGGCAAACCTATCGCGATTGCTCGAACAAACTGCCAAAAAACATCGGCACTGTATTCGCCTTGCGGGAAATTGACGGCCTGGAAAGCAAGGAGATATGCGCCATGCTGAATATTTCCGAAGGTAATCTCTGGGTGATGTTGCACCGCGCCCGCATGTCCCTGCGGCGCTGCCTGGAAATTAACTGGTTTGGAAAAAAGGACCGACCGCAATGAATGTTCTGAGCAACTTGGCGCGATGGGTGGGCGAGCTTTCGCCCAGTTGCAAAGAAGCCGCTCGCCTGCAGTCGCTTGCGCTGGATCGGCCGCTCAGGCCTGTCGAAATCATGGGCTTGCGGTTTCACCTCCTTTTCTGCAAATGGTGCCGTGCCTACGGCAAACAGATCAGGTTCCTGCGCTCGACCGCCCGGGAGCGTGTTCCAGAGAACGAACCCCTTTCGTCCCCGCCCGCGCTTTCGCCTGACGCACGGGAACGCATCAAACGAAGTCTGCGCTCCGGCAACCAATAGACGCATGGCGGCTTCAACCGCCGGCATGTCACGAACGAGGCTTTGGAGGCTTTGGCTCCTTACGAATTCATGAACCAAACCAATCGCTTCCGCGCGGGTCACATTTCATTGGATCTGAATCCGTCGATTTTTCGTTTTATTTCCGCGTCCATTTTGATGAGGGGGGGCCATTCGCGTTTGAAGCCTTCGCCAGGAAGTTTGCGAGTGGCGTCGAGGCCGAGCTTGGTGCCGATGGCGAGTTCTGTCGTGGCATGGTCCAGGACATCGGCGGGGCCGCGCGTGAAGAGGGCGTCACGCTGCGGATCGGTGGTGGCGCAGAGGCGGAAGAGGACTTCGCTCGTGTTATGGACGTTGACATCTTCATCGACGACGATGATGTACTTCGTGAACATCATCTGCCCCATGCCCCATAAGCCATGCATGATTTTGTAGGCTTGCATGGGATACGTCTTCTTGATGCTGGCAAAGACCAGGTTGTGGAAGACGCCTTCGGCGGGCAGGGCGAGATCGACCAATTCCGGGAAATTCATTTTCAGCACTGGAAGCAGGAGTCTGACGCTGGCTGTGCCGATATAGAAATCTTCCATTGGCGGCATGCCCGCGATCGTCGCCGGATAAATGGCAGCGCGCCGATGGGTGATGGCGGTGACGTGGAACGCGGGGTAAAGGTCGGCCAGCGAATAGTAGCCGGTGTGGTCGCCGAAAGGCCCTTCCGTGCGAAGCGGTTCCTTTGGATCGACGTAGCCTTCAATGACAAAATCAGCTTCCGCCGGGACCTCCAGCTCGTTGCTCACGCACGGGACAAGTTCGATGGATTTCTTGCGCAAATAACCGGCGAGGAGGAATTCATCCAGCCCATCCGGCAAGGGAGCGGTCGCGCAAAAAGCAAAAACCGGGTCACCGCCCAGAAACACGCTCACGGGCATGCGCTGGCCGGACTCGTAATAGCGTTTGCCGTGGCGGGCGGCGACTTTATGCAATTGCCAGTGCATGCCGGTAGTCTGGCTGTCAAATATTTGCATGCGGTACATGCCGACGTTGCGCGCGCCGGTGTCCGGGTCTTTTGTCACGACGCAGGGCAGGGTGATGAAACGGCCGGCATCCAAGGGCCAGCATTTGAGGATGGGCAGGGAGAGCAGGGTGGGGGGACCATTCGGCGCGCCGGGTTCCCGCGCTAATTGTTGATGCACTACTTCCTGGCAGGCGCCGCGGCGGACCTGCTTGGGCCTGGCGTGGCGCAAGTCCAGCGCGGTGCCGAGCAATTTCAACGCTTCAGAAAAGCTCGCCGGCGGCTTGGCTTGGAGAAGCGACGCCAGTTCCGCGGCGGCCTGCCCGACGCTCTCCACGCCGAGGCTAAGCGCCATGCGGCGATGCGACCCGAGCGTGTTGATCGCGAGGGGGAAAGGAGAAACCTGGCCGTTGACGGTGGGTTGTTCAAAGAGCAAGGCCCTCCCACCATCAGGAGACTTCATTTCGCGGTCAGCCAATTCCGTTATCTCCAGTTCCGTCGCGACCGGCTGGCGAATGCGTTTCAGCTCGCCGGCTTTTTCCAGCGCTTGCACGAATTGGCCAAAGCTCTCGAATGCCATGTTACTTGCTGCCCGGCTTGGTGGTGGGAAGAGCGGCCAAGTCCGCGGGCAGTTTGTCCGCCTCGAAAGTCTCCACTTTGAGAGCAATCAAGCTAAAAAGCGGCACGCCCAAATCCACGGTTCCATGGGAACGGTCCACAATCATCGCCACACCCGCCACTTCTCCGCCGGCGTCGCGGACGATCTGAATGGTTTCCTGGACGCGTCCGCCTTTCGTGATAACGTCTTCGACCACGAGCATTTTTTCGCCGGGCGCGATCCGGAAACCGCGGCGCAGGACCAATTTGCCGTCCTCCTTCTCAGTGAAAATAAAACGTGTCCGCAACTGCCGCGCCACTTCCTGGCCGATGACGAGTCCGCCCATGGCGGGGGAAATGACCGTGGCTACGCCGAGCTGCCGGACCTTGGCTGTCAGCGCGGCGGCGAGTTGCTCAACTTCCGGCATCTGTTGCAGTGCCAGGGCGCATTGAAAGTATTGACGGCTGTGCAAGCCGCTGCGAAGGATGAAATGGCCCTCCAAAAGAGCGCCCCTGCGGCGGAAAATGTCCAGGATTTCGTCAGTCGTCATCCGCGCACTCTATGCTTTTCAGCGCGGCGGTTCAAAGGTTATTCACGGCGCCTTCTGGCAGAGGCAGGGAGAAGAAAAAAATCGCGCCTTTATGGACTTTCCCTTCCGCCCAGGTCTTGCCGCCATGCCGATGAACCAGCCGTCTCACCATCGCCAAACCCACACCGCGACCTTCGAATTCCGTCTCCTCGTGCAATTTCTGGAAAAGCCCGAAGAGGCGGGACGCGCGAGCGGGATCAAAGCCGACCCCGTTGTCGCGCACTTGGTAAACCGTCTGCCGCCCCTCCGCCCGACCGGTGATGGTGATGGCCGGGCGGCTTCGCTGACGGCTGAATTTGACGGCATTTTTGAGGAGTTGCTCCCAAACGACCGCCAGCAAGTCCTTGTCGCCCCACGCTTCGGGCAGGTGCCCCACCGCGAAGACCGCGGTCGGCGCATCCTCGCGCAACTCGGCGATCTTCTCCTGGGCCAGTTCCTCCATCTTAACGCAAACGGGAGCAAGGGGCTTGCCGCATAGCCGGGAAAGGGCCGTGAGATCCTCAATGAGCAAGGCGGACTTGTGCGCGCTCGCCAGAATGACTTCCAGGGCGCGTTTGCCTTCGGCGTCGAGCTTGGCGGGGTGGTCTTCGAGGAGAATTTGAGCGAAACCCTCCATGGCGCGGAGCGGGGCGCGGAGGTCGTGGGAAACGGCGTAAGTGAATTGTTGAAACTCATTGGTCAAGGCGGCCAATTGCGCGGTGCGCTCAAGCAGATCGCGAGCCAGAAGGTCCCGTTCACTCTGGAGCGCTTTGATCGTGTCCTCAGACATAGGTCGTTTCGGGAAAGCCAATTATGGCTGAAAAGAGGGAGAAAGTCAAAAATGGGGAAGTGATTGTAATTAAAACAGGTCGGTCAAATCTATGGTGGGGCGGGCGGGATCCGTTCGCGAAAAGTCGGGATCGGGCGCAAAAACCGGATTGCTTGAAGGAAGTAATGCGGCATACTGGGACGATTGATGAACGACTTTGAAGCACGGCTCAACAGCCTGGATTTGACGCTTTTCCAGTACGTGGTGAGCCAAACAACCGAGGGCGACAAGCGGTCGCTTCTGGGGCTGCAGCGTGCTTTGCGTGAAGCCAGCCGTGAAAAAGGGTATGTTTATCTGGAGATCGGCTCTTATTTGGGCGGCTCGTTGCAACCCTATGTTGCCGATCCGCTTTGCCGGAAAATCATCTCCATCGACCCGCGTCCCCGGTCTTTGGCTGATGTGCGAGGCACCCTAAGTTACGCTGAAAACACAACCGAAAACATGCTCCGAGGCTTGAGGCAGATTCCAGAAGCGAAGATGGAGAAGTTGGTCACAGTCGAGGAAGGAACAGAGACGCTCAATCCAACCTCAATTCAGTTCCGGCCAGATTTTTGTTTTGTGGACGGCGAGCACACAAATTCGGCGGTCTTGAGAGACTCTCTGTTCTGCCAGTCCGTCCTTAACGGCTGCGGCTGGATAGCCTATCATGACGCCAATATAGTTTATGATGGCCTACTGGCCTTCATGGATTCATTGCAAAAGTCTGGCAATGAATTCCGAGGCCATAACTTCGAAGACTCTATCTTTTTGATCGAATTGGGAGACTGCCGCTTGAGCGAGTCCGGATTGATGACCGGGCTGCGGCAATCCTCGGCCAAAGGTTACCTTTGGAGTTTGCATGCCAACGATTTCTACCGGCAGTTTTACAACAGGCGTTTTTGCCGGTTTTTCCGGTTTGTCGAGGTCAGAACCTGGAATCGGTTTTCCAAGCCAGAGGCCAGCTCATGATGAATCCGGTTCCTCCACCGTTTTTCACTTAACCACGCGTGGTAAGACCCAACAAGCTCCAGAACTTTCGGTCAATTTGGCATCGCGGAAAACGTTCCGCCGTGTTGGTCGGGTTGATTGGCACTGGATTTCGCATCGGCTCGAATCTGCTGCTCGTGCCGATTCTGCTCATTAAGCTCTCGGCTGCGGACTTGGCCCTATGGTGGGTATTTTTGTATCTGGGGAATTTTGCCGCGCTAGCGGACTTCGGATTCGGGCCGGCCGTCACGAGGGTCTATAGTTATTTGTGGGCCGGGGCGGAGAATTTTGAGACCGAAGGAGTTCCCGCATCCGATGAGCACCGCCCGCCCAATTTTGAACGACTTGCCCAGTTGAACGCGACCATGCGCTATTTGTACAGGCGGTTATCGGTCATGGCCATCGGCTTTCTGGCAATAGGCGGCACAATCTATTTGCGTCGGAGTGTGGCCCAGAGCGGACATCCCACAGTAGTTTGGATGTGTTGGGCGGCATTTGTAGTGACTGTCGGATACGCCTTTATTACGAGCCGGTGGTCACTTGCCTGCCAGGGCGTAGGTCGAATGCGGGAGTTTCAGATGTCCAGCCTGCTCAGCGGTCTTGGTTATGTGATGACGGCCCTGACCTTGCTCTTGGCCGGTGCGGGCTTGGCCTCAGTTGTGGCGGCGGCGTTCGTGCGCTCGGCCATTCTGCATCTCTGCTGCCGCCGCAGTTACTACCGGGCGGCGAAAACTGTCTCCGCTCCCATGGACCCAAGCATGTTGAAGCGACTCTGGCCGAACGCTCGGAAATTCGGAATTCTTTCTATCGGCGCCGTTTGCGTTTCAAGCGCTCCGGTGCTCGTCTCCGGTTGGTTGCTCGGCCCGACAACCACCTCTGCTGTCGGGTTGACTGTTCAGATTGGTGGGTTTGTGGCATCATTGGCCGCACTTTGGTTGGCGGTGAAATGGCCGCAAATCAGCATTCTCAGGACGCAAGGGCGTGTGGAGGAAATGGCACGGATGTTCGCCCGCCGGTTGGGGTTTGTCATGGCGTCTTTTATTGCGCTTGCGACCCTGGTGGTCCTTTCCGGAAGCATCCTTAATGCGTTTTTAGCGTGGAAGGGCAGTGACAACCGGTTGCTGCCGACACCGTATTTGGCGTTCTACTTTCTTTATCTCGGGCAACAGATCTTCTACGGTCAATTTGGCGCGCTGGCCCACACGGAAAATGTGGTTCCATTTTTCAGAATTGGGTTTTGCACTGGCCTTGTCGTGCTGGTTTCGAGCTTCATTATGACGCGGCTTTTCGGACTTTGGGGAATTTTTGTGGCGCCTTTGGTGACGGAGTTGTCTTACAGCGCTTGGTTTACCGTCCGCCGAGGCTTTCAAGGTCAGCCGTTGTCCGTGCGGCGCTTCTGTCGAGCGGCGGTTTTTGGCCATTAGCGTGCAAATGAATGCGCTCAGGGATCAGATTACGATTGCGGTGACGGTTTACAGCCGTCGGCAGTACATCAGCCAGGCAGTCAATAGCGCGCTGAACCAAACCGTTCCCGCGCGGGTCATGGTGGTCGAGGATTGCGGACCCGACCCAGAATTGGAGTCATTCGTCCGGAAGGAGTTTGGGTCTAGAATCAAATATATACGAAATCCCAAACGCCGGGGCTTATTTGGCAATTGGAATGCCTGTCTCGAGCTGTGCGAGACGGAGTGGATCACTATACTGCATGACGACGATTACTTGGCGCCGGATTATGTCCAAGCGATGGAGGAATTGATGGCCGAGGCACCTCGTTGCCCGCTCTACCTTGGTCGTACGATCGCGGTCGAAGAGAACGGAGAGGCTTGTTCGGAAAAGTGGCAGGACACGCGCGTCGTCTCCGGCCATTGGGTGCAGAGGGGTTTGCGGGATATCTTTACTGGACCTTTCCTTTTTCCGGGCCACCTCTTCCACGTACCCACGGCGCTTCGATTGGGAGGCTTTCGCCCCACTTCTTACATGGCGGGAGATTGGGAGATGTGGGCCCGGTTGATGGCGCTCGGCGGCGCGGCCCAATCCAGCCGCGTCGTCGCTTTTAGTCGAACACATATGGGATGGGACAGAGGGAGCAATCGAGCCATTAGAGAGGGCCGAACTCTGCCCAGTGTTTTTATTTGCCACAAAAGGATTATCCGCCTCTTTCCGCCAGACCAGCGCGTGAGATTCGATCGAAGGGCGCTGCAAAAACTTTCTCCCGTGAGCGTGCGCTGCCTCTTACGATTTGCCAGCGAAATGTCCCCGCGCTTGTTTCGTTATCACGTTGGCTTGTTGCTTTTGTCCGAGCCGCCTCATTTTGGTTATGCGGTTTTTCAACAGTTTGCTCGGATTGGCGGTTTTCGCTTCGTCAAATGGGCCTCCAAGATTTGGAACCTTCTGAATGCGCATCGCTAAGTGTGGAGTGAACCATTCGTTTGGATGGCAGCGAAACGGGATATGCCTGATATGCCTGATATGCCTGATATGCCTGAGACCGAGGGTTAACCTTGACATTTCTCGAAGGATTCCCCTACACTCCCATTACGAAGTGGATTTAAACGGCGTTTGGCGGGAAACCCCCAGCGGTTGCAAACCAACCGGAAAGAATTTTGAGCCGCGTCCGGCAAGACAAACGCAAGTCGATGAACAAAGCAAAAGTCGAACCTGAAGAATCAGTCAAACAGGTCCATTGGCTGGCGAAGGCCATGGCCAGTCAAGGTTAGTTCAAAATCCCTGCATCAGGATGACTGTCAGCTTGGAAAATCTCAAAAGCGCCCTGGACGCGGCGCTGAATTTTGTTTATCCGCCCGTCTGCCAGATTTGCGGCCTGGAGCGGGCCACGGCGGCAGAGGGGTACGTCGGGAGCAAATGCTGGGCGGGGGTCCGTTTCATCAAGGCGCCGTTTTGCGAACGGTGCGGTCTGCCCTATCAGGGCGACATCACCCATGAATTTCGTTGCGAGAACTGCGCGGAAACGGAGTTTAGTTTTACTTATGCACGCTCGGCCGTGGCAGCCAACGGCTTGATTTTAGACGTGATCCACCGTTACAAATACAATCAGGCCGTATGGTTTGAGCCTTTTTTGGCGGATTTGCTGGCGCGGCAGGCGGCCCCCGTGCTGGCCAAAGAGAAGTGGAACCTGATCGTCCCGGTGCCCCTCCATCCCGTCAAGGAACGGGAACGCGAATTCAATCAGGCCACTTGCCTGGCTCGCCGCTTGGGCCGGGCCCTGTGCCTGCCGGTCAATACCCGGCTCCTGCGCCGGATTAAATTTACCGATACCCAAACCAAATTGACTCGACCGCAGCGGGCGGCAAATATGAAACATGCCTTTGCACCCCGCTCTGGGAAAAATATTCATGGCGCAAAGGTTATTTTAGTGGATGATGTGCTCACCACAGGCGCGACCACCGACGCCTGCGCGCAAGCCTTGCGTCGGGCCGGAGCCAGTGAAGTATGCGTGTGGACGGTGGCGCGCGGAGTTTAATCATGAGGTTCTAATATGGCGACAACAACATTTACGAAAAAGAGCTTCAACCTCGAGACGGTCGATCCCGCTGTCACACCCCCGCCGTCGGATTCCCAGACCAGTTTCGTCAAGAAACCCAAACTGGTCGGCAATCTCTCCCGCAAGCGCGATATTCCGGTCGGCCTTTGGACCAAGTGCAAAAAATGCGGGGCGATGATTTACGACAAGGAACTGGACGCCAACCTGAAAGTCTGCCCCAAGTGCGATCACCACTTCCCCATCAGCGCCCGCGAACGCATCCACGCGCTGGTCGAAACCTGCTCCTTTGAAGAACACGATCCGGCCCTCGAAAGCGTCGATATTCTCAAGTTCACCGGGGTGGCGGCTTACACCAACAAGTTGGACCAGTATAAAAAGGCGACCAACCTCAAGGACGCCGTTTGCACGGGCATTGGCCGCGTGGGCAAACACCGCGTCGCGCTGGGGGTGATGGATTTCGCCTTTCTCGCCGGCTCGATGGGCTCGGTCGTGGGCGAGAAGTTGACGCGTTTGATCGAGGCCGCCACCGACAAAGGCCTGCCGCTCATCATCATTTCCACGAGCGGCGGCGCGCGCATGTATGAAGGGATGTTCAGCTTGATGCAAATGGCCAAGACGTGCGGCGCCCTGGCGTATCACAGCCGCAATAAGCTTCCTTACATCAGCGTGCTGACCAATCCAACCATGGCCGGCGTCATGGCCAGCTTTGCCGCGGTGGGCGATTTGATCCTGGCGGAACCCGGGGCCATGATCGGGTTTGCCGGGCCGCGCGTGATCGAAAGCACTACGCAGTCGGAATTGCCGCCGGGGTTTCAAACGGCAGAATTTTTGCTGGATCATGGCTTGATCGACTCCATTGTTCCGCGCCTGGAGATGAAGGCCCGCCTCTGCGTTTACCTGGAGTACCTGATGGAAGGCCGCGAACAAGCGGCCTTGCTCGGAAGTTGAGATGGAAGAGGCCATTTTACGCCTGCTGAGCCGACGCGACTATTCTCCTTCGGACTTCGATCAGTTGCGAACCCGCCTGGGCGTGGCGCCTGGCGACGAACCGGCCCTGAAAAAGGCCCTGGCCGCGCTTGAGCAAGACGGCCAGATCATCCGCACCAAGGGCAACCGCTACATTCAATCGCGCGAAGCCGACCTCATCCCCGGCATCCTTCGTGTCAACCGCCAAGGCAAAGGCTTTCTTGACCCGGATGACCCGAAACTGCCGGAAATCATTGTCCCGGAAAGCGCGACCAGCACCGCTTTGAACGGCGACCGAGTCCTGGTGCGGCGGGACGTCGCCCGCGGCCAGCGGCTTCCTGGCCGGCAGGAATCGACAGGCACGGTGGTCCGCATCCTGGAGCGCAAACGCTCGAAAATCGTCGGCACGTTGCGGCGCAGCCGCCAATTTCTTATTGTCATTCCGGATGATCCCCGGATTCCGCATGATATTTATGTGACTCCAATCCGCCCCGCCGGGCGCCCGGCCAATATCGGCGACAAAGTGGTGGTGAAATTAAAGCCTTGGGAATCCCGGCATCTCAATCCCGAAGGGGAGATTGTCGAAGTGCTGGGATCGCCCGAACACGAAGGCGTGGATATGCTTTCCGTTCTGCGTCAATACAATCTGCCGGGAACTTTTTCAAAGAAAGCGCTCAACGAAGCGGCCGCGGCGGCAAAATCGCATCCGAATGGCGAGCCGCCGCCGGAAGCATGGCGCGGGCGGGTCGATTGCCGGGGCCATTGCGTCGTGACGATTGACCCGGATGACGCCAAGGATTTCGATGACGCCATCTGCCTCACGCGGCATTCGCCCGAGCAATGGAAGTTGTGGGTGCATATTGCCGATGTCTCACATTATGTGCGTCCGGGCAGCGCGTTGGATGAAGAGGCGATGCAACGCGGCAATTCCACTTACCTGGTGGACCGGGTCATTCCCATGTTGCCGGAAGCGTTGAGCAACGGCCTTTGTTCGCTTAATCCGGCGGTGAGCCGGCTGACCAAATGCGTGGAGTTTCTTCTTTCCCATGAAGGCCGCGTGCTGGCAGCCAAGTATTATCCGGCGATCATTCGCTCGCGGCGGCGGCTGACCTATCGGGAAGCGCTCGCCATCCTGCGCCGCCCCTCGTCCAGCGATCCCGTCGAAGAAATGCTGCACCATGCCCACGCCTTGGCCCAGCGCATTCGCCGCGCCCGTTTCCAGGCCGGCTCGCTCGCCCTGGATTTTCCCGAAACCAAAATCCGCCTGGACGCCAAAGGCCGGATTGCGCGCATTGAGAGAAACGAAAACGATATCTCACATCAGCTAATTGAGGAATTCATGCTCCTGGCCAATGAAGCGGTGGCCACCCGCCTCATGTCCCTCCGCCATCCGGCGGTTTATCGCGTGCATGAACCGCCTGATGAGGCCCGCCTGGCGGAGTATCGCGAGGACGTTGTCAGCCATAAAATCCCGTGCGGCGACCTCGCGGTCCGGCCTGAAGTGCAAAAGCTGTTGACGCGGCTGGATACGCTGCCCATCGGCCCGGCCCTGAAAATTGGCTTTCTCAAATCTCTCATGCGCGCCCGTTATGCCGTGGAACCGCTCGGCCATTACGGACTCAATAAAGCCAAGTACACTCACTTTACCTCGCCCATCCGCCGCTACGCGGACCTGGTCGTGCATCGCGCTTTATTTGACAATCCCAAGGCCCCGGCACACCTTCTTGCCGGCATCGCCAAACGCCTCTCCGAAACGGAGCGCAATTCCTCCGATGCGGAGCGGGACAGCAAGGACGTCAAACTTTTCGCCTACCTCAACACCCAGCTCAAATCCGGCCAGCTTGAGAACTATCCATCGCTCGTCATCGACGTGCGCAACTTCGGCTTCTTCGTCGATGTGCCGGCCCTGGGCATGAGCGGCTTGGTCCATCTTTCTTCCGTCGAGGATGATTTTTACATCTTCGAGGCCGCGCGCAACCAGCTTGTCGGCCGCCGCACTCGGCGCGTCATCCGGCTCGGCGACCAAGTCACGGTCCAAGTCAACAAGGTCGATACTTTCAAAAAGCAAGTGGACTTCCGGCTCACCCGCCCGTTGCCGAAAGCGCGCCCAATCCGCGGCGCCACGGACAAAATGCGGCATTCGCCGAGGGGCCGCCCATAGGCGCTGCCATGAGGAAATGGCTGACTGCTTTCCGGGCTCTGTTCGTCGTCGCGCCAGGTTTCGTCGCGACTCTCTACGCGGCGGTTCCCGTTGATATCTTTCAAGACATGGAGAACGGCAATGACGGCGACCTGCTTGCGCCTGCCATCATGAATGCTTCCAGCCGCGGCGGAACCACGTGGAGCATCCACGGCCAAATGTGGGTCTCAACCGTGAATTCACTCGACTTGCCGGGACCGGTGACACTGGGCGGAGTCAGTTACACTGGCGCCGGCGGCACCCGCTCCTGGATGTTCAACGACAATTATCAGTTGAACTATGTCCAATGTTCCCTGCCCGGCCGGTATGCCACAGTCACGGTGGCTTGTTACTACGCCACTGGCGTGACCGCCCCTTGGGTCCAGTTTGACAGCATCAACTTTTTGGAAGCCACCCTCGGAACTTGGGGCGTCCTGCAAGTGGAAACAGAAGACCCGGGAGGCCCCTATTTCCGCTGCCACAGCGCCAGCGCGGGGAGCACAACAACCTATAGTCCCACCCACGTCAAGGCAGCCGTCGGAAAACCGTACTGGGTAAACCTGCGCTTCGACGGAGACGCGGGAACGGTTTCCGCCGTGGTTTTTGATCCCGCCCGCGGGTTCGTTCAAGTGGGAACGACGATGGTGGCCCGGTCAACGGCGGGAGCGAGAGTCTATGGCTCGATCAGGTTTGGTCAAACTTCCGCCCATGGAAATCATCCCGAACCCATCACCCACAGTTACTTTGACAATATTATGGTTGACTACACCAAGGCGGCATTCCCTCTCCTGCCCTCGAACGCGCGATAACGCGTCGTTCAAGGCATCACGGGAAAATTTCCAATGGCGCGCGAGCGGGAATGGTGCGCGCTGCAGGGTTTGAACCTGCGACCCCTACCGTGTGAAGGTAATGCTCTACCGCTGAGCTAAGCGCGCTAAATCGTTGATGCTACATAACGCATCGGGCGGCAGGGTAAAGGGAATCAACAAACGGGGCAAGAAATTTTGGTTCCGGCCTGCTCCAGGCTCCTGACCATCATGTGCTTCTCCCGCCCCAAGATGCAGTCAGGACGGATTCGATGGGCAAATTCGGATCGAGATTGTGCTCCCGCAGCCACGCCGGGTTGAAGAGTTTGGACTGATACTTTATTCCCGAATCGCAGAGCAAGGTGACGATGGTCTGCCCCGCGCCGCACTCTTGGGCTATTTGCACCGCTCCCGCGATGTTGATGCCGGAGGAAAGGCCCAAAAACAATCCTTCTTCGCGGAGGAGTTGATAAACGATGGCTAACGCCGCCTGGTCGTTGATGCGGTAGGCACGATCAATGACGATGCCTTCGAGGTTTTTTGTCACCCGTGTCTGGCCGATGCCCTCCGCGAAGGAATCGCCGTCCTTCGTATCTGTGTTGCCATGGTTGAACCACGACCACATTGCCGCGCCGTAAGGATCGGCGCAAACTGTGGTGATCTTTGGGTTGCGCTCCTTCAAACACAACGCCGTGCCCGCAAGCGTGCCGCCGGTGCCGACAGAGGAAACAAAAGCGGTGACTTCGCCGCTCGTTTGTTCCCAGATTTCCGGGCCGGTGCCGCGATAATGGGCCAGGCGATTGGCGACGTTATCGAACTGGTCCGCCCAGAACCAGCCTTTCTCCCGCGAGAGCCGGTGGGCGATATGATTGTAGTTGCCAGGATCGCTGTAGGGATTTTCCGGCACGGTGAGGACTTCCGCGCCGAGCGTGCGCAGTAAATTGATTTTCTCCGGTGATTGGGTTTCGGGAATGACGATGACGGTCCGGTAACCCTTGGCGTGGCCCACGATGGTCAAGCCGATGCCCGTGTTGCCCGCCGTTCCTTCGACAATGCACGATGCTAAATGGCGAAAGGATGTATTCAAACTTGCCGTCGCGAATATCGACAGTGGAATTTTTGGGTGTAATGGCCTCTGGGTTCTCCAGAGTGTTGGCGTCCCACGCCGAGTTTCCTTGCAACGTCCGCAGGTCGGCGCTGGCGGTTGGCTGAAAGCCCGCCAATTCGGCAGTCAAATGGATGCCCTTCAAGTCGCGGTTGACGATGGAAAGCAGAAGGTCGCCCTTCGTGGCGATGGCGGCCAGGGGGCGCAGGCGAAAGCGGGGACGGCGCGAAGGAAATGCGGCAAGGTCGATTTCATACCTTGCTATTGGGTAGAGCAGCCTGCGATCTGTCATAGTTGGCTGTAGCCGCAGCCGGAGTCACCGCTGACGCTGGAACGAGCCGGTGGGCCCTCCTTTTCCGCAAGAAATGTCTTTCCACCGCGTACCAACTGAGAATTCCAGCAAGGATGGAAAGAGGCGCGGCGACGAAAAACAAACCGACGGGCGAAAAGATCCCGGGATGAGTGGCGACGAGCATCTGTTGAATGGGAAACGCATAAAGATAAATTCCATAAGAGAAGTCGCCGTACTTCGCAAAACTATGCGCGGTTACGTAGGGTTGAAAAACGGTCCAAAACAGCAAATAGGTTCCGCATACCGGTAAAACCAGATGCAAGGTGACGGGGAGCAGCAGGCTGCCCACAATCGCAGCAATGGAAAGAACGGCCCACCCGGGCTTTATCGAAATACGGTCTCGATAAAGATAAAAGACGGCTCCCGCGGCGAAATAGGAGTCGAGGCGTATGGCGGACCAATGCAACGTGATGAAGTCAAAGGGTTTTGCAAAAAGGTGGAGCGCGCACAGAACCAAGGAACAGGGAAATAAAATCAATGCAATCCAACGACGACGGGCGGCTCCGATGAGCCCCAAAAAGAGAACTCCCAGGTAACACTTGAACTCATACGAGACGCTCCAGATCGAGCCATTTACGACGCCGGGGAACGGATTAAGCGGAAAAACCCCGCCAACTTCAAATGCCAGGAGATGCAGCATGGCTTTTGCGCAATGACCTACCACTGGAAGGGAGAGCCAAGTTTGGCCAGGTTTCACGAAAATCGGGGTAACTACAAAAAGGCCGATGAGGGTTGCGCAAACGTAACCTGGCACAATACGTGCGATTCGCTTCCACAGATAGGAAAGGGGCGAGGAGCTTCGTTCCCAGCTCATCACGATAAGAAAACCGCTAATGAGGAAGAATGCATCCACCGCGACAGTGCCCAAAGTGAACTCGTCCCCGCTAATCTTTGATAAAGGTTCAAACCCTTTGTCTTGCCCGAAAAGCACAGGAAAGCAGTGTGAATAAATAACTGCGACCGCCGCGATGAACCGCATCGCGTCAAAATTGTTCGCGCCAACCTCGCGGAAAGCGCGCTCTCCATCTGGTCGGTTCGAGGTGTTATTCATGAGTTTTTTGCGACGCTTGGAACTGTACCGAGCAAAGAGATTCGGGCAAGTAAAAAGCCCCCTGTTGTCTTGCTGCCGGGGAATTGCAGGTTGGGCCGAATCTGTTTGGGACTGGAGGGCGCAATCTCCTCCGGTGCCTCCAGCGCTGGTGTGGTTTCCTTACCGTTTGAACCTATGCCAAGGCATCCTTGACTATTTCCGCGGGCCGGGTGCAAGAGGTGCAAGATGAATTTCTTGCTCGAGAAAGTTTTCCAATATATTGTGGACCGAGATTCAAACTCTGCCGCTTCTGCGCGTTGATGTCGTACGGCGAATTGACTCGGTGGTCGGAAAGGGGAATTTGAGGACCTTTCAATGTGGGAGGATTACCGGATTATGATGGCGGCACAAAGCCTGGGGCGCAGGCTGCTTGAAACTATGTGACTTAAAATGCGATTTTCCATCGTCACTCCAAGCTTCCGAAGTTCTGCTTTTCTTAAACTTTGCATCGCCTCGGTTGCTGATCAACAAGTTGAAGCGGAGCACATCGTGCAGGATTCCTGTTCGGACGATGGCACTCTGGATTGGCTGCCCGCCGACCTCCGGGTCCGGGCCTTCATCGAAAAAGACGCCGGGATGTACGATGCCGTCAACCGGGGTTTAAGGCGTTCCTCCGGGGAACTGCTGGCTTACTTGAATTGTGATGAACAGTATTTGCCCGGCACATTGGCCGCGGTTGCGGAGTTTTTTGACACTCATCCCCGGGTGGACGTGGTCTTTGGCGACTGCCTTGTGGTGGACGCGGAGGGCGCTTTTATATGTTACAGAAAGTCGCTGCTCCCTTCCAAATATCACATCATGGTCTCCCATCTTCCCATTTTCACTTGCGCCACCTTTTTCCGAAGAACTCTGCTGGACAAAAAAGCTCTTTTCTTTGACCCCAAATGGCGCGACCTGGGGGACGCCGAATGGGTGCTGCGTTTGCTCACCGCCGGCGTTCCGATGGCTGTCATGCGTCGGTTCATATCCACCTTCGCCGACACTGGAAAGAACATGAACCTCAGCCCCAACGCCCTGGGGGAAAAGCAGGCCATGTTCAATTCCGCGCCGGGATGGGCGCGCCGCCTCAAGTTCACCCTGGTGTGCCAACACCGCCTGCGCCGTCTCTTTGGCGGAATGTACTCCCAGAAGCCCTTCGACTATGCCATCTACACCCCCAAGAGCCTGTCAAATCGGCAGACACACCACGTTGCCGCCCCAACCTTCTTGTGGAAAAGCCGCCTTTAGATATCCAGTAGCCCGTCACACCAAAGCGGGGTTGGCCAAGGGTAGTGGCTCAGCAGCCTTTCGCACGGCAACCGCCTTCCGGCAAACGCCGCCATTGAGGCTCACGCTTAACCCAAGAACGCCCAGGAACATCATCATTTGGGAACTCAAAGCGCCGAAGACCGCAAAGAAAAGGATAGATTCCGTCAGGAAATAAGAGAGGAGAAGACGGTTGATCACTATTAATTTTGGGTCCCCATATCGACAGTTAGAATACAGGACTCTTATTCCGGCAAGGAGCAGCCAAAGAAAGCCGATCAACCCAAAGATGCCAAACGGAATGATGACCGAGAGAAGCCCATCATGATAATCGCCCGCCACAATTGCTTGTTCGTAATCGGGGAGTATTCCCATTTTCATCCCCTCCTCAACCAGGTACAATTCCGTGGGGTCAATCGAATATCCTTTCCCCATCCAGAAATACTGCGGCATCTCTTGCCAGACGACGTGAAACATTTCAAAGCGCCAAAAGGCTGAATTCTCCGCCTCGGCGCGCACAGTGGGATCGATATTTACTGGAAAGACTGACAGGACTCGCTGCACTGCGGCCGGCATTCTGCTGGCAAAGAGTACCAGCGGAAGCAACGACAAAATCCCCCCGCCCAGCATGATCGGCAGCCAAAAAGTCTTCCAAAGTCCTTCGACCGTAAACTGAACAAGGAAAAGCACAAACACAATGGCCGCGACCGAACGAAAACCGCTCAGGAATGCTGCCGCGATCGCTATGATGGCAAGTAACAGCCTCCACGGATTCCTAATCGAAAGGGTTCCCCTTATGCCCCACCTAGCCAAAACGAAGCAAAAGAGGCCAGTCGCTACCGGCCCCAAACCAGCGTAACGCGAGACGACGTTATAGCCCATATCTGACGCAGCCTGCGTGCCGGCGACGCTGCCAGGCAGGAAATAATACAACACATAAAAACCTGGGCCCAACAGGTAAACGAGATTGCTTAAAATAAAAGTTATCCCGGAGAGAAAATATAGCGCCACGACTTGTCCGCTCTTAGCCACAGGAATACGCTGAGCTGTCAAAGCAAGATAGCCGAGAAGAGCACCGAGCACGTAAACGTAATGCTTTCCACCGTAACTATTTCCGCCAAAAACTCGGAAACCGAGCCCACCTCGATACTTCGCTGTCACCAGGATGACCGCCAAAAAAAAGAAGATCGGCTTCGTGATTTCAGGCGCGCGCATGAAGACCTGTCGCCCCATGACAAAGTTCACGCCAGAAATCCCAAGACTCAACGCGCTCATGAACAGCCAAAAGTGCGGTTGGCCAGGAAGAAAAAAAACTTCGAAAGCCGCATTCCAGAAAAAAAGCAACACGAGATGGTGCCACCGGAGCAAAAGTGGCAAAGCCAGGAAAAACAGGACCATTCCCAACACGGCGTAGCTAGCCATATCCGGCGTCGCCACCAAATAGCCCAGGACCAAAGCCAATGGAATCGCTACCGCGTAAAGGACAAGTAATGGAGACAGCTTAGACATTTCTTTTTCGGACGAAGATTAGGGCATTATTTACCCGCACCGCAATCAAATTCTGCCGCAGGGGTTTGCCAACAATTCCCGATAGATTGCAACGTGTCTTTCAGCAATGATGGACGGATGATACCGCTGCCGCATCAAAGTGGCGCCCTCTGCAATACGGGGGCCCCCCTTTGAAAGCCAGTTAAGGAGGGCCGAGGACAAGGCGACATTGTCACCAAAGCTAAAAAGTTCAGCCTCGCCGACTCCAGCGGTAATGTCCGTTAAGCCTCCCACCCTCGTGCCAAAAAACTTCAAGTTCCGCGCCAAAGCCTCTGCCACCACCAAGCCAAACGCCTCCTCTTCCGGCGCATGAATCAAAGCCGAAGCCGAGTCCATTATTTTAACCAGCTCCGCGGGACTCTTCATTCCCACGAATTTGGCGAACCCCTGCTCTTCCGCCGCCGCTATCCTTTGGCGAAATTGCAGGCCATAGCCGGTGCGCTCGTCCAATTGGCCTAAAAAATGGAGTTCAAACCGCGCACCCTGTCGGCACAACCCTTCAGCGACATCCAAAACCCAAATCTGCCGCTTGTTCGGAAGGATAGTTCCAACATTTAATAGTAATGGCGGTGATCTTAGCGGCGCACTCGTAGGCGGCGCAAAAAACGCTTCGTCCAACGCGTTTGGCACTAACCAGGTCCGCCGGGCTAGTCCTTGGACCTGCCTCTGGGTGTGCGCACTGTTGCAAAACACACCGCAGCTCCGTGCTATCGCTACCCGTTCGAACTTCGCGGCCAGCCATAAATAAGAAAAAGGAAATGGCCGGTTCATTTTGGCCTGCCTCCGCATATTCCCGTGAATGGTCAGGACGCTGGGGTAATTAGAGAAAGCGGCTGCCAAAGAACAGTACCGCTCGGTTCCCTGTCCATGCACCAGGTCAGGCCTTATCTCCAGGAGCTTCTTTTTAACCGCGCGCACGCAGAAAATATACGCCCCCCGCAGCCATCCCCACTTCGGAACTGGCAGCGAATGATAGAAGATGTTCCTAGCCAGTTTTGCCGGGGAGCGCAGCGCTTGGTGCGTGCAGCATACGACATGGATCTCGCAATCCGACCGAGCAGCCAAAGCGCCCAGGAGAGCGGTGGGCGCCGGACCAAAATAGGGTTCTGGATCGGAATAGCGGCGAAACTCGTCGCGATTGTCCGGTACGATCATTGCGATTCTCATGTCCCGCCCGAAACTGTTTGGTAGATTTCCAGATATTTGGCCGCGACTTGTCGCCAGGAGAGAATCGGAAAAGTTGCTTCCGCCTGCCGATGGGCTTGGTGGTAAAAGGCGGCCAGCAATTCTGTCGCGCTCTCCGCGGCATGCGGAGGCATGAATTTCACCCCTTTCGCTTTCTGGTACACCTTGGAAGCCCATGGCAAATCCGAGAGGAGCAGCGGCAAACCAGCCGCGGCAGCCTCATACACTGCGATGCATCCACTCTCGTACTGGCTCAATAAGACAAACCCTCGCGCCCCGCGCAAATAACGGTGCTTTTCTGCCGAGGAAACAAAACCTGGGTACCGGACGATCTGATCATCCACGTAACTCTTGAATTCCCGGAAATAAGGGTCGTCAGAGCCATAAGGCTTGCCCAGAAAAACGATGGGGATTTTCGCTAGATGGGCCGCTCGCGCCAGCAAAACCGGGTTCTTTCTGGGATGAATTGTGGCAACAGAAATCAAGTAATCCCCTTCCGGCTGCGATTGGGCGAGCTCCGCCATAACTTCGGGTTCCAATCCATGAGGAATAACATGCCCGCGCTGAGGATCGGCTCCGAATAAATACTGCACCGTTTCCCACTCGTGTTGAACCACATAAACCATCGCATCAAGTTCCTGGTAAACATCCCAAGCCAGCCGCGCTGTCACCCCACTCGGCAAGAGGGTTCGTGCCAGCCTCGTCATCCAACGTTGTGCAAACAGCTTGCCACGGCTCCGGGAAGCGGTCTGGTCGCAGTTTTCTGTCATTACCAGTTTATAGCCTTTTTGCCTGGCCAGTTGAACATTCAGAAGCGGCGGCCGGTTCATATAATGAATGATATCGCCCTTTTGCGTCTCATCCCACCAACGCGCCGGTTCGACCTCCACGCCTAATTGGAC
The DNA here is from genome assembly GCA_052139695.1 of Limisphaerales bacterium. Classification (GTDB taxonomy): domain Bacteria; phylum Verrucomicrobiota; class Verrucomicrobiia; order Limisphaerales; family Palsa-1400; genus PLGF01. The sequence goes on from JBKQWF010000040.1 coordinate 37,043, forward strand.
CAACTCCCTCATAAGCGATTCCAACAGGGTTTGTGTGCCACCATGAGCTAGAAAAAACGGAAGGTCGTTGGAAAATAGAACTTTCAATGTATTCGTGCGATCAATCTCGCTTTTGGCCCCGGAGCCTTGCCCATCCGCTCAAATTCAGCCTCGGCCCTCGGCCAGTTGCCGAGAAAAGCGCCGAGGCAACAGCCGCAGACAGAATCCACAGATTGGAGAAGGCAAGATTGCGGCGGCGATTTCCGCGGGCTGACACTGCATCCGGAGCAGTTGATGTTGCGCCGCGCGCAAGCTGGCTGCCGACGGATGCGGCGCATTTTTTTTCGCGAAGAAAAGTCCCTCTTCACTCACGTTATGCAATCGTGTTTCCCAATTATCCAGGGATGAGACAAACGGTCCCAACCATTTGCCTTTACGTAATTTGGCATCGTGCGCCATCAGTTGACCGCCGACGGGTATTATGGGATCGAGCAATCGAAATTCGGCAATTTGCTCACGCGGATTGTTTCCGCCGTCCAGAAAGGCGAAGTCCACCTGGGCTCCTCTCCCGCGTTCCTTGATCCATTGCGGAAGCACCTTGTGCGAGAATCCAAATAAGGGTGTAAAACGCTCAACAGCCTCTGGAACCGCCGTCCGGATATTGCCAACCATCCGGGCGTAAATCGAACGATCCGCCTCGATGCCCCAGAGATGCCCAACACCGTTTTTCTCCAAAGCTCGCAAAATGTGCAGGGTGCTGCCACCTCCAAGCCAGGTGCCTACCTCGATCACGGTTTCGGGCTTCTTTGGCGCCAGCGTGATCGCCTCCGTCAGCAAATGCCGCTCAACTTCCGACAATTGTCCGGCAACCTCGCTCATAAATCAAATGCAGCACGCCTGGCCGCAAAGCGTGCCGACAGCAATGGCTTGCAAAAAAAAACTATATTCTTCCACGCGCGGATTTTACCATAAGGAGAAGACAAGTCCATCCCGCGCTTGCGACCGGTTCCGGTTTGAACCACTAACCCATTCTTTCTCCGATGCCATGGTTGGTGCGGCTCGGTTCTTTTCACCCGGCACAATCAGCACGCGCCAAAGGAAAGCAACCGGCAGTCTTTTTTCCTGGGTTCCTACGTCTAGATGGCCTTCACAAAACGTTCTCTCAGGGTACGGTAGAGCCAGGGGAAACGACTTTTCAGGAACACGGCTACTTGGTTGATCCTGATGTTCTTGGCGAGCAGAGCCTTCACTTGAGCCGCGTGGACTTGCGACTGAACGCCCTTTGGGACCAACACAATATCACCCCATTTGTCCATCTCCCCTATATTCGATCCGACCTCCACAAAACCAAGGCAGTCTGCCAACCCGACGACATCCTCATATGTCCGCTGGCCGACCCGCATGGGCGTTTTGGCAGTTTCGACATGGATTATTCTGACACGGTCGGCCACCGCGCGCATGCCATCGAGAATAAAATACTCAGCGGACTCGGCGTCAATCCAGAGTGCGATGGCCTGGTATTGCTGATACTCCGCCCGATTCAATAAAGTATCGATGCGTACGGTTGAGACTTCAACGCTCTTGGAACATTTAACTCCCGGATGAACCAGCAAGGAACTGATGCCAAGGTTGTTTTCCGTCGATTCTGGCGACTGATAATCAGCATCAGCTATATGAAATGTTGCCTTGCCATCGGCATCGCTAACCGCCCATGGCAGAATCGTAACGCGCCCGGTCAACAATGAATTATGAGCCATTCTTTGATAGTTTAGTGGATTGGCCTCAAAAGCAATCACCCGTGCCTGCGGCAGACAATCCTTAAAAAGCATCGCCTGTTTTCCGTCTCGCGACCCAATATCCAGGACCAGATCGCACTTGAACTTTCGGATGAGTGATGCAAACAAACTCTTGGTATCAACATTCGCCATCATAAACGCGCCATCGTAACCACGAGACTAACAACCTATAGGGAAAGGGTCAAGGGGCTCGGTCCCTCCCAAATCCTCGCCTAACCTTAGCGCCACGTCTGAATGCTTCGATAGGAATCGTATAGCACCGGCAAGATGCGGTCGGAGAGACGCCGACCGCGGCGACCGGGACGGTCGCGCTCCCCAAGCCCGAAATTCGCTCGCCTTAGGCGAGGATTTGGGTCCCTCGTGGGCCCTCGGCTGGCGAGGCCGGCGGGGTACGTGACGGAATTGTTGCACTCGAAACGAGAATGGGGATGGCATTGCGGCGGGGCGCGGCCCCCCCCCGGGGGCCCCGGGGGGGTAAGAGCGGCTCAATTTGGTTCAATTTAGCTCAATTGGGTTCGGGTTTCGATGGAAGCAGGCTTTCCGGGGCGGCGTCGGGCTTTGCTTCCACTGGGTGAGGTTGGGTTCATCGATGGGCTGGGCGGCGAAATGGGCGGCGATGATGTTTGCATGCGCGGCAATGATAGCAAGAATGCGTCAAGATTAAAATCCTACGGAAGGATTTTGAACAGGTTTTACGTGTCGCTCAGGAAGCCGCGAGGGCCTTAACCTCTTTGATTGCCTTTCCGCTGGCTGACGGCGACCGGTTCGTCAGGCTGCCTATCGGAGTGAGGAGGATTGGCTTTATGAAACAACGCGGCTGACCTCGTCGGAAGTCCGGACACTCGGGCACATTCAAGTTGTCACGAGTGTTGGCGAATGACGCCATAACAGGATTTGAAAGCATGCAATTGGCGGAATTTCTAATCTTCCCATCGTTTCGCCCGCTTTAAAACTTCCGTTGGCACGGCCAAATCTTCAGAGGAGGCTGGCTCGATGGCGGTGATTCGCCCCTTGTAAGTCAACTCCACACACCATCCTTCCGCGCCTCCCTTGCCATATTGCACGCCGTAAAACTCCAGCGGAAACGTTGCGCCAAAAGCGTTGGTCGTCGCATGCGCCCGATATTGAAAAATAACCTGCCCGTTAGTGGCGCGGAGCGTGACAGTCTTGGGCAACCCGAAAGCGTCCGGGAACGTTTCCACTTCATCCTTCCAACCCGGCACGGCGAGATTCTCCTTCCAGATATCGTTGGGCAGGTAGATCGTCCGTCCAGCATGTTTTAAGCACGGTCCGGAGCACAGAGCCAACCAATAGGCTTTGGCCGACCAATCAAACGTCATCCGATCGGTCACCCGCACCGGTCGTCCGGGATTGCCGTCTGTCGATGAAGAGATTTCCGTCAGCCACACTCCGCCTTGGGCCGCGCTTGCGTGCTCGTCCACAAGATTGGTTCCGTCAAACCAATAGGTCCGCCTGCCGCCGTCTTTGCGGTCATCAATCATCCAGCGATTTGTTCCCACGATGCATCGGCGGATCTCATTCGTGTGAAAGAGGGAATGCCAAAACTGGTCTCCGGGTCCTCCGTGCCCGCTCTGGTCGAAAAAGAACAGATTATCCCACGTGTCCATCTCCACTTCCACCGTCAGCGCGACAACAGGTTGCGCCGCCACGGAAGTTTGAGAATCCTCCGTGGCAGCCGTCAGGCTTTGAGTAGTCGAGCAGCCAGAAAAGGCGAAGGCGAAGCAAGCGCCAAACCGACACACGCTTTCAATAATCCCGGCCCACGCTCTGCCGACGCGAAGCAAACCAAAAATCGGAATGGCCTTTCCCAAACGATGTTTTCCTCTAAAGGTGGGTTTCATATTTGCTTATAATATCGCACACAACGGAACGAAGCAATTCCTTCAGGGCCAAGGGCATGCCCCCCGTAGCGAGCAAACCATTACTGAGGCCCTCAAATTCAAGGCCATTGGCGTCCGAAGCCGCGGGCACATGGATGGTAACCCATGGAGCCGGATTTGGAGGCTACGGCGCCTCGATCCGGTCCTTCATTCTGTAACCTTTCCCTGCGCTGCGGGGGCCGTTTTATTTGGTTTCAGCGACCATCCGCGAGGACACGACCCGCGAACCGGCGAAAACGCCTAAATCCTAGCCAAAGAAGTTTGAAATTTCACGGCGAAGCTCGGGGCGAACTTGACTTGTTTTTCGGGTCCTTTATTCCTTATTTTTCACCACAGAGACACCGAGGCACAGAGATGCAATTTAAAGCGGCGGACTCTGTCGCGTTGCATTTTTTTGCCTCGAACCCAATCGAAACACCGTCACGCCTGCTTAACTGCCCGAGGATAGTATTCTTTGAATCTGTAATAATGAAAGTTGCTGGCATTCGGGTCAACCCCGTTAAAGACCAAGCCGAGCACGTTGACCTGCCGCAGGTTAAGCGATTCCAAGGCGGCTTGCGCGAGGCGGCCGGAGGTGAATCCAGCCCGCACAACCATGATAACGCCATCCACATAAGGCGCCAAACTCAGAACATCATCCCCCACCATGACGGGAGATGTGTCGAATATATAATAATCGTAATGTCTTGGCATCTCCAGCAAATACTTGCCGACTTCGGCGAAGAGATTGCCGCGCTGGCTGGTGGCTTCGCCGCAAGGCACCAAATCCAGATTGGGGACGGAGGTCGGAACGATGGCCGTGGTCCAGGATATTTTTCCGGCCAGAATCTCCACCAGGCCGGGGGAAGCCGGCGTGGAGAAGTTTTTGTGCAAAATGCCCCGCCGCAAGTCGGCATCGATCAAAAGCACGCGGGCACCGGCCTGGGCCAGGGTAAAGGCGAAGTTTGCGGAGACCATGGACTTGCCGTCATTAGGACGAGCGCTGCTGATCATGATGCTCTTCGTCCGGTTCTTGACTGAATCCCTGAAAATGAGGGCGGAGCGGAGTCCCCGGTAAGCCTCGATCATCGGGTAGCGTTCATCATTCAACTGGAGCGGGCGCACGCCCACTTTCCGCTCCGGCTTGACCAGTGGAAATTGCGCCAACACGGGCATGCGAAAAAGCTGTTCCAATTCCAGGGAAGATGTTGGGCGGTCATCCAATCGATCAATAATGATGGGGATGCTTATCCCCAAAATCAGCCCCAACAACCCTGCCATGATCAGGTGCTTCAGTTTTTGCGGAGGGAGAGGGACAGGCGGCGTGGCGGCTTCAAGCGGGGTTACACTTTCCTGGCCGATGCCCTTATCCACTTCAAGCCTTTGCAGGTTGGCCTGCATCTGGTCGTATCGGGTTTGCAGCCGCTTCTGATTTTCCTGAAGGCTCTCGAAAACTGCCAGTTTTCTGCTCGCCTCCAAGGCCTTTTTTTCCCAATCACTGACCAGGCTCTCAAGGCTCTTGATCTTCGCCTCAAGGATGTGCTTTTGGTTTTCCAGTTGCTGCCGGCTTTGCTCCTCATAAATCTTCAGCGTCTTTTTCTGACGCTCGATTTGTTCGTTTACACTAATCAACTCAGGCGATCTCGATTGGTCAACTTTGGGGTTTTGTTGCAGATACCCGTCTTTCTTGCTTTCCAACAAGATCAACTCCTGTTTGGCCGCCATGTAAGACGCCTCAAAACCACCCAGCCGGGAAGGGATTCCATCTGGCGGCGCTTCGTTGTTGGTTTGGGGTCTGCCAGGCTGGGAAGGGGTTAGACGGGCCGATTTCGCTGCGTCATTTCCTTCCGCGGGCTTTGCAAAAAGCCCCCGTTGCCGCTCGAGGTTTTCATCCAAGGTAAGACCCTTAAGCAACTCCAATTCAGACCTATTTTCCGCAAGTTGCCGGTTCAAGTAGGACAAATAATCCGCCGCGCTATTTCCGCCACTGGGCTGGAGAAAGACTTCCTTGTTGGTCGATTGGAAATTGAAGACAGTTTCCTTGGCTTTTTGGAGCTCCACCTCCATTTGTTTAAGCTGTTCCTGGACGCTGAATTCGGTCGCGCTGGAAGCGTTCGCAATCAACTCTCTTTTTAAATTGGTATATTCATCCATGATCGCCTGCAAATAGGCCTGGGTAAAAGCCGGGTCCTCTCCGACCGCGTGCAGGTCGAAAATACTGGATTTGGGCGCAACCGTGACGTCAATTTTCACCGGCTGGGGATGAAGCTCCGTGTGGTTGGCTTGCAAACGCGCACTGACGCGATTCATGACCGTATCACTTTGCATCAACGCCACTTGCGTTCCGTAAAAGTTGTTTACTTCCTCGGAATAGACGTTGCCGTCAGGGATGGAGACCTTGACGTTGACGATCATTCTACCCTCGGAGACAAAAGCAGGAGGAGCTCGCTTGAGCAAAAGCGACTGCACTTCCACGCTGAGGCCACAGGTCAAGGCTGGAATCCACCAGAACTTCAGCAGGAGCCGTTTGTAATGGTCCCACTTGGAAAAGAAGCTTCTGACAAAGGCGGTGCGTGGTTGAAGCGGTAGGGCGTCTTCTTCCATCATAGCTAGCGGTTGAACGGCGAAACTATTCTAATAGAATTATAAAATGAAACAACGTCTCGTTCACCGGGCCGCAACCCAGGTAAACAAGCGTCATACTCAATTTTGGAGCCGGCCATTTTTCAGCAATACACGCGCTGCCACTATAGCGCAACGCTGGTGATTTGCAAACGTTCTTAATGAATTTGAGGATTTGCCGGGGACGGCACGATCCTGCCGCCTGGCCGGCGGGCTCGTCGCGGAAGCCGGCCAGAGCTGCCGCGACCTAGCCAAGAGGCACATGAAATCAAGCAGGTGTCCGGCCTTCCGACAATCGGCCAGAAGCTGCTTGGCAAACCAGGAATCGACGGGTGTAATGCTGAAGTCAGAGGATCCGCCGGTTTTGGCTCAAGAGCTAAAGTTTTGGCTTTTCGCGTGGCAAGCGAATTCGGAAAGCAAGGTGGTTGGATTCTTTCCCCCGGAAATTGGGCCTCTGCTGGCAAATAATGGCCGGAACCATCGAGAAAATGTCACCTGATCTTAATACAGCGCGACTGAATTCTGTGCCGATATATGACGCGTGAATGTAAGTCTATTGGAAGCGGAAGGCCACGCCCACGGCGACAAGTCAACGCCTGGCATTGAGCAAACCGATCTCACTACCCTGGTCAAACATCGGGAACGAACGCAGGCCAGTACGTCGCTCGGAGAGGTGTATCAACAGTTCCAAACAGATCAGCAGGATTATTGCGCTGTCATGGAATCGAACCGGGTGGTGGGGCTCTGCTCACGCGGACACATCGGCTTTTTGATGGGCCATCGTTATGGGTTTTCCATCTACAGCAGGGACCCGGTTCGCGAGCACATGGTGGAGAATCCTTTGATGCTGCGCCGGGGCACAGCGGTGCGGCAGGTCCTGGAAACGGCGCTGAGCCGCCAGGGCAAGGCTTTCAATGAGGATTTAATCTTGCTCGGCGCCGAGGACGATTACCTGGGCATTATCCCTGTCCCGACACTCGTGCAGCTTCAGTCAGCGCTGGTCGAGGAGCGCTTTCGGGTTCAGGAATCGATGCATCGCCGCCTGCTGGCGGTGTCGCGCCAAGCCGGCATGGCCGAGGTGGCTACCGGGGTTTTGCATAATGTCGGCAACACCCTCAATAGCGTCAATGTTTCCGCGACCGTGGCGATGGAGATGGTGCGCAATTCCAAAATCAAAGGGCTGGAAAAGGCAGCCGCCGTGCTGGAGGAGAAGCGGGCGGAATTGGGCGATTATCTTTCCAACGACCCCAAAGGCAAGCTGTTGCCGGAGTTTCTGATTCGGCTGGCCAGCCGATTGCGCACCGAGCAAGCGGACCAGCTTCGCGAGTTGGAGTCCCTGCTCAAACACATCGGCCACATCAAGAGCGTCATCACGATGCAACAGCGCTATGCCAAGGTGTCGGGAATATTGGAATTGGTCTCCGTCCGGGAAATGGTGGAGGACAGTTTGGAAATGAACGCGGACGCGCTGACCCGGCACGGTGTTGTGCTGGAACGACACTTCGAAGAGGTCCCGACGGTCGTGGCAGACAAACACAAAGTCTTGCAAATCCTGGTCAATCTCATCCGCAACGCCAAGTACGCCGTGGATCACGGCCCCGGCCCAGAAAAAAAGGTGAGCGTGTCAATCCGGGCGGGTCCCCATCATTGCGTTCAGATTCATGTCCAGGACAATGGCGTGGGCATCGCCCCGGAAAACCTCAACCGCGTCTTTGGGCACGGATTCACCACAAAAAAAGACGGCCATGGTTTCGGATTGCACACCTCGGCCCTTGCCGCCAAAGAAATGGGCGGAACCTTGCGCGCCCACAGCGAAGGCCTGGGCCGCGGCGCCACGTTCACCCTGGAATTGCCGGTGGCCCACCAAAGCGCTCCTTTATGAATCCTGCCGCATTTCCCGATAACCGCCGAGTCCTCGTGGTCGATGACAACCCAACCATTCATGGCGATTTTCAAAAAATTCTTTGCCGGCCAGCCCCAGGCGACGAACGGCTGGAGGACTTGGAAACAACCCTGTTTCTGACGGACGTTCCGCCGGATACTCATGAAGGATTTGAGATGGAGTCCGCGTACCAGGGTGAGGAAGCCCTGGCCAAAGTGCTGCACGCCCAGCAAGTGGGCCGTCCCTATGCCGTGGCGTTTGTTGATATGCGAATGCCCCCGGGCTGGGATGGCGTCGAGACGATCACGCGGCTTTGGGTGGCCGCTCCGGACTTGCAAGTTGTTATTTGCACGGCTTATTCAGATTATTCGTGGGAGGAAATTCTGCGGCAATTGGGCAAGAGAAACAGCCTGGCCGTGCTCAAAAAGCCCTTCGACAACATTGAGGTCGTGCAGTTATGCGAAACGTTGACCAGGAAATGGACCCTGGACCGTCTCCTCAATTCGCCGGCCCGGAACGGGGACCAGACGCGCCCCAGAGCCGCCTGAAATGACGCAATAACTGGCAAACCTGGTGGTGGCCGGGTCGCGCTGACGGAGCAGGGGACCGTACAGATTTTCCGCCGGCTGGCAGCAGTCGTGCAACTGTGGCCTTGCCGGCGGAAAAACCCGGATCGGAATTCTCCTCTTTCTTGGCGTCTTACCGTGCTGGCGAATTGGTGGCGTGCCCGGACGCAACGGGTTTCTTTGCGGCGGTCGGGGCCGAGGCGGGATGCTGTGTGCCCGGCGTCCCGGCTGTGCCGGGATGCTGTGTGCCTGGCGTCCCGGCTGTGCCGGGATGAGAGGCGGGCGTGCTGGGATAGGGCGAGGTTGTGGGATGGGTGCCCGCGCTCGTTGTCCCGGTTGTGTTCTTCACATTCGCTTCATTATTAACGTTGCGGGTATTGCTGACGTTCTTCGTGTTGTTCACGTCGGTGACATTCTTCGTATTGCTGACATTTTTCGTGTTGTTCACGGTGCTGACGTTTTTGACGTTGCTCACATTGCTGACGTTTTTGACGTTCGTAACGTTTTTAACGGTGGTCACGTTACTGCGAATGGTCACGTTTTTGACGTTGGTCACATTCTTGACGACAGTGGTGTGTTCCACCACAACTTGCTTGTTAATCGAGACCACTTCCACCGCGCGGCCCGTGCGAATCCTGATATCGTCGCGTCCGAAACCTTCCACCACGAAGCGGCCGTGGTCCAAGTGGTAGGAGTTTTGAATAACACTGGCGCGGAAGACCAAGTCGATGCGGGCCGAGGGCAGCATGACCACGCCGTAATCCCGTTCCCAAAGATGGTCGAATCCCACAAAAGTGAAGGCTGAGGCATGCAAACCGAAATCGAAATCCGCCCCAACCGCCACTCCCCCAATGGCAATACCCACCCCAGCGACAAACTCCGCGTGCGGGGGCAGGGGAGCCCATCCGTAGAAACCGTCGGCGCGCCGCCAGGCTACCCAAGAGGGAGCCCAGTTATAACCCGGAACCCAGACCCAGCCATTGTTGTCGTCAAAAAACCAGCGGCCATAATGAAACACAACCGCCCCCCACGGATCATCGGCTTGCCAGTACCAGCCGGCATCCGTCATCACCCAATGTCCCCCCTGGCAATAAGGACGCCAGCCGGGGTCGTTCATGGCGACGCCAGGACGCCACACCGGGCCGTACGGCGGCAAATCCATCCAAGTGCCGTAGGGACCGAGTTGGGTCTGAAAATAAGGCAGGTTGATCTCAGGCGCGGGAGCGGCGCCGGCATCCGGCGGCGGCGGCGCGGGAGTGGGGGGTGGTTCCGCGGGCGCGGGCGCAGCCTCTGGAGCGGGCGCAGCCGGGGCGCTGTTCTGCATGAGCGCCAGGACATTCGCCGTCACGCCTTGGCCATTCAGGTAGATGATGTCATCCGGGGTCAGATGATAGGCAACACCGCTGACTTTAACGAAGTTGACGATATTCTCCTCCGGCACATGCGCCGCAGCCAGTTTGCCGACATCCATAACGCCGGGGGACAGATTCTGGGCCAATGCTGCGCTGCCCGCCAGGAAAACACTGGCGCCGGCCAGCAAAAGGATTCTCTTCACGTTAAACACTGTTCTCAATTTCATATAGTTCCATACGGTCAAATAAATCGATTCTTGCAAGTTAGCCTTCAATGGATTTTCGACTATTAACAACTATCGAATTTGGCCAACCTAGGGCAGGTTCAGCGCTTCGACTAACCGTCTGTTGCCAAAGGCCACACGTTTCTTGGCCCCATTGAAGGGGCTGAAAGGTGGGGGTGAAGCCGGCACCGCGCAAGCAGAATATTGCATTTTTTTTGAATTTCGCAGCTCTGGGGGTGGTTCGAATGGGGACTTGCATTTGACCCCCCGGGCTTGCATACGCCCTTGTTACAACCCAGGGCAGGCTGGCTTGCAAAGTGTCCCACCGAGGGTAATTTATGAACTGCTTGATTGAGCCTATTCACTTCAGACCGCCCTTCGGAGTCAGTCATTTCTTCCGAATCAGTTGGCTTCTCCTTTTATGTCTTGCAGGGCGAATAGACCCGTGCATGGCGGTCAATGCTCCAAATGGGCCGGGAACCCCCTCGGTTTGGGCGCCTTCCGCCAAGGACTTTCTGGGAACGTCCGCCAGCAACGCTTCCCCGGTCTATTTTACCGGCGCGCAAGGAATGCTGACCGAAGTGTTTTATCCATCCCCCGATCTGATTCAAAACATCGACATGGAATTCGTGGTTGAGGACGCTGCCAAAACCATGGGGCCTAATGACGCCGAGCAAAAGCTTCAAACCAACCAAACCGTCGCTTTGGTGGATCAGCGCGCCCTGGTTTGGCAAGCGGTGACTGTGGCCAATAATGGAGCCTGGCAAATCACCAGGACGATTTTTACCGACCCCGCCCGGCCAAGCGTCGTGCAAAGGGTTGTCTTCCAGGCGCTGCAAAGCGGCAAGACCGTCCAGGATTTTAATCTTTATGTCCTGAATCACCCCGGCATCGACAACCAAGGCGGCAATGACAATTCCCGCACCCTGACCAATGGCAATCGCATCATGTTGGTGGCCTCCAAACCAAACACCAATTCGTCTGCCCTGGCCGTTTCCCTCCCTTGGGCCACCAGCGGCACGAACCTTGAAGTCTCCAGTGGCTTTGTTGGAGTGAATGACGGCTGGACCGATCTGTTCGGCGGGGCTGACGACAGGACGATGAGCTGGAATTTCGATGGCGCCTACGGCGGGAACGTGGCGCAAATGGGCTGGCTGGACTTCGGGACCAACAGAGGTTCCAGCGTTTCGTTTGACCTTGTCCTCAGTTTCGGCGCAAACGAGCAAATGGCCATGGATAACGCCAGTGCCACCCTGTCCTCCGACCTGAATTCCCTTCAAACCACCTATGCCCAACAATGGAATTCCTATTGCCAGGGGCTCAATAGCCAGGGCGGAACCGCCGACGATCAGTATTACCTTGCCGCCATGACCCTCAAATCCACTCAGGATAAAAGTAACGGCGCGATGGTCGCCGGCCTGGGCGTTCCGTGGGGGCCCAGCAACGGTGATCAGGACAACGGCGGCTATCACCTGGTTTGGGCGCGCGACCTGTTCAAATTCGCCAGCGCCTTGATTGCCGCCGGCGACACCAATTCTGCCAACATGGCGGTCAACTTTCTGTTCAACACCCAAATGCAAACCCTCAGCGGCAGCAATCCCTATTCGACCCCGGGCCGCTTTCCGCAGAACAGCTTCGACAGCGGCGTGCCAGATTGGAACGCCACGCAAATGGACGAAGCCTCCATGCCGATCATCCTGGCGTGGAAATTGAATCGCCTCGACCTATGGCCGAAAATGAAAATGGCGGCGGATTTTGTGATCAACAACGGTCCCTGGACGCAGGAGGAACGCTGGGAGGAAATGTCCGGGTATTCGCCGTCCACCATTGCCGCCGAAATCGCGGGCCTGGTTTGCGCCGCCGATTTTGCCACCCGCTCTTCCGATACCAACGATGCCGCCAAGTATCTTCAATTTGCCGACGCCTGGAGGAACAACGTGGCCAACTGGACTTTCACGACCAACGGGCCTTACGGAGATTCCAACTATTTCATCCGACTCGATCAGAATCAGGAGCCGTGCGCCAATATCCAACTGACCTTCGGCAACGGCGTCGGAACCTATGATCCGCGCACCGTCCTGGACGGCGGGTTCCTGGAATTAGTCCGTTTGGGCGCCATGAGCCCGAGCAACTGGACCATTTTGGAAACCATTCCCAAGTACGACAACTCCCTCAAGCAAACCATTCCTGGCAAAGGCGATGCATGGTTTCGTTACAACCACGACGGCTATGGCGAGCACAATGATGGCACCGCCTACAACGGCGGCAACGGGCTTGGGAGAGGACGCCTTTGGCCGATCTTCACCGCCGAGCGCGGCATTTACGAAATAGCCAGGTCCGGCAACGGTGCCAACGGCCAACCTTACCTCGCCGCCCTCAAGAGTTTTTCTTCCCAGGCCGGATTCATTCCCGAACAGGTTTGGAACATCAGCGCGAACATCGATGGTTGGGAGACCGATACGCCCGCCAACGATGTCCCGGGAACGGCCACCGACTCAATGCGCCCCCTGAGCTGGGCGATGGGCGAGTACATCAACCTGGTGGCAGCCATGAAAAACGGCCATAACGACGCCCCGTCCGTTGTCATCCGGCGCTACGCTTCCGATCAACCCCAGGTCACTGTCAGTTTCAACGTCAACGCCCCCACTGTCTGGGGCCAGAATGTTTACCTTGTCGGCAACCATGCGCTCCTTGGAGCATGGAATACACGGTCCGGAATCCAGTTGTCGCCCGTTCCATACCCGGTTTGGTCGGCTACGGTGTCCCTTCCGGCGTCCACGGCGTTTCAATACAAGTACGTCAAGATGGACCAGTCTGGAAAGGTCATTTGGGAAAGCGCCGCCAACCGGAGCCTTACATTTCCTGCCGTAGGAACGGCGACTCAAAGGGACACTTTCCGGCAATAGCCTGCTCCATACGTCAGAGCTCTTGGCCGCCGCCCGGTGTGTCCAAGCCGGAGATCAGTCTATTCAGGCCCCAGAAACGCCCGCGTTGACTTCAAGGCGGTGCTGCGGTTGACCATCCAGAGAATGTCGGGTTTGTATTGCGCCGCCGCCGGACTGACCCAAGTGCTGGTGGCGTGGACAACCAAAGAACTTTGGGCCAAGACGGTCCGGTCACGCCAGCCCTTGATCACGGCGTGACCATCGCAGAAGGACATGCCGCAAGCGCCCGTATGGTAAGTTGCCGGCAAATCAACCCACTCAGGATCATCGATGCCCGGCTCAGTGGGGTCTTCAACCATCCAGCCGTCATTGATGCTTTGCGGGTTTTCATCAACAAACAGCCAGGTATTGGCAGGTCCCGGCACCGACAAGTCGCCTTCTCTTGTATAAATGCGAAGGTTTTTATCTTCGGAGCCATTGTTCCATGGAGGCGTGGTATCATTGATCGGCAGAGGCTGCAGCCACGCGTTCATCGACATGCTACGGACGTGCGGATATTGCTGGCTTCCCTCCACATTGTAGCTTTTGTCCGCAGGGCAAAGATAAACCCCCACTTGCCCGACATACTTATAGAGCAAGCCAGCCCTGATCCATTCCCATCCGATATTAGGGGAATTGGCCGCGAGGCTGGCAGGAGACAACCAGCCCCCTCCGGCTCCTGCGTCTTGCCGGCCGGGGCACCATTGCGCATCGGCGCCGCCCGGCAACAAATCTGGATCATTTGGATTGACATTGCCTTGGGCGCCTTCTCCGCCGTTGGGAACGAACTTTCCGTTGAAATCCCCGTTGTACATGGACCACGCCAGCGACAACTGTTTCTCGTTACTCTGGCAGGTTGAGCCCGTGGCCTGGTCTTTGGCTTTGGACAAAGCCGGCAAGAGCATGGAGGCCAGAATGGCAATGATGGCGATAACGACCAGCAGTTCAATAAGGGTAAATCCACCGGCGGAAGCGCGGGAACCAATCGATTGGCGTGGTTTCTTCATAGTTGCGAGGGCTGTGCTCGGCTGATTTTTGCGCATTTTTGGTCTTCGTTTTTCCAGTGCATGACTGGCTGCCCGCGTTTCACCTAGCCGACAAATCACCGACTAAGCCTGAAACCGGGATACTTAAGAATCACTAAAGCACAAAAAAGAAACCCGTCAAGCAGGAATAATCTATTCGGTAACGCGTGGGCGGGCCCAAGAAGGGTAGGGTCGCCTCGGCGAGGCGACTGCTCCGACAAGCCCCCCGGACCCCTCGGCGAGCTCGGCGAGGCGTCCCGACCGTCCGTGACTGGCGCATGACCTATTCGGGGCCCAGAAATGCTCGTGTTGAAGTCAAGGCGGTGCTGCGGTTGACCATCCAGAAAATGTCGGGTTTATATTGTGATGTGGTGGTGGCACCTGACCACGTTCCATTGCCGGCTACCACCATCGAACTCTGACCTAACACCGTCCGGTCCCGCCAGCCCTTGATCACGGCGTGGCCATCGCAGAAGGACATTCCACATGCGCCCGTGTGGTAACTGGCCGGACAATCAATCCACTCTGGATCATCGATACCACTGCGCGGACGTGCTGCCCGGCGCCACGTCGCTGAGCAACGTTCCTTGGTTCGCCGTCCCGCCGTTGGGCACAAACTTTCCGTTAAAGTCCCCATTGTACATAGCCCACGCCAGGGACAGTTGTTTTTCGTTGCTCTGGCAGGTGGAACCCGTCGCTTGATCTTTGGCTCTGGACAGCGCCGGAAGCAGCATTGAGGCCAATATCGCGATAATGGCGATAACGACCAGCAGTTCAATAAGGGTAAATCCCGCGGCAAACGCTCGCGCTCGAGCGTGACAGTATGATGTTTTCATGGTCTCTTGCTTTCACTCACCTTCTTGTTTTCTAATCTCTCTTTGACGGTCATCCAACCAAACGACACCTCGCCGGTGTAGGCTGGAACCGTGTATAAACCCACTAAACCACATCCCTAAAGCCCGTCAAGTGAGAATCATACAAGAAAAGGCCGGCGGTGTATGCGTTAGGAAAGAATAAAAAAAAGTTGTTCTTGGCAAATGTTACGCATTAGCTATTCGGATGTCGGCGGACCGGTTCTGGTTGCGCGTTTGAATTCTCATTCCATTTGCGGGCTGGTTCATGTAGTTTCGCGATGAACATTCAATTAACCCAACATTGAACATGGAAAAGAAACGACTGGTAGAAAAAGACGCGGAACTGAAGCCCGACGATTTGATCGTCATTACCGGGGGAGGTGGGTTCATCGCCGGGAACCTTGCCCAGCACTTTGCGAGCAGGGGCTTTACCCGGATTCGCGCGGTGGACAAGAAGCCGCTTTACGAATGGTATTTGCGAGTGCCCGGGGTGGAGAGCCTGTGCCTGGACGTGAGCCAGGAAGAGAATTGCCACCGGGTCTGCGAGGGGGCGGTGGAGGTCTATAATCTGGCGGCGGACATGGGGGGAATGGGTTTCATAGAGCGTTTTCGGGTGGAATGCCTGCGCAGCGTGCTGATTAACACCCACATGGTGGAAGCAGCTTACCGGGCGGGGGCACGCCGCTATTTCTTTTCTTCCTCGGCCTGCGCTTACAACACCAAATTGCAGGAAGACCCCAAGGTGCGGGCGTTAAAGGAGTCCGACGCTTATCCGGCCATGGCCGAGCGGGGTTACGGGTGGGAGAAATTGCTTTCGGAGATGTTCTGCCAGGAGTACTGGCATGAGCGTGGGATGAAAACGTTCATTGCCCGTTTTCATAATGTTTATGGGCCCAATGGGACGTGGGACGGGGGGCGGGAAAAGGCGCCGGCCGCGCTCTGCCGCAAGGTCATTGAAGCGATCGATACCGGGAACAAGAACATCACCATTTGGGGGGACGGCCATCAGACGCGCAGTTTCATGTATATCGCCGATTGCATCGCGGGGATTGACCGGATCACCCATTGCGACGACTTGATCGCGACGCCGATCAATTTAGGGTCGAGCGAATTGGTTTCGATCAACGACCTGCTGACGGACGTGGAAGAAATCGCCGGCGTGACGCTCAAGCGGCACTACGACCTGAACGCGCCGCGCGGGGTGGCGGGGCGCAATAGCGACAATACCTTCATTCAAAAGGTCCTGGGCTGGGAACCGAACACGCCGTTGAAAAAAGGGCTGGCCCTGACCTACAAATGGATCGAAGAGCAGTACCACAACCGCAAAAAAGGGCGGCGCGTGGTGGAGTAGGGGAGATGCACGAGACGGCACCCATCACCGAAATTATCGGGAGAATTCCCTATCGGCTGGCCCTGGCTGGCGGGTGGATTGATCAACCGTTTGTTTCGCGCCACAACCCCAAAGCGCCCGGCTCGATGGTCGTTGTCAATATTGAGCCGGAGTTTCGCTTTATGGACCGGGCTGGCATTTGCGGCAGCACGCGCGAAGTGGCCTTGCGCGTCTGGAACGGCCAATTGCCGAAGGGCGATCCGGCGAAATTGGCGCGGGAGTTGTACGAGGCCGAGAATGCGGGAAAGAAAGACCCCTCCGGCTCGCAGGACATGATTGGCCTCGTCTATCCTGGGGTCAACCGCCTCGATTACGATTTCAAGGCCAACGGCGGCGTTTTCCCCGCCCACGTGGAATCGCTCAATTCCGCGCCGCCGGCGCGCTGGTTGGAGAGCGTGCTCCATCTTCTTCCTGTCTCGCAACGCCCTGCCGGTTACACGCCTCTGGGCAAAAAGCGATTGGATCCGGAGTGGATCGCGCGATTGGGGCAAACCGGCAAAGACTGTTTCGAGGCCATAGGCAAAATGAAAGCCGGCGCCTTGGGCGCTTCCTTCAACGAGTGCATGAAATGCTGGGAATTCATCCTGCCCGGAACCGTTCGTCATCCCACGGTGACAATCGATCTTGCCGGCCTGCTCCGCTTCTATCAATCCAGGTATGCCGGGGCAATGTATTCGGGCTGCGGCGGCGGGTATTTGCTGGTTGTCTCAGAAAAGCCGGTCCCGGGAGCGTTTCGGGTCAAGGTCCGCGTGAAGCAGAATGAGCAATAAACAAGTCATAGTCACGGGGGGCTTTGACGATCTGCGCTCGCGTGATCTTCGCTTTTTGGAGGAAGCGGCCAAACTCGGCAGCGTGACGGTCTTGGCGTGGCCGGATGAGTTGGTGCGGAAGCTCACGGGCAAACCGCCCAAATTTCCCCTGGCGGAACGGCTCTATTTTCTCAGCGCGGTCCGTTATGTCGGCGGCGTGGTTCCGACGGGCGAGGAAGTCGATGCTGAGGAACTGTTGTCTGGCCGGCCCATCGACGTTTGGGCGGATGTGGAACAGAGCGCAAACCTCGAGCTTAAACGGTTTTGCCGCGGGAAAAATGTGACCTATCGCGTTATCCAAAACAGCGAGTTGGCCGGTTTTCCCGAAACGCCGCCGGTTGATCGGCCCGCAAGCAACAAAAAGGTGATTGTCACCGGGTCATTCGATTGGTTTCACTCAGGCCATGTCCGATTTTTCGAGGAAGCCAGCCACTACGGGGACCTTTACGTCATGGTCGGCCAGGACGCGAATATCCAGTTGCTGAAAGGGAAGGGGCATCCGCTCCTGCCGCAAGAGGAGCGGCGTTACGTGGCGGGCGCGATCAAATTTGTGACGCGGGCGCTAATTTGCAGCGGCCAAGGCTGGCTGGATGCGGAACCGGACATTGAAAGGCTCAAGCCGGACTTTTACGTCGTCAATGAAGACGGCGACAAAGGCGGCAAACGTGAATACTGCGAAAAACACGGCATTCAGTATGTCGTTCTGAAGCGCATACCCGCTCCAGGATTGCCCGAGAGAAGCAGCACCGACCTGCGAGGATTTTAATTCAAACACCATTATGAATAAGACAACAGAATCCAGTGTGTTCAAATACGCCTGTCTGGCCGCATGGCTTACCCTGGCGCCACTCATCTCCTCGGCCGCGGATCTGCCCATTACTCCCGGGAAGTTTTCCGGGACGATGGATTCCCTGACCAACTACGCCTGTCCGGAGTGGTTTCGCGACGCAAAGTTCGGTATCTGGGCCCATTGGGGGCCGCAAGCGGTGCCGATGGAAGGCGACTGGTATGCGCGCAAGATGTACGAGGAAGGGTCCGATGATTACAAGGATCATTTGGCGCGCTTCGGCCATCCCTCGACCAATGGCTGGAAGGACATTATTCCTTTATGGAAAGCGGAGAAGTGGGACCCGGACCGCTTGATGGCGCTCTATAAGAAGGCAGGCGCGAAATACTTCGTCAGCATGGGTTCGCATCACGACGATTTTTTCCTTTGGAACTCGCCCTACCATAAATGGAACTCGGTCAATTACGGGCCGCACCGCGACGTGGTGGGCGACTGGCAGCGGGCCGCGAGGAAGCAAGGGATGCCCTTCGGCGTTTCCGAACATTTAGGCGCGAGCTTCACCTGGTTCCAGGCGGCGCACCAGTCCGACAAGACCGGCCCCTTTGCCGGCGTGCCTTATGACGGGGCCAATTCCAATTATTGGGACCTCTACCATTTTCCGGCCGAGGCGGGAGACACCGATTGGTATAGCAAGAACCCGAAGTGGCAGCGGGAGTGGTATTTTGAAATCAAACAACTGGTCGATGATTACCATCCTGATTTGTTATACAGCGACGGCGGCGTGACTTTCGGCAATGAAATCGGTTTGAGCCAAATTGCCAATCTCTACAACGACAGCATCCAATATCATCACGGCAAATTGACGGCGGTTTATAATTGCAAACAGCCTTCCGATGGTCGCTGGGTGCAGGACTACGAAAGGGGGGTCAACGGCGGCATCAGCCCCGCCCCCTGGCAGACGGACACGTCGATTGGCGACTGGTTTTATAACCGCCACTGGAAATACCAGCCGGTAAGCTGGATCGTCCAAATGCTGGTGGACATCACGAGCAAGAACGGCAATCTTTTGCTCAACGTCGTGCTGCGCTCCGATGGGTCTTTGGATCCTGAGGTGGAAACCATGCTGCAACAGTTGGCCGATTGGACTGCCGTCAACGGGGAGGCGATTTATGGCACGCGCCCGTGGCTGGTCTATGACGAAGGAGCGGTCAAAGCCAAAGGCGGCGCCTTCAAGGAGAGTTTTCAATACACCGCGCGGGACATCCGCTTTACCACAAAAGGCAAGAGGCTCTACGCCATCGCCTTGGGCTGGCCGGGTGATGGCAAAATTGTCATTCGCTCCCTCGCCAAAGGGCAGGACGCCACTGTCAACCAGATAAAAGGCGTCGAATTGCTGGGCGAGAAAGGCGAACTCAAATTCACGCAAACAGCCGATGCCTTGACGGTGGAATTGCCCGGCAACAAGACAGCCGGCCTCACTTGCTCCTTGCGCATTGCCGGAAGCCATTTGCAGCCCATAACTCCCCCGGATTAACCCCACCAATTGATCCAACCAATCGTTGAAAAGAATCCTGAACTCTTGCCGATTGGGCCTATTCATGAGCCTGCTGTTGTGCTCCCGCGCGACAGAGAACGCGGTTCATCCACGACTCCCAGCTACAGTGGCCATGAACAAGGACGCCGGCCGCGGAGGGTTGTTGAAGGTGGTGGTTCGGCTGGCCAGCGGCGAAAAAGTGCGGCTCGTGATGGACACCGGCGCGCCAGTGACGGCTTTTATTATACGTTTACCCGCGCGAAGATGGCCCGTGGAAACTGCAAAAAGCCTGGCGGACGGATCAAAACAGCCGCACAATTGTGGAATATTCTCTCCCTTGATTTGACTGAAATCGTTCCCGCTTAACCCACTGGCTTCAATTCCATCCAAAATCGGCTGCCATGAACGCCGTCCGATTCCATTCCGACGGCGCCGCCCATACGTTCCACGGCTTTGCGCACAATGGCCAGTCCGATGCCCGTTCCCTCGTATTTCAGGTGCGGATGGATTTGTTCAAAAATGTGGAAAACTTTGTGTTGATACTCTGGATTAATCCCAATTCCATTGTCCTCGATCCAAACCCGGACGCGGCCATTGCCATTTTCAGCCCAAACGTGGACTTTGGGCCTTACCCGTGGCGCGACGAACTTCACGGCGTTGTTGAGCAAGTTGCAGAGGGCCTGGCTTAGCGAGGGCTCATGCCCCAAAACCTCGGGCAGAGGGTCAATCTGTATTTCCGCGGCCGGCAATTGCATTCCCGGATGCTGCTCGACCACCCGCCGGGCCAGGAGGTCCAGGTTGACTGTTTCGAGACGAATATCTCTCCGCGCCACTTTGCTGTAGTTCAAAACGTCCAAAATCATCCTCTCAAGATGGGTGGCATTTTCGGCGATGCGAGTGATGGCACGTTGGGCCTCCTCCGGGAGGAGGGGAGCGAAGTCTTGCAGAAGGGTCTGGCTGTAGCCTTGCATGGCCCGCAAAGGCGCGCGCAAGTCATGGGATACCGTATAAGAGAATTCCTCCATTTGGGCAATGGCTTCTCTTAAAGAAGCGGTCCGTTCGGCCACCGTTTTCTCCAGGCGCTCGTCCGCTCGCTTGCGATCGTCGATGTCCCGCGCGATCTTCGAGGCGCCGATAATCTGGCCGCGCGCATCCTTGATGGGGGAGACCGTCAGGGAGATATTGAGCAGCGTACCGTTTTTCCGCCGCCGCACGGTCTCGTAGTGGTCGACATGCTCGCCGCGCCGGAGACGGCGGAGAATATCCGGCTCTTCATCTGCCCGCTCCGGCGGGATCAGAAGGGTGACAGGTTTTCCGACAGCCTCATCCGCGCGATAGCCAAAGAGCCGTTCCGCTCCCTTGTTCCAGGTCTTGATTGTTCCGCATAAATCTTTGCTGATGATCGCATCGTCGGAATGATCCACAATGGCGGCGAGTCGCGCCGACATCTCTTCGGTCCGCCGGCGCTCGACGTAATCCGCCGCCTGGCGCGCGAGCAAATCCATTAACCTGAGCTGGCGTTCGGCAGGGAGATGGGGCCGCGCGAAGTGGGTGGAAACCACGCCAAGTAAATTTCCCCCGCTGGCGAGTAACGGCGTCGATTGCACGGCGCGGACGCCGGCAGCCAGCAGCACATCTTTGGCCGGTCCTTCTTTAAAAAGATCACTGACCGTTACATCTTCCGCCACCGTTCTCCTGCCGGAGCGCATGGCCGCGCCGCAGGCGGAGCGGTGCTGAATTTCCAACGAATTAAAGAACGCGAGAAAGGGTTCATCAAAGCCGCGCTGCGCCCGGATGATCAGCGTTCCGGTTGAATCAGCCAACTGGAGGTTTCCCTTGTCCGCGCCCAGAATGGAGATGGCGGCGTCAAGAATGCTTTCAAGGCACTGATCAAAGTCATTCTCCAGGTTGACGCATTGGCTGCCCACCTCATAAAGGCGGGTCATGTCCCGCAGATCGGCGGCAAGGCATTCCTCACTTGCCCGCAATTCCTGCGCGACTCGCTGATGGGCCGCCAACTCTGATGCAACGGCTTGCGGAAGTTTTTCCAGATTTAGCTCGCGCGTTAGCGAGTGGCTCATCTGGCTTAAGGCATCGAGACTTTCCTGGTGCATTCGCGAGTTGGCGACAATCCCCCGCGAGGGCGTTGGTTTCGCATGATCATTTTCTCAACTACAATTATCGATTCTGCCGGGGTTAGTTCAGACGAAACAAAATGTGCCAAAACTCGGAAAACCGAAATCGGTGAATTCCCACTAATTGCCGTAAGGGAAAGCCTGATCTCAGGCCCACGCACCTTTCGTGGCGTGAACCCTGGTTTCGCCAGTGATGGTGCCATGATGCACCAAAATGCCTATCGATGCTTCGATCCAACTCCTTCAGAGCACGCATCCCTCCGAAGCGGAGGGCTAATCATGGAAGAAACTTTGCTGGGTTGGGCTTTGGGTGGTAAATCATCCTTGGTGGTTTCGGCGAGCTATGGCCGGTTCATCAATGGTGCTTGCATGCCCGTTACAGAGCTTGGTTCCAAGATTCTCGGCTGATTTATTAGTGAAGTCCCGCAGGCTTTGGCGAGCCTGCGGGATTATCCTGTTTGAGAGATTGCAGTTTTTCATGCCGCTCTTGGGCCGGAACCACCCCTTAACCTATGAGAAGCAAAACCCGAAAAGCGCAAAAGCAAAAGAGAAAAATTGTCATTGATCCCGCTTGGGAGTTGATCAACCCCGCCGCCGCCGGCATAGACATCGGCTCGCGGGAACACTGGGCCTGTGTGCCGCGCCGCAACGCGGAGAAAAATGTCCGCGCCTTCGGCACCTTTACCGCCGACCTGGAAGCCTTGGCCGCCTGGTTGCAGGAATGCGGCGTCAAAACTGTGGCCATGGAGGCCACCGGGGTTTACTGGATTCCCGTATTCCAAATCCTGGAACGGCGCGGTTTACAAGTGGTGCTGGTCAATGCCCGCCAAACCAAAAATGTGGCCGGACGCAAGAGCGACGTGCAGGACTGCCAGTGGATTCAACGGTTGCATACTTACGGATTGCTGCAAGGCTCCTTCCGGCCCAAAGATTCCTACTGCATCCTGCGCACCTATTTGCGCTATCGGGATGAGTTGGTGAGCGCACGCGGCACCCAATGCCAGCACATGCAAAAAGCACTGCAACAGATGAACGTGCAACTGCACCACGTTTTGAGCGATGTGACGGGGTTGAGCGGCTTGACGATCATTGAGGCCATTTTGGAGGGCCAGCGTGATCCGGTGAAGCTGGCTGCAATGGTGCATCGCCGCGTGCAGGCCAGCCAGGAGCGGATCCAAAAGGCACTGGTGGGGGATTACCGGCCCGAGCATCTCTTTGTGCTCAGAACCGCCTTTGAACTCTATCACACCTACGAGGCAAAAATCAGCGCCTGTGACGAGCAAATCGTGATCGAAGCAGCCCGGTTGCCCGATCAGGTGGATGTGAAGGTCAAACCGTTGCCACCCCGAAAAGAAGGACGGAAAGCCTGCGACGACAAGATGCTCAACCAGGACATGCGCGCCGCGCTTTATCCCAAGCTGGGAGTTGATTTAACCGCCATTGAGGGAATCGGCGTGCTGACCGGGTTGGTCATTCTCACCGAGGTGGGGCCGGACCTGAGCCGGTTCCCCTCAGAAAAGCATTTTGCCTCCTGGCTGGGTCTCTGTCCGGACCAGCGGATCAGCGGCGGCAAAGTGTTAAGCAGCCGCACGCGCCGGGTCATCAACCGGGTTTCCGACGCCTTGCGCTTGGCGGCGGTGAGTTTGGAGAGAAGCCAGAGCGCTTTGGGAGCGTTTTATCGTCGGATGAAAGCCAAATTGGGGGCGGCGGAAGCGGTCACCGCGACCGCCCACAAACTAGCCCGCCTAATTTACCGGTTACTCAAGCACGGCGAAGCCTACGTTCGACAAGGGCTGGAAGACTATGAGAAGCGACACCAAGACCGTAAGTTGTCTGCCTTGAAGAAGGCCGCGATCGTGATGGGATTCGAACTTGTTGTCAAACAACCAATTGCGCAAGCAGTTTCTTGAGAGA